>MNXM01000069.1 GCA_001872605.1 Armatimonadetes bacterium CG2_30_59_28 | reverse complement strand
ATCCGGGGGTGGTGGTGAACTCACAGAGTTCGCGGTGAACTCTGCGAGCTCGAGCAGAAGTTTGCGGATGAAACGGGTCTTTCTATTTCCGTCTGTCACTTTCCGCCTGGCACCAGCAAATGGAACAAGGTTGAACACCGGTTGTTCTCTTTCATCTCCTCGAATTGGCGCGGCGAGCCGCTGCGGGATTATGAGACGATCGTCAATCTTATCTCTCGCACGACGACCGCCAAAGGGATCCAAGTGACATGCCGTTTGGATCGTCGGAAATATCCGACCGGCCGGAAAGTGACGGATGAGGAAATTAAGCGAGTAAACCTAAAACGGAACACATTTCATGGTGACTGGAATTACACCATTCACCCCTCAACGCGCTGACCGAGATGATACCTTTATTTATCGACACAGCCTTACGTCGGGATAGGCAAGCCGGAGCCACTGAAGGGGGAGTTGTCAGGTTACTGGTCGAGACGGATCAACGCGGAGCACCGATTGGTCTACGCTGCATCCGAAACGGAATTGACCATCATCTCCTGCCGGTTTCACTACGAAAAATAGCGCGCCAACGGTCCATAGCCTCGACCGGCGACCCATCGACAGGAATCCCTCCTACGAAAATAAACCGTAAAGACGCAAAGAACGCAAAGGCTCTTTCATTTGCTGCGCCCGAGAACCCGCCAGGATGGAGAGGTATTTCTTTGTTCCGATAGCCAGACGCATCTTTTCGGTGTGGGGCCGACGAAGGAAACTGTACGTGAGGAATACCTGCAGGCACTCCGCGACATGTACGAATCTCTGAAAGAAGAAGATCGCCCACTCCACCTTTGCCTGCTGCCCCAACATAATCTGCTTCGCTCCGTATTTGAACCCGGTGACGGAGAGTGATGCCACTACCCGCACGGGAGGTCGAGCCTTCCCTGATCCACAAATTGGGATGTGTGAGACAGGACAGAAAGCATCGAGTCTTTGTCCTCGATGTGAAGGGACAGCGAGTGGCACACACGATGATGTCCCATGGCCACCGGGAATTGAGCGATGGAATGCTGTCCAAGATGGCTCAGCAACTCGGTATTGCACGTCGGCAGCTTATTGAGATTGTTCGGTGCACGATCTCTCGCGCGAAGTAGCTCGCTCTGTTGGGAATAGCCGACGATCTGAAGAACGGATCCCTTGGGAGGGTGTTGTTGCTGAATCGCCTCATCGTCGGCTCGTCTGATGGTCATGCCAGGGGTGGGCCGACCAGCGGAGGGAGCGAGGGGGTTGTTTGACGACGGGGCGCTATACAGGATTCCATGAGGTCCCATCGCTGTCGGGCGCTCGTGTCCACGCAAGTACTTTCCCGTCACCGCCAAAGACGATTGTGTGGCTCTGCTTCGCGCGAGCGATCCGAACACACACATTCTCCTTGACGCGCAACAGTTCCACTTTCGGGATTCCGGACTCTCCCGTTCGCAGGGCCGTGAGAACGACGAGGTAGTGATACCGCGGCCCGTAAAGCGGGGCGGCGCGACGCGAGTCCCATTGCGGGAACGGACAGTCGCCTGGCGTAACATTCCACAGGTGGTGCCAGTCTTGGCGGAGGCTGAGGCAATAGACGGGGACGGGATGCGATGCGTTGCCCGTCGTGCGGTGGGGGAGGAACTTGTAATGCAGGGGCTGCGGAAGTAGCGGCTGGACCACCAGTGTCGCTTTCTCGCCCCGAATCTCGATGCGGTCTCCCAGCTCCACCATCGGCGCGGCGCTGTGCAGTAGCCACTCCAAATGCCGTTGCGTTCGCGCATCCTTCACAATGATGTCGTCGTAGACGACGAAGCAGTTGGGTTTCAGATAGACGACGTACCGGTGGAACCGTTCGAGTGTGTCGGCGTAGGCCGTGGTCGCATCGCCTCGGATTATTGCGGAGCCTTCGGACTCCGTGAAGCTGGAGAGTTCACCATACGCATCTCCACCTTCGTTCAGGTCATAGCTCATGCGATAACGCGGCGGTTGGCGCTGGTTGCCGCCATCCACGATGAGCGTGTTGTGCCACGCGGTCGAGACGGGTGGTTCGACGCTGTTGAAGTAGTGGTCGCTGTAGCCGAGCGTGCCTGGGTCAACGACCAGCGGTTCGCCGTAGGCGTGCAGGATGAAGCTTGCCAGATCGAGATGACAGTGTGACCAGGAGTTCGATCCCCCCTTGAATGCCAGGAACACCGCGTCTTCATCCCAACTGGAGCGGAAGGTCGCAAGGTGGATGCTCTTGAAGAGGCGGCTCGCGGGAAGATCGTCGGGCGGAATCTCCTCGATGTCAGGATCGCAGAAGAGGAGGTCGCGGTGCGAGACGCCGCTGTGCTCGCAAATGCGATTCGCCAGCCATTGCGCCCTGCCGTTTCGGGCGCGTGAGGCAATTCCGTAGAGGACCCAACTTCCGTGCACTCCCGGATAGTGCGCGTCACCGAAGTTTGCGAAGCCAGAGAAGTCGGGCATGGCGAGATAGGTCGAATACTGGTGGGCAACGGTCCAGAAAGGATGGTTGAAGAGGTTCTCCCCCGTTGTGTTCCGCAGACCCTCGCAGAACTCCAGGATCGGGCCGAAACAGGTGAACCAGTAAGATGTTCCCTCCAATCCCGCGCCTTCTTCGGCCACCATGTCGAGCATGGTAACGATGCGGCCTTTGGCGACCACAAGCCAGCGTCCCGTCGTCCGGCGATCCATCTCTCGAAACGCAAGCGCAGCGATTCCCATCCCACCGTTGAGAACGCTGCACCAGTTGGAGTTGTAGGCATCACTCCACCAGGCCCGTTTCGACCGCGGTGTCTCGCCCGAGTCGCGGTAGATGACGCCGGGACCGTGGCTTTTCAACTTTGACCAGAGAGCATGTTGCAGTTCAGTACTGACCACGCCGGAAAGCCAGCCGTATGCACAGGCGAGAGTCTTTGAGAGAATCGCAACATGCAGGTCGGCGGAAACTCCGGGATACATGCTCTTGTGGACAAGTGTCATCCACGTAGGAGTCTCATCCGCCGCGATCTTACCAAGGAGGTCTCGTCCACGCTTCCCCAATCGTCTGTCACCCGACAGGGCAAAGGCCAGCCCCAACGTCTCCGCATGGTTTGCCGCCGCCATCAATCGCGCCTGCCGGGCGTCGAGGTCGGTGACAGCATCACCTGTCGGGAGAATCTTCGGCCATAGCGGTGAGGCCAGATCGGCCTCCTGCTGTTGCAGAAAACCTTCCCACCACCGGGCGAACATCGGGGTTTCCAGCATCCGGAGGAGGTCGCGCAGGTTTCTGCCCATCCCGCGTTGCGGATAGACACCCAAGCGCTTCTGTTTGTCAGACAATCACATCACTCCCGCTTCCTTGCGATTGAGTTCCCATTCTCAACTATCGCTTTTCCGCTCCGTCATTGCTTGAAGAAACTCCCCCTCATTCAGCTTCAACCTGAGCGGCAGGGGTTCTTTCCACCCCGACTTGAAGGCAAACCCTGCGATGACCCATAGCTCTCCCGGACGACGTTCGAAGAGGCAGGGGTAGCTCAGTTGCCCGCCTTCCTGGCGCGCAAGGACAAGGGGCGGTGTCCAGGTCACTCCGTTGTCCTCGGACAGGGCGAACGACAGCTCCTCCCGATACCATGAGGTAGGAACCTCCGACGCCTGGCTGGGGGCGTTCTTCGGTCGCGTGCCTCTTTCAGGATTGAGGCGGTTCCACACCAACGCGAGACGTCCGCTGCGAAGCCGCACGAGATGGCCGGGCGCGCTGCTCGCGTCAATCGAGCTTGGCTGAATGACACGCCAGTAGCGTCCGCCGTCATCCGAGAACGCCTGCCAGAACCGATCGAGGTTGGTGCGGATCAACATGAGCAACCGACCATCGCTCAACTCGGCAACCGTTGGCTCGGTTGCGCCGTCGTGGTGGCCGTGTCCGCCGAGGTCAATCAGGTTGCTGCGAACCCACGACTGCCCATCGTCATCGGAAACGAACGAGCAGACCACCCAACGACCGGGGTTGGAGACCAGATGCTCCAATACAACGACCAGCCTGCCCGCGCTGGTTTGGATAAAGCCAAAAAAGTTGGCGTTGTAACCGTCGAGGAGGCGCTGCCTGTCATTCCACGTTCTGCCTCCGTCCACACTGCGAATGGTCCACACCTCCATCCGGCAATCATCCTTTGGCTCACCCGCTTTCTCATCCCAACTGAACTTGTAGTCCGTGAAGTCCAGGTAAACCATACTCAAGACGTCGCTCTGCGTTCGCACGAGGCGGCGCGAGGAGGGCTCCCCATCGTTCAGCCCCTCACAAACGGGACGCGCCTCGGACCAGGTAACGCCATCATCCCCGCTGATTCGCATCCCTTGCGAATCCACGGTCGCCAGACTACCGTCTGCCATCTCGACGAACGGACCGCTGCTCTCGACGGACAGCGGTTGACACAGCGGATGCACCCACCGCCCTTCCGAACTGCAATATTCGTTGTTTGCACTCACAGTTTACCCACCTCTTCAAATATGGCTTTCCCGTGTTCTGGAGCTCGTTGCATTCGTTCTGTCTCGGATGCATTGAGGAGCTTTCGGGGGCAGGATGCGTTCGACATTTGGCCGTGACCGATGCGGACTGGGAAGCAGTTTTGCTGCCTATGGCAACTCCAGCAGTCGCTCCAGCTCTGCGATGATTGTCAATGCCGACCGAGCCTTCGGGGACGGCAACCCCTCAATCGGACGTCTGGAAAGGTCTGAGGCTGTCGAAGGAAGCTGAACAGTGAATAGAGTCCTTCGGGATCCCACGTATTGCGGATCAGATTGAGCGTGCGGACTACTTGCTCCTCAATCGTAGCTCCCAGCACCGCGTTGAGGGTGTACAAGTCCGTGGCCATGATGCCGGAGATGTGAGTCTCCGTGCGGAAGTAAATCGGGAGCGACCCAACCGCTTCGCGCACCTTCTCGTAGAGTTCGTTGTGCTCCCATGACGAGTCGGGAAGTTGTCGGGTCGGCTCCGGAGGAGTCCTTGATTGCTTCACCGCTTCGCCAGCCTTTCCACAGCAGCAAGGTAGAATTCGGGGACGATTTCCGCCCCCACGTACTTACGCCCACGGTCGAGTGAAACCACTGCGCCCGGGCAAAGTCCTCCAAAGGGCTCCCACACGACATCGTTGGGTTCCGTTGAGACCCGCAAAATGAGATCAATGAGTCGTAAGGGCTTTTGACTGCCGTGCAGGCTCCGGAACTTATACTTCATCCCGTTGCGTTCGCCTTGCACTCGCTCTGCTCCACCCACCTGCGGTTCCCTCCACACATTCGTGTAGCCGATCTCGCATCGGAACTTCGCCCTGAGCTTCGCCCATTCCTCGCTCGGAATTGGTTGCTGACCATCCCGGCTGAAAAAGGGTCTTCCATCCGTACGTCCGTATTCGTTGGCGTACTCGGCGAGGCGGACGAAGGCATCCATAGGAGGATAGTACCAGAGATGGTCTGCCGTCAGATACTTCCGGGTGGCAGCATTCAGTACCCCGCAGGCTTCGTTGGCAAGGTGGAAAGGAAGACCGGCACGCTTCCACTCGTGCCGCAACCACTCCTGCATGGACATGCGAGTACCGTTGACTTGGAACGTTGCTTCCCGAACGTAATGCACGCACACCTCCGTGACGACCGGGAACTTGCGCAGAGTCTGCGTGTTGGCATTTCCAGCGACATGGCTCATACCCTTGTCCCAGGTGTTGCAGCACCGATACTCCCACCCGTTCGCAAGGAGGA
The DNA here is from genome assembly GCA_001872605.1 of Armatimonadetes bacterium CG2_30_59_28. GTDB lineage: Bacteria > Armatimonadota > Abditibacteriia > CG2-30-59-28 > CG2-30-59-28 > CG2-30-59-28. The sequence continues at coordinate 12,595 of MNXM01000069.1, read as the reverse complement.
CGGGATGGACGGTGGCCCAACCGACCTCCGTATTCCAGAACCATAAAGTCGTTTCGGGCGTTGCAGCGAATGACCATGCTTCAATATGCGGTTTGTACCGGCCCTCCAAGGTTTCTGCATGGCGTTCGTCGCCAGGGAACCCGTTTACACCATAGGGACCATCGGAGATGATACACGTAGGAGTTGGCCAATGACTGTAAAGGCTTTCCGCACGATCGAAGTGGATCGTCACGTCGCCTCGCGCGTAGCTGTCCCCCTGCCCTGGCTGGCCAGCGTGAGGGATCGCAGGCCCTGACAGCAACAGCATTTGATGGTCGTTTGATCGTACACTCATTTCTACCGATCCCGATAAGTTCCTGCGGAAATGTGAAAGCCCCGCCTCTGGAGACTCAGCGGCATTCTATCAACAACCCGGACCTGTCTGCAAGCGGGCAAGCGCATCGCTGACAGCAGGCGCACCGTCAGTACGCCTCGTCCCACACCTTGATCTCATCAATCACCGCCTCCGCCTCTTCGGGTATTGCGAGGCGGCAGTGGGGGAGCGAGTTGTCGAGGGGCGCCATCCGCCACGGATCGGAGCGGTACTCCCCTGCCTTCTGGCCATCCCAGAAAAGCGCCATGACGCCCTTCGCGGTGTTCCAGGTGGCCAACGCCTCGTGCCAGGTGTTGGCGCGCAGCGTCTTGATGCTTACGGTGGGATAGTGCTGTCCGTCCTGCTCGTCGAACAGATTTAACAAGAAGCGTCCGTCGGCGGTCTTGCCGAGGTACACGAATCCGGTGCGTGGACGTACCGTCAGCAGCAGGTGGGTTTGCGGCTCGGCGCCGTCCCAGTTGGGCTTGAAGCGGATGAACAGGCGACCTTGCTCCAGGTTGACATTGCCCGCGGGCAGGTAACTGACCGACGCTCCTTTGCCGATGCGAATCCCTTTGCCCGTCGGTGTGTCCTCGTAGGTGGGCGTCCCTGTCACAATCGCCTTGCCCTCCCCCTTGGCCACCGTGGCGTCCGGCGTGCCGTCGAAGGCGAGGTGCAGAAGCAGATGCGGGTCTGCCTCCGCGGCCTGTGCGGCGGGCCTGGCACTGGCAACATCCAACGCCGCGGCTCCCGGCTGCACGTTGAGGCGATACGCGTACCTCACGTCCTTCCCGACCTCCAGGATCTCGGGGCGATACATCCACTCCACCGTGCCGCTGCCCGCGAGGCCCGCCTTGCGACCCCAGCGTAGGAGTTGCAGCAATTGGTCGGGCTGCTCGGGAGTTACCTTGATTAGCAACTTGCGCGTGGCAATGTACTCACCGAAGGTAACAAGGCGCTGGGGAGAGGTGACGGTGCATTGTGTGAACAGCGCGCCGGTTCCCTGTTCGGACAGTCCGGCGCTTGGCACGGTGTAGCTCGTTTCCACCGTCTCCCATTGGTTCACCTTCGCTCCATCGAAAGCCCAGAGGGCGTTGCCGTCAGCCGGGTACTTCAGGTAATTGTGAACCCGGTAGCTGCAATTCAACTTCGTCGCATCCGGAGCCACCGAGGTGCTCACAAGCCGCACCCGCGCCTTCATTTCGCCGGGCGTTTGCGAGAAGGCCAGTTCCTTTGATATCCGCACACTGGCTCCTCCACCCAATGAGACGAGTGGAACGCTCTTGCTGAACGTAAGCGTCACTCCGTCCGCGTGCACCTCGCGACTCTCCAACTTCATCACCGCGTCCATGCCCCGGTTCTCGCGTTCGCCCTGCGGCAACCAGATCATGTCGCGGCACAGCCCGATTCCGTCCGTCTCCACGGTCTGATCGCCCACGGTCCACCGCACCACGGTTCCCTGCTGGCTCACCCATACCTTCTGCCCGACCAACTGTACGACATACTCCACCTTGCCGTCGCGGTTGAAGTCATCGAGTGCGAGGCGCTGGTCGCCCTCTGCCGCGCCGTCCGGGGCATCCGTGCGAGCGTACTCCTTCGCCGCCTGCGCAAGATCCGTCAGCGAGGCGGAGCGGTAGTCCTTCACCTGTCTCAGCGACGCCGGAGTCGCGGGCGCGATACGAAACCCTCGGAAGTCGCCGGGAGGACACTGCAGGTACACGCCATCAGCCAATGCCTTCGCGTTCACGCCCGGTTTGCTCCCGGCCACGAAAGTCTGCCGATGTTCGTCATCCACCACCAGCCAGTCGCCCTTCGGCAGCGAAGCAGTCAACTTGAAGTAACACAGTTCCTGCAGGTTCCAGTTGACGAGAACGATTAACACCTCGCCGTTCGAGCCGCGGTAACAGCGACGCAACGCTTCCTGCTGCCAGTCGGGGTAGCTCTGCCGCAGCTTGCGGCCATCGCCGAGGGTGAACTCCTGCTGCTCCTTCGGCAGAGGCTCGATGAGCACGTTGTCGGGATCGTGACTGCCCTCGAACATCGTCTTTTCGTGGCGCGACAGGAAGCTCATGACGCGATGGAAGCGCACGAAGTTCTCCGCATCCATTGCCGGGCCGGGATAGACGGAGGTGCCGTGCATCCCGATGAGCGCGGCGCCGATCGTTTGCAGCATGATCGAATCTGCCGACACGAACACATTGTGAAACGAGCTGAGCGCCACATTCTGGCAACCCGTGAATCGACCGCGGGGTGCCGCCTGCATCCACTGCTGCACCACACGCAACGCCCCCAGCCCTGCGAAGTTCATTGGATCGCAGAAGGTCACGTAGTCCTGATACTTCGAGTAGTTCACCCCTCCCGGCGGGTCGAAAGCCAGCACGCTGCCCTCCGTTAGAATCGTCTCCACCTCGGGTTTCACCGAGCGGCAGCAGTCGCCCCAGTGTTTGATGCACGTGGCCAGTTGCTCCTGCCGGAAGTCAATCCACTCGCGCAGGTACTTCGCCTTGATCGTCTCCGTGGTCAGGACTTCGTTCGCCGGGAGTTTGTGCGCCTCCCGAAACTGCGCGATGAGCCAGTCGTCGAGGTTATCCGGCAGCGGACTGGGTTCGTAATCCCACAGCGCCGCGTCCGCCACGGGCAGGTAGGTTTGCATCGTGCCCTGGTCGGATTTCTCGAACCACTTCGTCCCCTGCTCCAGGCACGAGCGCATATTGTCTTTGTAGATCTCCCCATAGCTCCCACCGCGTTGAGCGATGACGTAGAAGCCACGATCCCTCAACGCCTGCGCGTAGTCTAGGCGTTCGGACCCGCCGAGGGTGAACTGCACGGCGTTGATACCAGCGCGATTCAGGTAGTCGGCCAACTCGTCCCATCGTCCCTGCCGGAAGTGGGGGCCGTAGTGCAGCCACAGTCGGAAGTGCTTTGGCGAGACACGCGGCACAGGGGGCAGCTCCTCGTAGAGCTTCAGCCTCGCCACGTCGGTGAAACACTCCTGCCCCCGGTGCAGCAGCGTGAGCTTGATCTCCGGTGGTTCTTTCGGGACGGCGACACCGGGCTTCACGCGATACCACAGCACATCGTTCACTCCCCACTCCGCGTTGAAGCAGCGGAGCTTCACCTGCTCGGGATCCATCGCCTTCGTCACCTTCAGATACGGCAGGCCGTTGTGCTGCACTTCGGCGATGGTGAGTCCGGTCTCCCCCCCATCCAGCATCTGCACAAAGGCAGGCAGCAGCAGCGACACCGAAAACCCCTCCGGCGAGTATATGCCCTTCGTATTGTCCACCATCGGCATGTAGAGACTGATGAAGTTATCCTGTCCCAGCAGACCCGAAAGCACGCCGCGCTTGTTGATGCTGGCGTGAGTGAAGTAGCACCGCGGCGGATCGAACCGCACGCCGTAAACGTCTCCGGCCCGTGCCGTCGTGCCCGCGAATAGGCAGACCAACGCCGACAGGATAAACCTCCACATCGTCCCGTTTGCGGTTGCCCTGAGTGTGCGTCTACTGGTCATTGCGTGCCTCCTACGTGGAAAAGCCTGTTGGTGCATTCGAACGACGGTGGTGTAGTTGGACTATGTGGCAGGCTCGGTTGAGGGGGACGTTCTCGTGAGTTGTTTCTTTGCGCTCTGCTTGGGCATCCCTGCAAGGCGGCCCGCTCTTCTTGGGGAAAGGCGAACGACCTCGTGTCCGGAGGCGGCCTGAACGGCGCGCAGATCGGCACAGATTGCGGCGAGGTCTCCCCTGAACTTCCGGGCATGTTCCATGCGGTACTTCCGCACTTCGTCAACAATTGGGTCTTTCATCGTTCCACCTTGAACAGTTCTTCCCCCTTCTTGCTGCCCCAGGGATGACGGAATGGGACCTGCCCCTCATTCTATGATGGCAACTCGAGCAGTCGCTCCAACTCTGCGAGGATTGTCAGTGCCGATTGCGACTTGGGGGAGGGCAAGTCCGCTGTCTTCTGCACACGCTCCCTGAGTCGCTCGATCGCCACGCGTGCTTGCTCATCAGTGGTGCTTTCCTGAAAGGCTTTCAGGAATTCCCGCCAGAACATCGTCTTGATGCCGCACAGAGGGATCTCGTTCAGTTTCTCCTTGTGCGAGTCCATGATGCCGGTTCGGGCAAGGCGACCAAAGTTGCCACCGCTGTCGTCCCGTGGTCTATCTGCAATCTGATCCGATTTCGAAGGATAGGGGCCGACGTTGTGAGAGCTGTCAATGCCTGGATCCCCTCTTGCGTCTCGCACATGCTGCCAGTGATAGTTGCGATACTCGGCCGCGTATTTCGCAAACTCGATGAAAGGCTCAAACAATATCGGCGAGCCGCTGATGACGTTGCTCAGCACCTACGGAACCACAACGATCAAGTCCTGGGGAGCGCAGGCTGCGGACGTTACCTGAAATCCGAGACTGGGTTCGGCCTCTTTTGCCAGCAAGTACCAGCCTTTCAGTTCAATGCCCATGATCGTCTCATCGCTGCCGGTCTTCCTCAATCGCACATCTGGAAAAGTTTGGGGCTGTCGAATGAAGCTGAACAGTGAATAGCGTCCCTCCGGGTCCCATGTATTCCGGATGAGATTAAGCGTGCGGACTACTTGCTCTTCAATCGTAGCTCCCAACACCGCGTTGAGAGTGTACAGGTCGGTAGCCATGATGCCGGAGATGTGAGTCTCCGTGCGGAAGTAGATTGGGAGCGATCCAACCGCTTCACGTACTTTCACGTAGAGTTCGTTGTGCTCCCATGACGAGTCGGGAAGTTGTCGAGTCGGTTCCGGTTGGGTGTTTGATTGCTTCACCATTTCGCCAGCCTTTCTACTGCAGCAATATAGAATTCGGGAACGATTTCCGCGCCCACGTACTTGCGCCCGCGGTCGAGTGAGACCACTGCGCCGGGGCAGAGTCCCCCAAAGGGTTCCCACACGACATCATCGGGTTCTGTTGACACTCGCACAATGAGATCAATGAGGCGCAACGGCTTCTGGCTCCCGTGCAGGCTACGGAAATTGTATTTCATCCCGTTGCGTTCGCCTTGCACTCGCTCCGCGCCGCTCACCTGCGGCTCCCTCCAGACATTCGTGTACCCGACCTCACATCGAAATTTCGCCCTGAGCTTTGCCCATTCCTCGCCAGGAATCGGCTGCCGGTCATCCTGGCTGAAGTATGGTCTTCCCTCCCGGCGTCCTTGTTTGTTTGCGTACTCGGCGAGGCGGACGAAGGCCTCGACGGGCGGATAGTACCAGAGATGGTCCGCCGTGAGATACTTTCGGGTAGCGGCGTTCAACACGCCACAGGCTTCGTTGGCAAGATGGAACGGAAGGCCGGAGCGTTTCCACTCGTGCCGCAACCACTCCTGCATGGACATGCGAGTCCCGTTGACCTGGAAAGTCGCCTCCCGGACGTATTGCACGCACACTTCTGTGACGACGGGAAACTTGCGCAAGGTCTGAGTGTTGGCGTTGCCAGCGACGTGGCTCATACCTTTATCCCAAATGTGACAGCATCGGTAACCCCATCCGTTCGCCAGGAGTACGGGGTGGACGGTGGCCCAACCAACCTCCGTATTCCAGAACCAGAGAGTCGATTCAGGCGTTGAAGCGTGTGACCATGCTTCAATATGCGGTCTATACCAGTCCTCCAAGGTCGCTGGATCGCGTTCGTCGCCGGGGAACCCGTTTACTCCATACGGCCCATCTGAGATGATGCACGTGGGAGTGGGCCAATGTGTGTACAGGTTCTCTGCATAGTCGAAGTGGATCACAACATCGCCGCGCGCGTAGCTGTCCCCGAGCCCGGGTTCTCTTCCCTGGAGAATCACGGGGCCCGACAGCAACAGCATTTGATCATCTTTGCGCGGAGCACTCATTTTCCACCCATCCGGAGATGCTCCTTCAGAGAAGTGAAAGCTGCATATTGGAGATACCGACCAATTCTACCAATAATCGACGGCTACCTGCAAGTAGCGATTGATCACGCGGTAGGTGGACTACCGCACACCGGATTCGCGGAGATCTGTTGTGGCAAGGTCTCCTGATCTGCCATAGTCGAGCCGACCGCCAGAAGTAGTGTCCAAAACACACTTTGTTTCCGGTAGTTCCATGTGACTCAAAGTCCGTGGATATATCGACATAGACCGTCCATAATCCACCCCTGATGCGACGGCAAGAAGATATTCGCGTGATGTTCGGGAAGAGAGTCCGTCATTTGCGGAACGAATTGGGCGTTTCCCAAGAAGAGTTCGCGAGCATGTGCCATTTGGACAGGACCTACATCAGCAGCATCGAGCGCGGCAAACGAAATGTCGCTCTCGTGAATATCGAAAAGATCGCCAATGCCTTGGGGGTGGACATTGCTGACTTGTTCACCGGATAGAAGGACGAAGCTGTGACCTCCGCCGAAGCTGCAACCTACGCATATCCACTCTGCCCCGAAGGTTTCAACCGGCAATGCAAGTTGCCGTATGGTCTCACGGTTCCCCATATCCAATCTGCGATGGAGGATTTCCTGGACTTCATCCGGTTTGTGGATCTTCAGCTTTCTACCAGGCAGATTAGTCCTCTTGAGTCCATGCTCATGCCTGCCAACTTCAGCAGCATGGTTGGAGAGTTTATGGTATCCGGCATATCCTCTCGTTCCCCAACACTAACCAAGAACCGCTATCACAACGGACACCCCGATCTTATCCCGGCAGGTAAGTACCCGGATGATGCAGCACAGCACGCCCCGGAAGGAATCGAGGTGAAGGCATCGCGATATCTGAGCGGGTGGCAAGGGCACAATCCAGAAAACACATGGCTCCTCGTTTTCGTCTTCCAAGCTGCGCGGCCCACGGACGATCTGAAAGGGATCTCGTTCGTGCCTTTTGGTTTCGTGAAGGTGGTCGGAGCAAGACTGAAGAAGTCGGATTGGCTCTTCGCGGGACGGTCCGGCGCGTCGCGACGCACTATCACGGCGTCTGTCACCCGATCTGGTTGGGAAAAGATGGAAAGCAACTGGATTTACCGCGACCTTAGCCTGCTCTCGACCTCTTCGTAACTCCCACCCTCCGGCATGATGTCTCAGTTCCTGCCTCCCCAAGTTCGCCGGATTGTGACTCATACGGTTGTCCGCCCTCGAACAGCACTGGCTGGAGGACGCCTTGCTTGGCTCTGCTGGGGTAACAGAACAGCGGCACTTGCAGTGCAGCCAGACGCGGCACCGCGCTCACAGCCATTCTATAGAACTCCAGGTCGCTCTCAACTCCAATGCTGTCGTACCCAACAGCCTCTGCTGCGGCAAGAGTGGACCCGGAACCACAGAACGGATCCAAGATCACGCCTTCCCCGAGGGGAAGAGAAGCAAACACGATTTGTCGAAGGAAGGATTGGGGCTTGAGAGAGGGGTGGGGAGCAACCTTCCGTTCTCTCACGGGTGTCCGCTCACTTTCGATAAGGTCAGAGAAGGGACGATCGTCGGAGAGTCTTCGCAACCCACCCGTCTGCCAGCGTCGTAAGTTATCCTGAACCCTACCGTCAAGCGGCTTCCTGAACAGTCCCCACGGTTCATAGCATGATCGCGGCATAACCGTTACGCCCCGGAACTCCTCTTCGGCGTTCTTGGGTCTATCCCCTCCGCGTAACGTGCGGACCAATCGGATTATCTCCGCTCGTTTCTCAAAACCACTCCGCGCAACCGCGGAGAACACGACATGCGAAAGGTACGAATTGGCGGCGATGAACAGGTGTCCTCCCGGTCTCAAAACTCGCAAGGCGAGTTTCGCCCAAACCTCGAAATACTCGTCCAGGTGCTGGCACTGCTCGGAAGAGAGAACTGTGAAACGCGGCAATGGCGCCCTCTGGCACCCTCCTATTCGGGGAGGAATTCGCCAAACCCCGCCGTTCCCGTTCCGCAGTTTTGCCTTCTCAGTTTCCGAGAATTCCAAAACCCCAAAGGGCGGGTCGGTAACAACCGCATGAAAAGAGTTTTCCTGCTGGTCCGCCAACCACTCAAAGCAATCAGCGTGGATGATATCGTGCATGGTTGATGCCCTACTGTGTTACTGGTTCGCCGACAGGGGGATAGTAAACGAACGCTGACCCAATGTCAACTGCGCAGCGTCGCGCCGATGGCCTCCAGTAGTCGCCGGAATTCTTCCGGGATGTCGCCATCGCCCGTGACGGGTACGTCCCAGGAGACAACGCCTCCCCAACCGTTAACGTAACGCGTATAGGCTGTGGCGAGGTCGCCGGGGAAGCGGGGCGCGCCGCTGCCCCAGACTCCGCCGAGGAAGCTGAGAATATGGTACTGCGCGCCGTCCACCCAGCGCCCCACCGGAACAACGCAAGGCGCCTCGCCGTTGGTGGGCAAAGTATTGGAGATCTCTCCGGCGGTGTAGTCTTCATAATCGGTGATGGAGATAACCGGGTTTCGTACACCCGGGTTGAAGGTGATGAGCGCGTCGGGGTTTCCCGACTTCAGCGCCTCTGCGAAGGAACGGAAGTTCGGGGTATCGTCGTGGCGATAGAGCTGATCCGGAGCGTAACAGCCATCCAGCCACCAGCCGCGCACCTTGTTGCCCCAGCGCAGCGACCACTCCCGTATGACGGCTTGCCAGCGACGATGAAACTCCGACAGCCGCATGTCCGCGTCGCTCTGCACGGTGTAGATTTCGGGGTGCAGACCCAGCCGCAACGCCAACTCGAGATCGGGCGGAGTGCAGCACAGACCTTCCAGGGCGGGAGGATGGTTCGCAGGCGCAAGGCATGGAAGGTACACCATCAACGGAATACCGAGTCGCTCCAGAGCAGTCGCGAGTTCCGCGACGAGGTCCCGCTTCGACAGGCGGCTCGGGCTTTCATGCACGAAGGAGTCGTACGTCGTGTTCGGCGTGCAGTAGAACCCGGAGTTCTGCCCCAGCGTAACCATCAGATACCCGGCGTTCATTTCCTCAAGGTAGCCCGCGAGGCGGTTCACGTTGAAACTGTCAACGCGGTCATTCCATTCTTGAGCGGTCAGGTCCGCGGGCTTCCCCGCGCTGGCGGTATCGGCCAGGTAGTGAAGAAACACGCCCCATCGGGCGTTGTGAAACCAGTCGGTGTTCGCGCGAGTCCAGTTTGACATGGTGGTTGTGGAATGCTCCTTTTCTGTTGTTGGTCCGCGAATCCATCCCTGACCGGTTTTCTCGAGGGGTCTCCATCTGCACAAACGTGCTCACAAAGGTTCCGCCGGGGATGAATATCCCCGGCGAGCCCTGACTACTCATACAACTCGATCTCATAGACTTCCGCTCGCATCTTCGGATGAACCTGCGGCATCAGCAGCTTGATCTTGACGGTGGAGAGCGTCTTCCCAAAGTCGAGGGCAATCACATCATCCTGATTTCCTTTGACCTCGCCGACCTTTTGCCAGTCTCCTGCCTTCCATATCCAGAACTCGAGGTCTTCCACGGTCGCGGAGTAAATCTTCGCCTTGCTGAACTTCGGGACGAAGTTGGGAAACGCGGCTTCGATGCGCGCGGGTGCGCGGGCAAAGACGTCCTTCCAGCCAAACTGGTCCGTAACACCGTCGCACAGCGTGAACAGAGATTTGCTGGCGATGTATGTGTCGGAAGCGTCCCACTCGATCTCACGACCGCGATCGAACAGGATATTCCCCGGCTTCTTGAGCGACGCGTTCACCTCGTCGATTTCCTTTAGGACTTGCGCGATGCTCTTCTTCACCGCGTCTATCTTCTCCGAGGTGAAGACACGAACCTGGGAAGGGGAGAAATCAAGCGCAACGCTCCCGTCCCTGGCGACAACGATCGAGGCCGGCTCCCGATAACCGGACAGCTTCAGCCCTTTAAGGTCGGCGCTTGTGATTTGGGCTCGTACAGGCTTGTCGAGAAGATTGACGGCAATGAGAACGGGCTTCCCGTTGAGTTTCCGGACGCACGCCTCCACGCCGTCCTCCGCAGACACCACCTTGACAGGCGAAGTCTTCTCCGTGTTGAGGAGAAATCCTTCCAGGTCCGCCAACTCGCCATACACGAAATCAACGGCCGTCCGCAACTCCATCGTTTCGAAGTGCCCGAAGTAGGCGAAAGGAGTGAATCCCTTCGCTCCGTTTACGACCGCGGCGTAGACCATGCACCGGTACTCAGTGAAATTCGGACAGCGCGCGGACGGATCCGCGAAGCCGTACGAAAATGCCTGTGGGGTACACCAGGCGGGAATGCGCCCCTTCCCTGCCGACAGGACGGTTTGCATCTGCTTGCTGATTTGTCTGGGCGACCGCATGGATCGGTTGCCTTGGGAGTCGATCGTGGGGTTCAAATAGGGATGCGGATTGAGAATGTCGGCGCATTGGGTGTACTCTTCCGGGCTGCGGCTGATGATCATGACCGGATGGTAGGGATCAAGCTTCTTGATAAAACTATACTGGTGCTTCAGATACACGGAAGAAAGCCCGCGGCACTCCGGTTCATCCGCGAGGTACCACCACAGCAACTTCGGGTTGGATTTCTGCGCCTCAATCGTCTTTCTCATGCCGTCGAAGACCTTGTCGGAGGGCATCACATCGGTCTTGATGCGGTCCCGCTCACCGGCGTCAATGCGCTCCGCTTCCACGCCCACGTAACAGTTGAACGCATTCACCCACTGGCTGTTGGGATGGGGTGAGGACTTGAGCAGTTGCTGGCTGACCATGTATCCCTCGCCGCCGTACCAGCTACGCACGTACATCGGTTTGCCATCGACAATCAGATTAAGATTCTCATCGATCCGCACACTGGTTCCCGCCTGCAGACTTCCGAGTTTGCGGATCGTGTCCACCTGCTTTGCGAGCGCCTTGCCCCCCGTCACAACTTCCGTAACGAGAAGGTAATCGCCCACCGATAGCTTCGACGCGTCGAAGGTGAAGTCGGCCTTCCTGTTTAGCAATTTCGGGGATGAGGATGCAACCACCTCTTCTCCCGCCTTGAGCGACACACGAAGCTGCGCGCCGCGCAGTTGGTCGGCAGGGAGGTTCACCTCGACGGTGCCGGCGATCCTCTTCAGATTCCGATCGTGGAAGATGCAGTGGGCATAGAACGGTTCGCGGACATCGACCCGCAGCGGAACATATTCCAAGCGCGGGTAAAACCACGCGCCAGCGATTCGCTCTCTCTGATCGGAGAGAAGTGACGCCTGCAACGCCGTCTTTCCCAGCGCCGCGAAGGAAATATTGTCGATCGAGACAACACTGTCTCCCGGTGCAACGGTGACCTTCTTCTCGCCCAGTCCCCCTCCCTCCGCGTCGGACACAGACAGCGTATAGGAACCGGCTGAGTTCTTCGTGGCCGTGACGGAGAACTCAAGAGAGGTCGGGTAGGCGTCCCCCACCTTCGTGGGAAAGGCACTGACGCTGGCAAGGCGGAGGTCGAAGCGAGGGTCCTTCTTCGGCAGACTGCCGACACGGCTGAAGTTCTGTATCTCATGGAAGCCGCGCCGCAGGGGCGTCCACGTGGTTAACTCCATTACCGGGTGGCGTTCCCGCGCGACGTTCATCAGCCACGCGTCGGCAAACTGATCGGATGTTGTGTAGTCGAGCGCCGACAGTGGGATGCGCACCTCCACGCTCCAGAAATCCGCTCCCTTGAAGATTGCCGATTCATAGATGGAGTTGTAAGGCTGGTTGGTGTTGCCTCCCTCAATGTAATAGGCATCAAACCGGGTGTTCCCCGCGCCGATCATCAACTGGTAGTAATCGAACCCCTTGCCGGTGGGGTCGAAGAAGATCTCGACGCAATCCCTCTCCCACACCGGCCCATCGTGCGGCAGCGGCGCATCAGAGAGTTTGTCCATCATTGGTTCATCACAGCGGACGCCAAAGACCAGCGCCTGCGGTTCCGTCAAGAGACGGAACTGCGTTTTGGCCGGACCTTCCTTTCCCTCCGTGGTCTTCAGAGAAACGAATGGTGAACTCAGTTGCGCCTGCTGCCAGGCTGGTTCATCCAGCTTGCCATCGAGGGTGATGTCGCCCGCAGCAGCGCGGCCGGGAGTGATGGTGTCGGTGCGCCCGGGAAAGGCCGCAACGGCAATGGAAAGGGTAAGGAGAACAGCGAGAATATGGTTTTGCATGGGTCTATTGCACCTCATCGAAATGGATTTTTCGGGGGAGGAACCTCACCCCCAACCCCTCTCCGACCCGGCTGACTCTCAGACACACTTAACACCGTGAGCCACATCCGGTAAACTAGAGGGCATGGAGATCTGTGGTCAGTATTTTAGCAGAGAGACCCTCAGACG
>MNXM01000263.1:924-18377 GCA_001872605.1 Armatimonadetes bacterium CG2_30_59_28 | reverse complement strand
AGATACCGATTCTGCAGGCGGCGCCTTCCTGAGGCGCTGCCAAAGAGACCGAAAAAGACTTTCCATGCGCTTCCCGGGGCGGAGTGTGTCTGAAAACGCACCCGAGAGGCACTTCAGCAACGGACGCGGTCCCCAAACTGCGCAAATTTGACAACGCGAGCATGTCACCCACGATGGACCCACGCGAAAGACAGAAAATGAGGTTAACTATCCAGTCTACAGCCAAACGCGCTTATTTTAGGCCTAGGAAGCTACCGTCGCTTGAAAGGAAATGGGTTGTAGGGCAGAGCCTGAGTAACAGTCTCGTCCAGACCTCCATCCAACGCAACTCATCGGTGAGCACGAATCCAACAAACCCCATCCACTGCAAGGCCGAGAAAACCGGAAGTCGGCAGGGACGGAGACTCTACCCTATCAACCCGTTCGAGCTTTTGCACCGGTGGCAGAAAGATCAGCGTATGTCCCTCGTTCCCTTATGATACAATCCCAGGGGGAACGGTGTGGTCCCGATGCGTCGGGACCCCCTACGCCTGTAAGATATGATTGTTTAACGCACACATAGGAACGAAAGGTCGCGTAAGAAGAATGCGAGATGGCACCCCGAAAAAGAACAAGGCTTCTCAGTGGTTAATCCCCGGCGTTTTCTTTGGCGGCGCGCTGCTCTTGGCCGGGTTGGGGATGCTGTTGCTGATTGGGTCCGCGGCTCTCACGGCAGGCGGCGGAGGCCGGTTCGGGAACGTCGCGGTGATTCACGTTGAGGGAGTGATCGCCTGCAGTGGGGGAAAGGGCGGTCCGTTCAGCGCGGGGGTCGCGGGTTCCGACACGATCATCGACCAACTCGCGAGGGCGAACAAGGATAAGAACGTGAAGGCAATTATCCTTCGCATCAACAGCCCCGGTGGAAGCGCGGCAGCGTCGCAGGAGATCTATCAGGAGATTCGGAGGGCCGCAGGGAAGAAGAAGATCGTCGTGTCCATGGGCGATGTTGCCGCGTCAGGGGGCTACTACATTGCCTGCGCCGCGGACACGATCGTCGCCAACCCGGCGACCATGACGGGAAGCATCGGTGTCATCATGGAATTGCAAAACATGGAAAAGTTGTTCGGTAAAATCGGTCTCGCCCCCGAGACCGTTAAGAGCGGACCTTTCAAGGATATCGGCAGCCCTTCTCGCGCCTTGACGCAGGAAGAGCGGAGGATTCTCCAAGGCATGATCGATCAGGTGTACAATCAGTTCGTCGATGACGTGACGCGTGGTCGGAAAAAGATGACCCGTGAGGGAGTGAAGAAGCTGGCGGATGGCCGCATCTACACAGGTCAACAGGCAAAGGAGCTGGGTCTCGTCGATGAGCTTGGCGGGATGAGGGCCGCCGTGCGGGCCGCGGCGAGGCTCTCAGGGATCAAGGGCGAACCAAGCATTGTGAGTTACGATACCCCGTCCCTTATTGACATGTTGATGGGCACGGTGACAACGTCCATCGAGAGCGCGATTACCGGCGCTCTGGAATCGACGCTGCCGCCACGCGGGCTCCCCGCAATGCGTTGAGTCTTGCGGACGCCTGGTGTCCGTGGCCGGCAGTGGCTGGAAGATGATTTACAGGGGAGGACGAGGATGAATTGGAAACGTCTCTTGGGGATAGTGACTTCGCCCTACAAAACTTTCGAGGGAATTGCCGAGGAGCGCCCGGTGGTTAATGCGGCGTGGGTGCTCGTCGTCGCGTACGTCAGTTGGTCGTGGGGGATGAAGTACGCACACAACCACGGCGCCGGGAAAATCGCCGAGTTTCTGGCCAACTACAGCGCGCCTCATGCCCTGGCCGTTGGCACGGTCTTCCGGTTGAACTATCTGTTCGTTCTTGTTATCTTTGCACTCTTGGCAATCGCTGCGGGATTCCTGCGGGCGGCCGTGCTCCAGCTCACGGCGGAGATCCTCGGCGGCAAGGGACGCGGCTTCAGTTTTCTCGCTGCGTTTGGTTTTGCGCATGCCCCACTGGTTCTCATGTATCCGCTCGTGCTTGCCGCGTCCCTGTTGGGCGGGGGGGACCTCGGAGGAGGAACTGGGGCTGTCCTCTGGTACCCGCTGTCGATCATTCTGCACCTGTGGACCCTGTACGCGATCATCTTGTGCATTCAGGCCACGCATCACATGGAGCTTGCGGAAGCAGTGAAAGTGATCGTCTACCCCATTGCCGCGTGCTGCGTCATTGCCATCGTCTCCAAGCTGCTGGTGTTTCTCAGTGGAACGAACTTCGTTGACCTGATGCGCATCGGTCAGGGAGGCTGATAGAAGTGGCATCCATGCGGGCTGGAGGGTTCCGCGCCACGAAGAAGTTCCTATTGATCGACGGTCACAGTCTGCTCTTCCGCGCGTTCTTCGCGATACCGCACCTCTCTAACTCCAAGGGAGTGCCGACCAACGCTCTCTATGGTTTCGTGCGGATGCTGTTTTCCCTTCTGAAGCAACACAGCCCCGACGCTCTCGTGGTGGCCTTCGACGCGCACGGCCCCACGTTTCGTCATGCAGCCTTCACCGAGTACAAGGCAAATCGGGAAGCCATGCCTGATGAATTGAGTACGCAGGTGCAACTCGCTCACGAGGTGCTCGACGCGTTGGGCGTCGCCCACATGGAGGCGCTCGGATTCGAGGCGGACGACATCATCGGGACACTCTCCAGGCGCGCGGAGCTGGATGGATTCCAGACGCTCATCGTGACGGGTGACAACGATGCTCTCCAGCTTGTCTCGGAGAAGACAACCGTTGTGGTCAACACTCGCGGCGTCAGCGAAGTGGTCCACTATACGCCGGAGAAAGTGGAAGAGAAGCTCGGTGTTCCACCTGACAAGGTGATCGACCTGAAGGCACTCCAGGGAGATACGTCCGACAATATCCCCGGTGTTCCGGGCATCGGTGCGAAGACCGCCGCGTCGCTGCTGCAGGAATTTGGATCGCTGCAGAATCTGCTGGAGCGCCTCTCCGATGTTCATCGACCGGCCCAGAGGAAGGCCCTTGAAGAACACCGTGAGCAAGTTCTGCGCAATAGAGAACTGGTGGCGATTGTTCGCGACATGGATTTGGAGGCGCGATGGTCCGACTGGGAATGGACGTTTCCCTCCCCACAGAAACTCCGGGAGGTCTTCGAGCCTTTTGAGTTCACCGGACTGGTCAAGGAGTGTGGCGACAACGATGAGCCTGAGTCGTCTGCCAGGGTCCACTGGGAGGTTGTGGACTCCCCTGCAGACCTGCAGAAGCTCCTGAGCGCGGTGCGACAAGCCGGCGAGTTTGCTGTGTGCCTCGACATGGGCGGCAACATAAGCGCTCTGCTGCAGGGAGTCGCCATTGCCTGGGGAGACGAGAAGGTCGCCTATCTCCGCGGATCCATGAGTCCGTCGAACACTGCTCCCGAAACCTGCAACGAGCCGCGATCCCTGTTTGCCGAAGGCAGCGAAGACGCGTCTCTGAGGACTAAGAGTTCGACGCGAACTCACAGTTCCACCTTCACCGATGCCATCTCTCAACTGTTCTCCAACGAAACTCTTCGCTGGGTGGCCCACGACGCCAAGCGATTCGCCCGCGCTCTGTCACAAGGGGGAGTTGTGGATCCCGCGTTAGCCGTGCGTTCCCTGAGTGGCGATGTATTGATCATGGCCTACCTGCTGAATCCGGCGAAGCAGGACCACCCCATCCCCGAGCTTTCGGCTCAATACCTGGGGCGCCCGATGTCCCTTCCCGACGATGCCGCTGAAGCAGCTTGCGTCTCCGCGCGCGTCATTCTGGAGGTCGCTCCGGCTCTGAAGGCTGAGTTGCATGCGCGGGATTTATGGACGCTGTACGCGGACATCGAGCACCCGCTCATCGAGACGCTGAGCCTGATGGAGATCCGCGGGATGCCGTTGGACATCGATTACCTCCACAGCTTTTCGACCAGACTGACGCGGGATATCGCATCGCTCGAGGCGGAGATCCACGATCTCGCAGGCGAGCCTTTCAACATTGGGTCGACCAAGCAACTTCAGGTCATCCTTTTCGAGAAACTGAACCTGCCACGCGGGCGCAAGACGAAGACCGGTTACTCCACCAACGCCGCTGTCCTCGATAAGCTTGCCAGCGACCATGAGATTGTGCGGAAGATTCTCGACTACAGAGAACTGACGAAGTTGAACTCCACCTATGCCGACGGATTGCTGAAACTCGTCCATCCGGCGACTCGGCGCGTCCACACCTCCTTTCGGCAAACCGGTTCCGCCACCGGAAGGTTGTCTAGCGCGGAACCCAATCTTCAGAATATCCCCATTCGCACCGAGCTGGGACGCGAGATTCGGCGCTCATTCGTGGCCCCCGAAGACGGCTGGGTTCTGCTGGCTGCAGACTACTCTCAGATTGAGCTTCGGGTACTGGCCCACGTCACGGAAGACCCGCGGCTCGTTCAGGCATTTCAGAACGACGAGGACATCCACACGCGAACGGCAGCCGATATCTACCAAGTGCAACCGGAAGACGTTGTCTCCGAGATGCGGCGCACGGCGAAGGTCATCAACTTTGGCATCGCGTATGGGATGAGCTCCTATGGGTTGGGCGCCAACCTGAGTCTTCCTCCCTTCGAAGCGCAGGTCATCATTGACAGCTATTTTGCCACGTTCCCCGGTGTGCAACGATACATGGAGGAGATCGTCGCGCAAGCGCGCCGCGATGGCTTCGTCACTACCCTGCTCAAGCGCAGACGGCCCATTGCCGACATCAATTCACCCAACCGACAGGCGCGCGAGTTTGCGGAGCGGGCCGCCATCAATTCGCCTATTCAGGGAACGGCCGCAGACATCATCAAACTCGCGATGGTGATGCTGCATCGGCAGTTGACCGCCGGCGCCTACCGGACGCGAATGTTGCTTCAGGTTCATGATGAGTTGGTCTTTGAGGTGCCACTTGAAGAGCTGGATGCTGTCGTGCCTTTGGTCAGGAGAAGCATGGAATCGGCGTACGTTTTGTCGGTGCCGCTCAAAGTGGACGTGGAGGTTGGGCCCAATTGGCGCGACATGGAGAGACTGCCCGGGCGGGAGACCGGGTGAGCAAGACGCTGATAACGTGGGACTCCCCCGATATATGAGATCGGGAGCATCTTAAACTGGGGTCGCTCTTGTGCTGGAACTTTAGAACCTAATTCTCGTTTTTCTTGCTTTTTGACCTGAAACCGATTAAAATCTTGCTACCCGCGTGACGATCAGTGGGAGGCACAATCGAGGAACGGTATCCCATCCACTTCCGCATGGGCTGACATCAAACGGGACCCAGGACATCAGTGCGGAAAACGCAACAGGATGCGGCGACATTGTCGGTACTGAGATATCCCATCTGCCCGAGGCAGATGATTTGCACCGCGATCCTGTTGTTTTTGTGGGGCACCCGTAGGCGGCAGTTGTTTGCGCGCCTCGTTGCAGCGGTGAAGTGAGCGAGCAATTGCGCCAAGACGCAGACCTGAAAGGTCGGAAGGAACGAACGGCAGATGGAGTTTTCACGGCAGACGAGCAGCATTGTCCAGAAGGTAATTGAGAAGAATTTTCCAGGAGAAGAACCATCGACACCTATTACGGATGTGGGTGATGCTGGGGCAGGGCAGGAAATCAGCCGGGAGGAGACCCAACCTGAACCCCAGGAACCCGAAGCCGACATGGACGCCCTGATGGCGGAACTCGATAGCGCTCCGCAGAAGGGAGACTTGATCACCGGGCGCGTGGTTTCCACGAGCAAGGACGGCGTGATGGTCGACATCGGGGCGAAGTCCGACGGCCTAATCCCAACCCACGAACTGGACGCAGATGACGACCTGCAGGCTGGCGATGAAGTCGAAGTCATCCTGCTGAAGCCTGGGAATGAAGAGAATCTTGCCTTGCTCTCCAAGCGACGCGCAGATTACGAAAAGAACTGGCAGCAACTCCTCGAACACTATCAGAGCGGAACGGTTCTCGAAGCCATGGTGAAGGACAGCGTCAAAGGGGGGCTTGTTGTCGACTTGGGCGTTGAGGGGTTTGTTCCGGCTTCCCACGTGATGACCAAGCGACGCGACCTCCGGGGGTTCGTTGGGCAAATTCTCAAGTTCAAGATTATTGATATTGACCGGAAGCGAAACAAGCTTATTCTCTCCAATCGTCAGGCCGTTGATGAGGAGAGACAGCTCAAGAGGCAGGAGACATGGGCGAATCTCGAGGAGGGTAAGATACTTCCCGGTGTCGTGAGAAGGATTACCGATTTCGGAGCCTTCGTGGACCTGGGAGGCATTGATGGGTTGCTGCACGTTACGGACATTGCATGGAGGAGGTTGAGGCATCCGTCGGAAGCCCTCAAGGCTGGAGAGAAGATCGACGTTCTCGTCCTCGAGATTGATCAGGAGAGGGAGAAGATCAGTCTTGGATTGAAACAACTGCTTCCCGATCCGTGGAAAAAGGCCGCGCGGAACTACCGTACTGGCAAAGTCGTCAAAGGAACCGTTACTCGCATCGTGCCTTCCTGTGCTTTCGTTCAACTGGAGGAAGGCATCGAGGGAGTGATACCCGTCAGCGAGGTTTCCGACGGTCGAATCAACTCCCCGGACGAGGTTCTGCACGTTGGGCAGGAGGTCGAAGTGAAGGTGCTCCAGGTTCGGGCCCGACAACGGCGCATGAGCCTCAGCCTCAAGGACGCAGCCAAGGAGCAGGAGAAACGTGAGTACCGCCAGTTCATGAGCAATCAGCGTCCTGAGACCGTAACGTTGGGAGACGTCTTCGGCGAATTGCTGAGAGAAAAGGAACAGGGCGAGAAGACCGATGGTGCGCCAACCGCAACAGAGCCGGTACCGGACGTTGCTGTGGTGGACGTGGCTGATGTGCCGCCATCCGACGACAGGGATACTGCAGTGGAGGAGACCGCCCCACCCGATTCCGCAGACGACGAGACCGCGAGTGATGTGAGCTTGCCGCAGGCGGACGAGGACACCGCGTCGGAGGACTCCAGCGGTGAAGTCGACGGAGAAGATGACATCTCGGCATCGCCTTCATAAAGTGGATTCCGTGACGATTGATCTGGACTTCAGGGAGATCCGATGGAGCCATTCCCGAAGCGGGTACACGTTGTAGGCTTGACCGGAGGCGCTGGAACGGGGAAGTCGACGGTTGCAGGTTACCTCAAGGAAATGGGCGCCGCTGTCATTGAGGCGGATGATGTTGCCCGGAGGATCGTCCGAAGAGGAGAGCCTCTGCTCGACAAGATTATTGGTGAGTTCGGGTCTGAGTTCCTCACGGGCGAAGGAGAGCTGCATCGGGGGAAACTGGCGGATATGATCTTTGCCTCTGCGGAGGCGAGAGCGAAGATCAACTCCCTGACGCACCCTTTGATGATCGAGGAGATTCATGCCGAAATCAACGCGCATCAGTCAAGGAACCCTCAACCAAAAGCTGTACTCATTGTCGCAGCCATTCTATATGAAATGGGACTGGACCATTGCGCTGATGCCGTTATCGCCCTGGTAGCGGATAGGGCAACAAAGTTGGCGCGTCTGTGCGAAAGAGGCATTCCGCGTGAGCGCGCGATGAAGATGATTGACATCCAGACACCAGATGCGCTCCTTTGCCGTCGGGCGCAAGTGGTGGTCCATACCGATCTGCCTCTGTCCGAAACTCGTCGGCAGATGGAAGGAATATGGGAAAAATTGCTTGTGAATCAACCGTAGACGCCACGTGCGTGAACACTTCCAAGGGGGTATCATTCAATATGGAACTCGGGCTTAGACGTCGCCATTTTACAGCCGGTGCGCGGAGCTTGGCCTTTCTATTCGCCTTCTCCTTCGTATCTTTTCGTTTGGGGTCGTGGGATTCCGTCCCCGCCGCACACGGTCAACTGAATCTCCTGCGCGTTATCGTTTTGGATTTCGAGACGGAGGGTGGTTTGGACCCTGTGCTGGGTCGCAAGGCCGCCGATGCCTTGGTGGTGGAGATGACAGCCGCCGGAGGGTATGAGGTGCTTCCCCGCGACCAGATTATCCAGCAGGTCAAAGCTCAGGGGCTTTCATTTCCGCTGGACGCCCTTTCCCAGGTGAAGATTGCCGATGAGCTGGAGGCCAACGGTGTGATCACCGGGAAGGTGTATTCGGCGCACGTCTCCACAAAACCCCCGCGGGCGAAAGTGGAGATCGCTGTTTCGCAGACGGATGTTGTATCCGGGGAACCGGTCAACGGCGCGCGTACCGTCGGTGATACCGGGGAAAAATTCGGGCAGGTGGATCCGGCTGTATTGCTGGACGAAGCGTTGACGAAGGCTGCCTACGGCGCCGTCAAGTCCATGGAGGCGACGCGGCTCCCGAAGGGCATTGTTCAGATTCTGGACGACAAAGGCGAAATCACCATCAACATCGGCGCCCGCGACGGGGTTGTCGTTGGCATGCGCATGGCGGTCACGCGTGACGAGTGGATGGCGGATAAGCAGAAGTTGATCACCCGGCGTATCGGGGAGATTCTTATCTCCGGCGTGGAACCTGCTCACTCGACCGCGCGCGCATTGCCAGGTTCCCTCGGAATTCAGACGTCGGACCGAATTGTCGCAATCTTTGAGACCCCGGTGGTGGCTGTTGCTCCGGGAAGAACCCAAGTGCCGGTTCGGGAGAAGCCCAAGAGCGTCGTTGGCGTCGCCTTGGCGCCGCTGCTTGGACTGGTGCTTTTTATTGGAGGGGCAGGCAGTAATCCCACCTCGGAGGCTGTTTCCGGCATCACAGCGCAGGCGGGACAGGTGGGAAGCGATGGAAGCACTGTGGTGGTTCGGTGGAGCATCCCTGGCATCCTCGACCCGAAGAGCATCGCCGGCCACATGATTCATCGTTCGACGTCGCCGGGGTTTGTGCCCTCCATGACAAACGTAATTGACTTCACGGATAAGACCGCTACTCGCTATGTGGATGATGAGAGGGACTTCGATGACAATATCACCGTTGACGTTGAGCAAGACACTGGAGTCGTCACGATTCAGCATGACGTTGCGTACAATCCCAGCCGCTCAGTGGACCCACGTCAACAGGGAGGTGGCTTAACTCTCGATATCGAGGCAGTTCACTCTCCCCTTATCCCCGGAGTCACTTTCTATTATGCAGCCACGCGAGTTGTTGCCCAGCAACCTGGAATTGCGCCACCTGAAGGCGGCGGCACCGGCGGCGGCGGAAACTTCTCCATTGGGACCAAGTCAATACAGGCGAAACGGCCGCGCCAGGACCAGGGCGGGGGCCAGACCTATGAGTTGGTTCTGAGTTACCCGAGCAACGCGACAGGCGGGGCCACACCCTTGGACAAAGTCCCCCTTCTCTCACCGCCCCCTCTCCCTAATCCAGGCAGCGATTCTGTGAATCTCGATAACGTGACCTTCACATTTCAGACAGTGGATGGTGGCGATGAGTACCAACTGCAGGTCAGTAACAATGTCATTTTTCCTGTGACGCAGACGTTCCAGAGCCCCGAGATCGTGGCTACCGGGCTTCCCGGGGGGACACTGCAAACCTATACGCCGCCGGAAGGGCTGATCGCCGCGACGCTCGGGCTGACCGGGGCGTCGGTTCAGTTGTTCTGGAGGGTGGGTGCCCGGAATATCCGGGACCCTCTGCGGCCCACGTCCGTCGGCTCGACGAATGATGAAGGATCCGTGTGGAGTTCCGCGTTCAGTTTCCGCACTGCGGAAGGTCCGCCACCGCCACCATCGTCCGTTGGCAAGAACCGGCTTGGGAATCTGAAGCAACTCAAGCGGCATCTTACGCCCGAGCAATGGGAAGCGCTCAGAGGCAAGGCAGGGACTCTGACCCCTGCGGAACTCCGTAGGCTGGAAGAACTTCTCAAGGAGAAGATGCGCAGCCGAAAGTCAAAGTGATCCCGTAGCAACGGGGGGATGTAATGAGAAGTTCTGTGGGCAAATGGCTCCAAGTTCTGGTGATTGTCGGGACCATCGGGATGGGCGCGGAAGCTCGGGATAGGGGCGCTGCATATACTTCCGGACGGCTCCTCGTTAAGTTCCGGAAAGGCGTCTCCTCGAGTGAATCCAGGGATGTCCATTCCCGAATCGGCGGCAGAGTCATCCGGAGTTTTCGCTTTATTGGCTGGCAGTCGGTTGAACTGCCCAAGGGTATGAGTGTGCCCGAAGGGCTCAGCCGATACCGTAAGGCGGTCGGTGTGGTTTCGGTCGAGCCAGACTACCTGCAACGCGTCCATGAAACAACTCCCGATGATCCGAGTTACAGTCAGCTCTGGGGGATGACAAAGATCGGCGCTCCGCTCGCCTGGGACGTCAGTCAGGGAAGCACGGAGGTTGTTGTTGCCGTGCTTGATACGGGGGTCCTGTATACACATTTGGACCTGGTCGCCAATATGTGGCGAAATCCGGGCGAGATCCCCGCGAACGGATCGGACGATGACGGGAACGGATACGTGGATGACGTTTACGGAATCGATGCGGCAACCAACGACTCCGATCCGCTGGACGACGAAGGCCATGGAACCCACGTGGCTGGCACGATTGGCGCAGTGGGGAACAATGCCATCGGTGTGACGGGTGTCAACTGGAACGTCAGCATCATGGCGCTCAAGTTCATCAATTCCCGTGGAGTCGGTACGACCGAAGATGCGGTTGAATGTTTGGAGTACGTGTATCAGATGAAGACGCGTGGGATCAACGTGCTGGTCACGAACAATAGCTGGGGCGGCCCCAATTTCAGCCAGGCGCTTCTCGACAGCTTCGATGCGCTGGGCAATGCGGGAATCCTGAGTTGCTGCGCGGCGGGGAATGGTGGCGAGGATGGTGTTGGGGACGACAATGATGTCACTCCGGATTATCCATCCAGTTACGACTCCCCGAGCATTATCTCGGTGGCAGCGTCGGACCAGAATGACAGACTTGCATCCTTCTCGAATTACGGCGCGGTGTCGGTGGACCTTGCGGCTCCCGGCGTCGGAATCTACAGCACGGCCCGCACGAGCACCTCGGCCTACGCCACCATGCAGGGCACCTCGATGGCCACTCCGCACGTTGCTGGCGCTGCGGCTCTTCTGCTCGCAGAAGCAGACTGGCTCACCGTGGAGACACTTCGGTCAATTATCCTGACCACCGTCGACAAGGACCCCGCGTTGATCGGTCGGGTCGAAACTGGGGGACGCCTCAATGTGGGGACCGCCATGCAATCCCTCGGCACCTACGACTACGGCGCCGCTGCGGAAATTCTTTCTCCGAAGAACATGGAGAAGGTCAACAACCTGTCCCCGACGTTTGTGATGCGACTGACCTATGAGAACTCGCTGGGGTCCACTGAGAACCCGTTCCTCTTCGACACGCTGTCCATTACTCTCAACGATGAACCCATCGTTGCCGACGGGGAACTTGTGAATCCCGACGTTGGCATTCTGACCATTGACGAGCAGTCCCTCATGGTTACGCTCCAGCCGGGCACCCTCTCGTTGAGTCGGTATGTCTTGAGCGTCGGCATCTACGATACCGTCGGCCAGAACAATGAGTTGCCCCCGCGTTCGGCGTCCGTGACCTTCGACATTCAGCAGAAGCAACTGTCGTCGGGACTGCGGATGTTCTCGCTCCCTTACTATCCAACCAACAACTCGCCGCCCTTCGTGTTGGGGATCACTGCCCCAGATCTTGTGCGATGGGTGCCGGACGCAACACTGGAGGGGGGCGGTCTGTACGTTTCCTATGTGACCACCCCGCACAACCCGTCCGTCAGCGGGTTCACTCCCGGCAGGGGGTACTGGCTGCAGTTGGACAGCACCGCCAGCCTCAATGTGGAAGGAGCGGACGTATCTACGTCCGACCTGTACCGCTTTACGCAGGAAGGGCGACTCGATGGGCAGTTGGGCGTTGGCTGGCACCAGATCGGCACCCCATTCCCGTTCAATATCGACGTCCCGAATCTCCTCGTGGAGAAGGACGGACATTTGATGCCGTTGCTGGACGCGGTGAATTCGGGACTGATAGGGAACTCGCTGTGGAAATATGATCAGACATTCAGTGAGTATCGGATTGAGCCTCCCTCGAGCGGCGTGTTGCGATTTTTCGATGCCTACTGGCTGCAGGTGAAGCAGGAACTGGCGCTGCTTGCATCCCCAATCACAAGCAACGTCAGGTCGATCTCACGCAGTCGTGCGGACTCTGTGACCCCCGACGCAGACCGCGGGAGGGGGTGGCAGTTGCAGTTGACGGCCCAGGTCGGTGACGCCGTTGACACGCAGAATTTCGTTGGGTTCGATGTGGACGCCAAGGACGGTCCCGATGTGCGCGACTTGGCGTCCCCGCCCTCCGCTCCGGGGAGTCGCGTGGAGTTGCGTTTGCCGCGCAATCATTGGGGGCGTGAGTCGGGTTACTACGCCAGAGACCTCCGCAGACTACCGCTGACGAAATCGCAAACGTTCGACTTCGAGGTCGTGAGCGATGTCGACGACGCACCGGTTGTGGTCAACTGGCCGAATCTCACCGCTGTGCCGAAGGAAGCTCGTCTGACACTGGTTGACCGGGACAGCGGCAGGCGAATATACATGCGGACAACGACAGGCTACTCGTTTACTGCACACGCAAAGTCCCTCCGAGGCTTCCAGTTGATTGTGGAACCGAAACCAGGAACGCCCATGCGCGTTCGCATAGAGGTGTCGTCCGCTGCGTCGCGCGCGGAGTCCGGATTTGCCGCCCGCGTACACCTGTCACGGGATGCGATGGTTGAGGTGCGCTTTCGCACCTCAACCGGCCGTGTGGTCCAGGTTCTGTCCCCGCAACAGGCTCGGCAGGGCGTCAATCTCATTCGGTGGGACTTGCGAGACCGTTTGGGGAGGATGGTTCCGCGGGGCAACTACCTGATCGAAGTGGTTGCTGTTACCGACGAGAATCAGGTTGGACGAGGCGTAAAAGCTTTGAGAGTTCGTTGATTCGCAAGATGCCGGTCTTTCGACGGCGAACCGATGTCCGACATGGCGCCGTGTGGACTCGACATGAAATGAAGCAGCCCATTGCCCGACCAATATCAGAGATGAATGGACGTGCGCCCATGAAGCCTTTTTCAGAATCGGGGAAACTGCTGACCCCCTTACTCCTGGCCTGCGCGTTGGCCTTCCACGCCCGCGCGGACGCGCAGTTCGTGATTAACCCCGCATGGGTGAAGGTCAGCAACCGGTATCTGACCCTCGCTGTTGAACCCACGACCGGCCGGTTCCATCTCTACACGGCGGGCGGAGGGCGGGGAATCATCGCCCCTGTAACGTCCGACATCAATGGGGCACACTTCCGCATCGACCCGGCACCAGATGACCCTTACTCCAATATCGCTCAATTTGGCGAGGGCGGGGAGGTGCTTACACAGGCCGTTGCCGTTACGCCCGAATCGATTCTGACCGTTTGGGAAACTGAAGAAGGACTGGATAACGAGAATACCGGCGACCCAGGTGGTCCTTCCATCCGAGTGGAGCAGCGCCTGACCCTGCTGCGGGACGTGCTCAAGATCGAGTACAAGGTCACCAACCGCGGCCGTTACAGCCACAAGATCGGTACACGTGTCGTGCTGCAGCCAGACTTTCGTATCT
Organism: Armatimonadetes bacterium CG2_30_59_28; assembly: GCA_001872605.1. Taxonomy (GTDB): domain Bacteria; phylum Armatimonadota; class Abditibacteriia; order CG2-30-59-28; family CG2-30-59-28; genus CG2-30-59-28. Next base: position 4,809 of record MNXM01000263.1, on the reverse strand, counting down.
TGTCTGCCCTCCCGCATAGCGAGATTCCCGTCGTTCCCGGTCTGTCTCCGATCGGGTTCCGGACCTCCTTCTCATTGATCTCGATGCCTTCGCTCTACAACGTCTTCGAGGCAAACCCCACCTCCGGGGACATACTGAGCACCGCCCTCAAGTCCGTAGGCATCATTTCTGGTGAGAGCGCAACGACTCCGACCGAGCTTCTGTTCATCGACGACGCCGAGATAACAGGCGACCCCTATGAGCTACCCGACGAATCCTATAGCCGCATCCTGAATGTCGCGCCGGTGCTGATTTTCAGTGACGTGAGCTATACCAGTGGGCAGAGTCGCATATTCGTCACCTATTTCGGGTTGGGGAGCTCGACGACGGACTACGAGCCAAACCCGGTCGCTGCGCTCGAGTGTCCATCTCAAGTTTCCTTGGTTGAGGGAGACGACCCTGCTACCACCGACATAACGGAGAGGTTTTACTTCAGTCCGGGGAGCCTGACAGTTCGCGCATTCATCTACAATACTTCCGCAGTAGCGCTGGCCGATACAACCGTTCGACTGCTATTGCCGACCGGACTGGAGTTCCAGTCCGGGGAGTCATCCAGCAAGAGCACGGGGAACATTCCAGCCTACAACGAGAAGTCAGTATCCTGGCGAGTGAACGTCAACGGGTTCGCCAGCGGCCAACTTCCCGTTATCCTTACCACGTCCTCCGCAGGCGCCTCGTCGAAATCGATCACGCGGTATGTTGACGTTCCTCCGCTGCCACAGGATTTCACCGTGGACGGACTGAGTATGGTTGCTTTCCCGTACACCTTTGACGACCCCAACCCGGGGGTCGTCTTCATCGACCGAACCACCAGCGCGACCCTCAGCCCGCTTTACCTGGCAACATGGGACCCCGACCTGAACGATTACCTGAAGTACTCAACAGGTGGTGGGATTACGGAACTAAGCGCAGGCGTTGGCTATTGGCTACAGACCAGTCGCTCCACACCGCTGGATCTTCAGGGCGCTCATCCCGTCTCGAGCAGTGCGGACTTCCTGCTTCCACTGAAAAAGGAATGGAGCATGGTAGGAGATCCGTTCCTGTCATCCGTCTATCTCGGGCGAGTGAAGTTCTTCTACTCCGGAGAATCCTATGACTGGATCGGCGCCATTCAGCGCGGACTCCTGCGTTCGACAATGTGGACCTACGACGCGGGCATTCGTGACTACGTCGCCGTCGGCGAGCAAACCAGCGAACTGAAGCCGATGGTGGGTTATTGGCTGAAAGCCCTTGTTTCAGGACTGACGATGGTGTTCCCCTCGGACATCAACGAGGCACGGAATGTGGTGAATACGCATCCCGCCAATAGTTCTCCCGCGCTTCCCGGAGACTTGCGCCGCTCGGGGAAGGCATCGGACTGGCTGCTGCAGCTCAGCGTTCGCTCTGCCGACTCGCGCTACCGCAGCTCGCGCAGCTACCTGGGTGTTTCCTTCGAAGCCACCGACAGGTTTGATCTCACGGACATTGAGGGTCCTCCTCCCTTCTCCGGGTATGTCAGTCTGCGGTTTCCCCACTCGGATTGGGGAGACGACGCCGGCTACTTTGTGCAGGACGTAAGGCGGGCATTCAGCGGAGAGAGGTCATGGGATGTCGAGGCTGTCACCGACCAACCGAACACATCTTTCGTGCTTACGTGGCCGACCATTCAGCGGGTGCCTCGCCCATATCGCTTCACACTTGTGGACCTTGACACCGGCAGGCGCGTGTATATGCGCACCGTTGAGTCCTATGCTTACACCTCCGGGAAGGCAGGATGTCCGCGGCGTTTCCGGATCGAGGTGACGACAGACCCCGCCGGCGCCTTGAGGGTGACCGGGTTTGTTGTGTCATCGCCCTTGACGCGGAGTCGCGCGCTGTCGGTTTCGTTCGCGTTGTCTCGCGACGCCGAAGTTCGGTGTGCCATCCGAACCGCGTCCGGGAGACTTGTCCGAGTGATTGATCCGGGGACTTTGAGGAAAAAGGGCGTCAACGCCCTGACGTGGGACGCGCGGGGCAATGCAGGTCAATTCCTGCCAAGAGGCGTCTATGTGGTGGATATCCGGGCTACAACTGAGGAACAACAGACCGTGAGAGTCGTCAAAACTCTTCAGGTCAGATAGCAGGAGTCACGATGGTTGCACCGATGAACAGGAAATGGAACTGGTCCCGGGGATACTTGCTGCTCGGGAGTCTGCTGATGCCGCTCTGCGGCGCCATGCCTGCGGAAGCACAGGATTGCGGGATCGCGGGCGGATCCAATCTGGTGATCATGCTTCCGGTAACAAGTACCGCCGATTCGGGACCGTCGCAGCTTGCCGCAAAGGTGCAACGTGGACTGTGGAACGAAATGCTCCACTCTGGACGGTTTCTTTTTGTGAACATCAACGAGTTCGACCCCAGTGTCAAGCGCGCGTTGGATGAGCAATCCCTTCAGAAGGATGTCGTGGAGTCGTTCAAGCAGAGCCCCAGTGTTGAGACGGCGGCTCCTCTTGCGATGAGAGCCGGTGTGCCGTTTATTTTCTCCGTGGCGGTGCAGGAGTACAAACAGAAAGAGGTTGTTCCGTCTCAGACCGCTGAGGAGGTAACGGTTGGCAAGCGCTCGAAGAAAGAACTTCGGGAACAGCGCAAGGCGGAAAGGGAAGCGAAGAAGGCCGAGAAGGAAAACAGGAAGGCTGAGCAGCGGGCCGAGAGAGAATCGCGTCAGTCTCAGTCGCCGTCCCCTCAACCCGAGGCAGCGACGTCGGTGGAGGCAACTCAGCCTGTTGTCCCTCCGGTGCCCACCGCCATTCCTCCCCATGCGCTCCCCAAGATGGGGCCGCCCGGATTTTCCATCCCCGTTTTCCAGCGGCAAGCGGAGGTCAATCAATCCGGAGATGACGTTCTTATGACCGCCACGATGACGGAAACATCGTGGACAAAGCGCAGCGCGCGTGACACTCAGCGGGAGTCCGACACACCCAAAGAGACCAGGGAAGAGAGAGCTGCCCGCAAGAAGTCCGAGAGAGAACAAAAGCAGGCCGAGAAAGCTGCTGCGATTGAGGCCGTCACCGCGCACGTTCAGGTGACGGTGTTTGCGCAGCTCTTTTCGTTGTGCGGTTCGGATGAGTCTCCAACGCAGGTCTACAAGAGCGTCGTGATGACTGGCACGGGCTCCGCACGAGGCGGCAAGAAGGCGCCGTCCATGTCCGGGCTGGAAGATGCCGCGATCCGGAATGCATCACGGGATATCGTCAAAGAACTGCTCCGGAAGCCCAAGCCGCAGTAAATGGAGGCTGGCGAGGTCCGTCCCTCATAAGGCACGGTTCCCCGAGTCCCGCGAGTCCAACGTGCGTGCGACGAAAGTAGGGTACTGCCCATGAAATCATTGCGATCGCCCATCCTTTTCCTCGCCTTACTGGTAGTGGCGGGAGGCGCGCTTCTGCTCCTGCGCTCCAGTGTGCAGGGCAAATCGGGCAACTACCAGGTCCGACTTGACGCGCAAGGCTCCCCCCGCGAGTCCATCGTCGCAGACATCGCGAGAACTCAGGGACTCTCACGCTCAGGTGCGGAGAAACTCCTTGAAAAAAGCGAGAGCAAGCTGGGATACAAGGTTTTTGACCGGCTAAACCTGCCTGCCAATGCCAAAGTGGATTTTGTCAACCTCGAGAAGGGGCGGGACGGCAACTCCCGCGTCAAAGCTTCGACGGTCGACCTGGCTTCGGAAGTGGGCAGGAAGCGCGATATGTTGGCCGCCCTGACAAAGCCGCGGTCGGTCCCTCGCGGGGCGAGCTCCCGCGGCCCTGATCGCTGCGGATCGATGCGCTTTACCGCGATTGGTCATACTCAGGGCAGTTTGGATTGCAGTTCGTTGACTCTGACGAATCCGGG
>MNXM01000263.1:0-846 GCA_001872605.1 Armatimonadetes bacterium CG2_30_59_28 | reverse complement strand
GGTGTTGGTCGTCGCTATTGAATTCCCGAACTGGGTAGACGAGAGTCCGGACACGGCCGAACCCCATTCCGCGGCCGAATCCCATCCCGCGGCCCCTCCCTGCGAGTTGGTTGGGCTGGGGAATCCTGCCTGGGCGGAAGCGCATGTCGAGGTTACCAGCGCCCAGGCACCGGCTGCTCTGCAAAGTAACGTCGCGTTTCGCTCGTCGTTCTACAGCCTGCTGCTCGACCCTGGGAACCCCTACAGCCTGCGGAACTGGCTGACACAGGTGTCTCACGGCAACGCGCGCCTTCAAGGGGAATCAGCGGACATTGTTCCCTGGATTCGGGACGGGGTCCTTCAGGCATCCAGCGGGCATCAACTGGAGACCGGCGTAAACTTCTGGATCCCGCAGCCGTTGAACGTTCCTGTTGGTCCGCACGTATGCGGGTCGCCCACCAACCTGAGCGTCTTCACATGGGGGGACCTGAAAAGTCGCGGCGTTGGCCCACGAGAGCGATATCGACTGAAGTCCTACGACTACTACACTCACTGGCATGACCTGCAGCCGGTCAGCACGTCATCCACGCGTTACGGATGTGGCAACCCCAGCCTCACGGAGGGGGTGGATCCCTACCAGTTGGCGAGCGTCACCCTGGACAGCCGTGGCAGCGAAACCGAGCTCGCCAACTGCCAGATTGACCGCCCGGTGCCCATGGACTGTGACCTGAATGAGACCATCTATCACGGGGGCGTGAGCTACGCACCGTTGAACCAAGGACAGATCTACTCCGAGTTCACAAACCTCCATTTCCACAGCGGCATGGGGCTTGTCCGTGATGTGTCTCAGATTCTCGTCGACAAGTC
>MNXM01000208.1 GCA_001872605.1 Armatimonadetes bacterium CG2_30_59_28 | reverse complement strand
CCCGCCGGTTAGCGTGGTCCTAACCATCCCCCGAAACAAGTTCGGGGGGATTACCGAATCAATCGGGTATGTCCGTCTTCGTTTCAGCAGGGACAGTATTTTTGACGACCTACTTATATACTCGTTACGGGTGAGGGGGAAAGATGGATTTTCATCCGTAACGAGTATAACTCTCTGCGTCGGAAAGGAGGAAATTCCGTGCGTAAGAAGAAATGTATCGACACCATGGAGCAAACCGATCATCTCAGACAAGGCATTGAGCACTTCAATGCGGGCAGGTTTTTCGAGTCCCTCATCGAGTGGGAAGAGGTGTGGATGTGGGAGGAGGACGAAGAGCGCAAGAACTTCTACCTCGGGCTCATCAAGGCCGCGGGCGCGCTGCATCACCTGCTCGGCCGTCGGTATGCCTCGGCACGTCGCCTGTACCCCAGATCCATCGCCATTCTGTCTCGGTTCCCCGATGGATATGAACACGTAGGGGCCCCTGATCTGGTAGAGCAACTCCGCGGATTAAAGCCGGTCTTTGATACCCCCCCAGCGACAATCCCTCGGTCCGTCCTCCCGGTCATCCGTCTCAGCGTGTAGCTGCCATAACGCGGGGGTGCATTGACGCCGCAGCATCGCTCGAGTACAATTTCGCAGCATGGAGGGCTCGGCGGGTTCTCAACCCGCAGGCCAGGGAAGGTGTTCCGATGGAAATCCGTACAGACATCCGGAGTGTGCGAGACCTTTGGGAGAACAATCTGCTCAAGTTCCCGAACAAGATCGCGGTAATCTTTGAGGGAGAATCGCTGACGTTCCGTGAGGTCAATGAACCGATCGACCGTTTTCGAGCGTATCTGGAGACTGAGTGCGGCGTCAAGCAGGGAGACACCGTGGCCGTGTTCGCCCCCAACTGCCTGCACTTCTTCATCGTCTACTGGTCGATCATGAAATTGGGCGGGGTGGTTGTCCCAGTCAATGTGCGGCTGAAAGGAGACGAGCTGGCCTTTCTCATCGACAATTCCGATGCAGAAATTTTTATTGTCCACAAAGACCTCTGGGACGCTGCTCGCGGGGCGCTGCCACAATGCCCGAACGTCAAGAAGACCATCGCCATCGGGTTCTCGGATAAAGGAACGCTACTTTACGAAGAGGCAATTCAACACTCCGAAGTCATCGACGCACGACCCGACATTCATCCCGAAGACCTCGCCATCATCATGCACACCTCCGGCACGACGGGACGCCCGAAAGGCGCGATGATGCGGCACTGCGATCTGCTTTTCAACCTTCGCATGACGATCGTCGCTCAAAACTTCCGGCACTCGGATATCCACTTGCTGACGGTGCCGATGTTCCATGCGAGCGCTCTCTACAGCATACTTCCCTCTTCGGCCTATCTCGGCAGTACGGTGCTTATCGCGCCGCGACCGGATGTCAAAGAACTCGCTACGCTGATCGAGGACTACCGCGCCACCACCTTCTTTGGCGTACCGACGATGTTCCATTTTCTCGCAACCATGAAGGGTCTGGACAAGTTCGACCTGTCATCCCTCCGACTGATCGCGTACGCGGGATCGATGATGCCGGTGCAAACTATTCAGCGTCTGCGGCAGAAGTTCCCCGGCGTGGAGCTGCACAACTTCTTCGGGTTGACCGAAACGATCTCGATGACCCACGTCCTGCCAAATGCCGACGTGGACGTTCGAGCGGAGTCGATCGGGAAACCGCTCCCCGAAGTCTGGCAGAAGATCGTCGATGAAGATGGAAGGGAGGTCCCGGCCGGAGAGACCGGCGAGCTCTGCTTCAAGAAGGAGAACGTGGTTCCAGGCTACTGGAAGCGTCCCGGCTTGTTGGAGGAATCGATGGTGGACGGCTGGTTCCGCACTGGCGACCTGGCAATGGTGGACGAGCAGGGATACGTCTACCTGCGAGGGCGCAAGAAGGAGATGATCATCGTCGGCGGGGAGAACGTGTATGCTCTCGAGGTGGAGAATACGCTGTTGTCCAACGATAATGTCCAGGAAGTTGCTGTTGTCGGCGTTTCTGCGACGGGCGCGCGAGCGTATCTGGGCGAATTGGTGAAAGCGGTCGTCGTGTTGCGCCCCGGAAGACAGATGACCGAACTGGACGTCAAACGCTACTGTGCGGAAAGGCTCGCGAGCTACAAGACGCCTCAACTGGTGGAGTTCCGAGATGCGCTCCCGCGCAACCCGGGAGGCAAAGTGCTGAAGCGGGAACTGGTGTAGGGAGCCTCTCTACTGATGAACGAACGAACGGTACAACTCCGCCAATTCGGCGTCACTCATATCCATCAGAAGATTGCGTTCCTTTCGGCTCAGTCGCCATTTGCGGAGCGCGGCTTCGCGCCGGTGCAGCAGGCGTCTTCGAAAGAAGAGATCGAAGTGCGCGCGCTTGAGCACCCGCGACACACGTTCGCTGCTCAGGAGCTCCCGATAGTCTTCCGGCAGGGCAATACCAGGCTCTTCTGGCAATCCACTAACGTGTTGGTAAGAGACGTGGACAATGGAGATAATTGCGACCAAGGCCAATATGAACGCCCCACCGATCAGAGCCATGGCCGTCGGCAGGTAAGGCATTTCCCATCAACTCGCTTCACTGGTACGACGAAGATATACGACGGTTTTTTGCTGCGCTTCTTTGACAGGCTGTGCAGCCACGAGGGTCCGACAACCTGCGAAATCAAGCGATCCCAGCACGACTATGAATACCAAGAGACACCCCCCACCGCGCATCGACGAGCGATGGCAGGGTGGTTCCTATTCCGATCCACTTATTAACATCCGTTCTACCCCAACCGAGGGAAAATCTAACATGAATTCTGAGTTTTCCCAGAACTGTGAGTTTGGGATTGATTCGCAGGTTGTGCTATCATGAGCCGATAAACTCACAGATACATCAAGCCATCACGTGACAACAACGCTTCCCGCAGCTCCACCATCAATTGGATTCCTCCGGGATGCACAGGAGGCAACATTGAGCACTCTCTTATCCCGCTGCCTGGTCATCATCTGCTTGGCTATCGTTCATGCACTTCAGGTGTCGGCTCAGCAGGAGACACCAAATCCGGCGAAGCCCTCCGTCCTCTTCCTCCGCCTCCCTTCCGGTTGGGGGCACGGGGAAGCATTCTTCCGTGAGTATGCCCGAGATCTTGTGAAACAGGGATATACGGTGGGCGTTCGCGACATGGAGATGACTTACAGTAACTCTCCGGGAGACTTCGAGGTCGCTGATATCGGCCGGTACGACCTCATCGTGTTCCTCGACCCACCGTTCTGGAAATCTGAGACGGGGAAGCTATCGGGTCCGTTCTCGGAGAGGTGGCAGGCAGTGCTGAAGCATGTGGAGGCGGGGGGAGGTCTGCTTTTCTTCCCGTTCGTGGCTGGCTCATACCGATACTCTGCTAACCAGATGTTCCGCCCCCTCGGACTTACGTTCTTGAATGGCGTGCTCTACAGCGACGCGGTCATCAACGCCACGGTCATGAACATCAATTGGGCGTTCACGAATGAATTCACGGAGCACCCCGCCACCGGAGGTCTTTCAGGGATCTGGTATCCTGTCCGGAATTCGCGATTTGTCTGGAATCAAAACACGGTGCCTTTTCAAGTTGACAGTAACTGGGAGGTTCTCCTTCGCGGAGAACAATCGGCGAGAGTTGAGGCTGTAACATTCAACGAACCTCGTGTCGACGCCGCAATCCCCGCAGCGATGAACTCCATCCCGTCGTCGCCGCCGCTGCTGGCCGCACGTTCCCTCGGCAAGGGACGTATCGCCGTCATGGGGGTACCGAGTGCCTATCACATCTTTGGAGGACTGGCGCCAGGATACGAGAAGTCCGTGATGGGGATCGGTCTCGATGGCAAGCCCGGCGATATGCCGAAGCTGCTGGAGAACCTGTTTGCCTGGTTGTCCGAACCCGCTCGGAAAGGCAAGCTTTTCGCCGGAGCAGTGACCGATACGAATCGCCTCGCCCCCGCCAGCTTTGCTGCGCCGGAACCATTCCCGATGGAACACCACTTGTTTCCCGGGATCAAGAAGAGCTTCCGAGGCGTCATCGGCGCGCGCACCAACTATTCGACCGGCAAGAGCGCGCCGGAAGAATACGTCTCCGCAGCCAAAAAGGCAGGCCTCGACTTTCTGGTGATTCTCGAAGATTACGAACACATCACCGAAGCGAAATTCCAGGAACTGCAAGCGAAATGTGAAACGATGAACTCCGACGACTTCATTGTGTTCGTCGGTCTGACATACAGGGATCAAGTCGACAACACCTACTTCGCCTTCCGCCGAGGGCTTGTATTTCCGCAGGAAGCATGGATGGCTCCGGGAACGAAACGCTTCCAGACCATCTACGAGAAGCCTTCTGGACTTTCCCTGAACGAGTTCGCGCAGAAGAACGGGTCCAACGAATGCTTCATCGGCCATTACCGACCGGAGAAAGGCAGAGGCGTCCCGTTCTGGGACATCCGCACCTACCGGAACGTTCTCGCCGTCTGGACCTACGACAACGGCAAGCTCATTGACGAGATGGTGGACGAATACGGCGTCGTGTCCGACGCGGCGGAGTTGCCGCGCTGCATGGCTCTGACGCTGATGGACGACGCGTCACAGATCGACAGAGTGGCCGCTGGAGAGATGCCGCATACGGTGCTTCTCTCCCATAGTTTCAAGGACTTGAGAGAGTTGTCGGGAGAGATGCTCTCACCAGGATTCGAGCCCCTCGCATACGCCACCGAGGGGCCTGTCATCGAGAACTGGCAGTGGGCAGGCCCGCGGGATTATGTAGCGAACGGCAACTGGTTCGACTGGACACGATACCTGTGGAAAATCCGCCTGTCCGTGAAGTCCGACAGCGGTCTCAAGGAAATCCGCGTGATGGATGGTACGGAGCTATTCCGTCGCTTCCTGCCCAACGGCGCGACAAGCTTCGAGCAAGAGATTGTGCTCACCCACAACCAGCAACACCATCTGTTTCTCGTCGTCACTGATACCAATGGCAGGCGGGCTATCTCCGAGAATCTTATCGACCGCAACCACCTGATGGAGTTTGTCTACTGTTCCGACCGGAACAATACCCTCAGTTACTCCGCCACTGCGGCGCCGGACAGTCCGTGGGGTTCGACGGCAAACAACTGGTGTCTGCCGACTCAGCCCAAAGGTCCGATGAGTGACAACCTTCGCATCGACCTGAACCTCGACCAGCTCCGCTTTCCCGGCTACGACGGTCAACCCGGCGGTGGCGCTATCATCTCCGCTGCGCCGCAGCTTGTCGCCAAGGAGGGCAGCGAAGGTGGAAGCATCAACCGACAGATCCGGCTGCCCATGGCGTGCGCGGATGCGGTGTTGCAGGAGAATGTCATCAGCCACACCTTCCCGAGGGGGATTAGCGTGTGGAACAGTTGGAACAACCTCGGTCCGCTGGAGGAATCGCAGTTGTACCGGGGGACGGTTCGGTATACCACCTTCATTCACCCGGGTCACCTGCCGGGACCGGTTCTGGTGGAGGGGCAACTGGAGATACTCAAGGACCTGACCTTCGATGCCGCGCGTCAGATTCATCTTCTCATATCCAATGCCACGGCAAGCCGCGTCGAGGGCGGGTACCGGATGGGCGCAATTCAGCACACAAAGGACAGATCCCATGCATTCGAGCTGCACTACGATGGTCGCCCTCAGCAGTTGCGCGCTGGAGGGGCGCTACAGCGCGGCGGGTATGTGTACTTCTATCCGTCTCTGTTCGGGCCGTTCGGCGTCTTCAGCCTGCAGGACGATCTGAACTATTTCTACATCGGTGACATTCATGCCTGTCAGGTAGGCTACAATCTCGCTGACCGTCCCTTGAAGAAGGGCGACAAGCTGACCTACCGCTATCTCGCCTTCACCGGCGCATACAACGACCAGCCGTCACTCGAGGTCCCCGAAACGTTCCGGGACATCTTCGCACTCGATGGCTCACCAGGGTATCAGGTTTCCACGCAGGATGGGAAGGTGACCGGCCAGGAATATGTCCTGCGTATCGACGGCGACCAGCGCGGCTTCTGCGGATCCATCAACCTGCCGCGCAACATGCCTGCGGTACTGCCCGTCGTGGTTGAGAATCTCAACGATCGGTGGACCGCGGTGTACTATGACCGCAAGAAAAATACCTCGCGTCCTCTCGGCATGCACGCTGGGGCCGCCTATGCTCACGTTCCCCCCGGGAAATTGCAGTCCGATATCTTCATCGGGCATCCCTTCACCTGCGATCAGCCGAAGGTGTTCATGACGGTTGTTCAAACTGGCGAGAAAGAGTGGCTGATGAGCCTGCATAACCCCACCGACAAACCCCTCATCATCAATGCCCGCCGCAGCAACTACTTCGGCGCCCTGCCCATGTACCCCATTCAGGCGACCGTCCCCGCCGGCCAGACGGTGAGGATCGAGATGCCTAAGACGGGATAAGAATTTTCGCTCCCCCCGATCACGATGCAGAGGCGCCGCACAACACAACGATCGGCGGCACCGCGCACCCCCATTGCTCCTGTTCCCGCCATGGAAAAAACCTGTTCGTAGTCAGCACTGCTACCCACGGCTGTGCTATAAGACGATTGACGGGGTGCAAGTAAGATTTGTGATGGTGCATGATGCGGACTCTGTGAGTCCGCCGTGATAGTCAGCCCTGTAGCCCCTGCTACAGGGGTAACGTGACGGTTCCACCTGTTCCCTGCGAGCCCCCGCTCGCTCAGCTTACCGACAGCAGGGGCTGTCTGGGTAAGGGGAGGCCCCCACCGTCAGCCCTGTAGCAGGGGCGACAGGGCTGACTATCACAAATCTGACTTACACCCACGATTGACGTGGTGGTTTACCAAACTCAAACCGTCGGGGTATAATCAGTAACCCGCCGCGTTCAGCTTGTCGTCTGCGCAGGACTTGTTGAGGACGGTTGAGTCGCGGGAGACAAGCCAGTCTGAGAGGATCTGTACGCGCGATGACCTGTGATAGTAAACCGCAACACGCTCCCGAGGGACTATCCGTCGTTATTCCGGTCTTCAATGAACGTGGCAATGTAACTCTACTTTGGCGGGAACTGATGGACGTCCTCGGATCTATCGACATGGGATGCGAGGTTGTTTGGGTGGATGATGCGAGCGCTGATGGCACATTCCAGGAGCTGGAGGGACTTGCAGATACGGTGAGCCTGCCCGGCAATTGCAGCGTCCAGCTATTGCGCCTTACGCTGAACAGCGGCCAGAGCGCCTCTCTGGCCGCCGGCTTGCGCGCCGCCCGCGGAGAACTGATCGTGACCATGGATGGCGACCTGCAAAACGACCCCGCGGATATCCCGAAGCTTCTTCACCATCTCACAGATGAGGTGGACATCGTTGCCGGATGGAGACGACAACGCGAGGACCGCTGGATGTTCCGCCGGTTCCCGTCGCTGATTGCCAATCAGGTACTGCGTGGGATCACTCGTGTTCCCATCCACGATCTCGGATGCAGTCTCCGGGTCATGCGGGCCGAAGCGGTGCGCCGGGTTCCTATCTACGGGGAGCGCCACCGCTATCTGGTTCCCCTGTGCGTTGCCAACGGGGCCGTGGTGACCGAGGTCGAGGTGAACCATCGACCGCGTGAACACGGACGGTCGAAGTATGGGATATCCCGCGTACCCCGTGTGTTGCTGGACGCGGTCTCCTTGAGTTTCTTTACGCGATTCTGGAAGCGCCCGTTGCACATGTTTGGCAAAGCCGGTCTGCTGACATCGGGCGCAGGGATTCTCGTGTGTCTCCACCTCACGTACCTCAAATTCGCGCACGGCCATCACATCGGGGGCCGTCCTTTGCTTCTGATGGGTATCCTGCTGCTGGTTCTCGGGGCCCAGTTTTTCTGTTTCGGTCTGCTTGCTGAGATTATGGTCCGGATACACGAAGGGAAGAGAACACTCGCAGATGACCCGATCCGTGTGCATCGCGTCGTCGGCGGTTCTGCAAAGGGTCCCGACAGCGACGAGTGAGGCGCGTCGACAGGGCTGTTTGCGGTGGTCGCCCTCCGTTCTCGGCTGTGATCTCGACGACTCCCTTGACTCGCTCTGCACCGCAAAATAGAATCGTGGTTAGCGAAAGCCTGTGGACGAACGCGCCAACCATTCATGGACATCACCTCCAACAAAGCCTCTCCGTCTGTTCCTGATGCCCTCAGCGAGGTCGGCATAAACGAGCGGCCGCTGACTCACGCGCTTCGGATGAGGGGAATTCGTTTTGTTCTCCTTAACCATGCCATCCGGGCAGTCCACAACAACATCGCTGCTGGCGCCGTCCTTACGGGGTACGCCCTCTTCCTCGGTGCCACAAACTACCAGATTGGCCTTCTGTCTTCTGTTCCCAACATCGCGCAGGCGCTGCAGGGGATTGCTCCGGTTTTCACCGAGCGTCTTCAGAACCGCAAACGCGTCCACACGAACTTCAACCTTGTCTCGTATCTGATCTGGATACCGGTTGCGTTGCTCCCGTTCTTTCTGCCTCGAGCATTCTGTCCGTGGGGCATGATCGGGCTTGTGGGGTTGGCGGCTGTTGTGAATGCCTGGGGCAACCCCGCAGGGGTCGCGTGGTTCACCGATCTCGTGCCCCCCGAAATGTGGGGGCGCTTCTATGCGCGCGTCAATACGCTGTTGACCGTTTCAGGAATGATCACCGCACTGATTGCGGGAAGATACGTGGACATCACGAAAGACAGATATCCTCTGTTCAGTTTTTCCTCCATCATCATCATTGGGGTGATATTTGCTGTCATCAGTAACGGCGTGCTCCGCCTGGTACCGGAGCCGGCGAGGAAAAGGGGCGAGTCCCAAAGCTCCCTCGAGGTGTTCCTGCTGCCCTTCAAAAACCACAACTTCCGCAGGCTCATGATCTTCTTCGCGGTTCGCTCGATGGCGGTCATGATTGCGGCGCCCTTCTTCAGCGTGTTCTGGATCAAGGAACTGAAGCTCTCGTTCTCGTTCATTGCCGTAATCAGCGCTCTGCTCTCTCTGTCCGGTGTGGCGTCCTATCAGATATGGGCGTACTTGAGCGACAAGTACGGCAACAAGCCCATCACCAAGATATGCTGGACGGGCATGTGCTTCATCCCCCTGTCCTGGTTCTTTGTGACACTGGACAACCATCTCTGGGCCGCCCCCGCCGCCGCCCTGTGGGGAGGTTTCTTCGGCGGCGGGGTGCTCATCACTCAGATGAATCTCCGCGCTCAGATTGCGCCCGAGGAGAACCGATCGGTTTACATCGGCTGCTTCAACGGGGTGGTATGCTCCGCTTCCGCGCTGGGGCCGGTTATCGGCGGATTGCTTGCGGTGTTGCTGAAGGACGTGCACTTCAGTTTCCTGCACGTGGAGGCCGGTGTCCTGAAGTCCCTGTTCCTGGTTTCCGCCGCGTGTCGCTTTGCGTGTTCTCCCCTCCTGTGGCTGGTGGAAGAGGAAGGTGAGAAGCCCGCTCAGTTCATATTGCGGCAGATCCCTGCTCGCAGCCCAGTGGCGTCTCTCCTGAATCTGATCCGTTTCTCCCGGTCTTCACGCACGTCCGAGCGACAGGAGGCCGTACGAGCGCTGGGTTCCACCAAGACACGGCTGGCCGTGGAAGAATTGGTTGCGGCCCTCCAGGATTCGAGTTGGGAGGTGCGGCGGGAGGCCGCGCGATCACTGGGCGACATCGGCGATGCCCGCGCCATCGACGGGATCGTGGGCCGCCTCGAGGATCGGGAGACTGATATTGTTGAGGAGTGTGCGGAAGCCCTCGGCAAGATGCAGGATCCGTCGGTGTTGGGACCGCTGGTACTGCTGCTTGAGTCGGATCGTCCAACCGTCCGACGCAGCGCAGCATCGGCGTTAGGCGCCCTCGGGAGTGTGCGAGGGGTTGCATATCTGGAAAGGCTTATCCAGCGCGAAACAGACCAATCCGTCTATCTCACCGCCGTCGATGCCCTCAGTCGCATCGGCGGCGCCAACACAATCCACTACCTCAGGAGTCTGGTGAGAAACAGCAAGCCGGGAATCTATCGCCAGCAACTGGTCCGTTGCATCGGGAGCCTGCTGGGTCCGGAGGGGGAGTTCTATCGACTTCTTCGCGCAGATCAGATGTCTCGGGAAGAAATGGTAGCGAAGATGTTTTCATCCATTCGGCAGAGACTTGCCCCCGCCCGCCGCGGAAAGCGAGAAACGGATGAGGATTTGGAGTTTGTCCAGGTTCATCTGGACGCCGCGAATCTGCGCTATGACAATGGCGAATACGTCGGCTCCATCACGTGTCTCAGGCGGTCAGTCATGAGGGCGCTGGGATACTTCACATGCACTGAAACAGGCAGGCAATGGATGACCGCTCACAATGCCGATGAGAATGGTGGGCAGGATGCCTCCTCTTCCATGGTGGGTCTGCTGTTGGCGGCAAACGATCACCTCAAGCAGAACGTGGGATACCTTCAGGGACTGGATCGAGAGACCCGCTCGAGGCCGCCTTTTGACGAAGAGATGCTCCTGGCAGTGTTTGCCGTCCACCAGATCGGCATCGAACTCGCGGCCATGCGTCGCGCCCCGAAAGCCACCACATAGAAATCCATACAATGGAGACGACGGTTGCATGAATCTGCGAGCGAGGATAGAAGTCACAGGCATGGTCCAGGGCGTCGGGTATCGTTACTTTGTCCGGAAACAGGCCCTCAGGCACGGCATCAAGGGATGGGTGCGGAACAGATCGGACGGGAGCGTGGAAATACTGGCCGAGGGGGAGGCGCGCGCCGTCGAACGATTGCTGCAGGACTGTCGCCGCGGTCCCGAGTTGTCTCACGTCGATGGTATCCACGTTGCCTGGGAAGATTACACCGGTAATGTCTCAACGGACAAGTGCACGTAACTCCCGGTCACTCCCGGGAGAAGAGCCAACCACGTGTGCGGCAACGCCTGCACGGTCACGATTCCGTCGCACTTCGTCTGCGAGTCGCTCGATCCTTCACGGTGGGCGGGACTGGAGTACCAGGTGACACCGACCGTCCTGAAAGCGGGGACCCGACGCGTCGGGACCGTGCCGTTCCCCCTGCCGGCTTGCTGTTCCTCGGGATTGAGGGGAATGAGAAACGGGAAACGGCACGGCGACCGTCCCCTACGCCTTGAACATCTGGTTGTTTAATGCGCACAGGAGGTTCATTTGTTTGACAAACATCGCGCGATTGCCGACAATGTGTCGATGATGAAACGCGAACTGCCGGGTACTTACCACGATTTTCTTGCGCAACTGAAGGCGCTGCACGCGCGTTTGCAGCGAGCGCTGGTGCAGCACCATCGTGAGACTGCCATCGAGTCGATGAGCGCGGTCGCGCATGAAGGAGAAGGTGACACTCAGTACGCGATTGACGTCGATGCCGACCGTATTCTCACAGAATTCTGCGAGGAGTGGGGGAGAGAAGTTCCTTTTGTTCTGGTTTCGGAGGGAATCAGTGATACGGGAGAGCGGGTCTTTCCGGTTGGCGCAGACTCACACACTGCGCGTTTCCGGATGATTGTGGACCCGATCGATGGTACTCGCGGGTTGATGTACGATAAACGCAGCGCTTGGATATTGACCGGTGTCGCGCCGAACAATGGGGACGGGACGAACCTGCAGGACATCGAAGTCGCCTTGCAGACGGAGATCCCGACGACGAAGCAGGATCGTTACGACGTTCAGTGGGCCGTCCGCGAGCAGGGAGCGGCTGGCGAACGGCGGGACCTGAACTCGGGGGAGGCGACGTCCCTTGCACTGCGTCCCTCATCATCCACCACCTTCCTGCACGGTTTCGCAACAGTCAGCAACTTCTTTCCAGGAGGCAAGGCACTGATCGCGGAGATTGAGGACGAGTTGTTTACCGCCATCGTTGGGGAGGCGAAACCGGGGAAGGCGCAGATCTATACAGACCAGTACATCTCCACCGGGGGACAACTGAATGAGTTGATGGTGGGGCATGATCGGTTCATCTGCGACATTCGCAGCCTGGTGCATGCGCGTCTGCTGGGCGGGAGGGACGTTCCGCTTTGTGTTCGCCCCTATGATCTGTGCACCGAACTGATTGCCCGTGAAGCGGGATGCGTTGTCGTCCACCCCGATGGCTCTCCGCTCACTGATCCCCTCGACACGAAAACGAACATGAGTTGGGTCGGACACGCGAACTGCCATCTCTGCGCGCGCGTTCAGCCGCTCTTCGAAGAAATTCTGCGTCACCATCGCCTGATATGAGCTGCCTGGTTTGCTGGAATGTCTCTCCCATCACAGGAGGGCAACTCGTGGGGGAATGGGCTATACAATCAACTCATAGGAAGTCATGTTTACCTTGCGTGTGAGGTTCAGGCGAGGCCCAGTTTATTGGCCGCTTTCAGATATGGGATGAACACTCACCGCACTCATCGTGCGGACATTGTTTCAACAGTGATATCGAAGTGCATCGCCTGACGGAGGGCAACATGAGACAGGGACAGGACGCAATGGACGATGCAACAAACGCATCTTCGATACCTGTGATGATGGATGACCGAGATGGCAGTAGTGATGACGTCATAGAAGACCGTGTGCAGCAAGAATACCAATGGGGTTGGTCGACCGAGATCGAGGCCGACTTGGCGCCTAAAGGCCTGAATGAAAACATCGTTCGCTTCATCTCGGAGAAGAAAGGCGAGCCGGAGTTCATGCTGCAGTGGCGGCTGAAGGCCTATCGTCACTGGCTCACCATGCGGGAACCTTCGTGGGCGAATGTCAAGTACCCGCCCATTGACTATCAGGACGCCTACTACTACGCCGCCCCCAAGAAGAAGGCAGAGTTGCAAAGCCTCGACGAGGTGGACCCGGAGCTTATCAGGACCTTCGACAAGTTGGGTATCCCGCTCGAAGAGCAGAAGGTGCTGGCAGGAGTTGCCGTGGATGCGGTGTTCGACAGCGTGTCCGTTGCAACCACTTTCAAGAGCAAGCTCGCCGAGATGGGGGTTGTTTTTGGTTCCTTCTCGGAGGCTGTTCATAACCATCCCGACCTCATCCGCAAGTACCTCGGAACAGTGGTTCCCTATACCGACAACTTCTTCGCTGCGCTGAACTCGGCGGTCTTCAGTGATGGCTCGTTCTGTTACGTTCCCAAGGGTGTCCGTTGCCCCATGGAACTGTCGACGTACTTCCGCATCAACGCTCAGAACACCGGGCAGTTTGAGCGGACATTGATTGTCGCGGACGAGGGCGCCTATGTCAGTTACCTCGAAGGCTGCACCGCTCCGATGCGTGACGAGAACCAGTTGCACGCTGCGGTGGTGGAGCTGGTGGCGATGGACAACGCTGAAATAAAGTACTCTACGGTGCAGAACTGGTATCCCGGCGACAAGGACGGGAAGGGGGGCATCTATAACTTCGTCACCAAGCGCGGCGCGTGCCGCGGCGTAAACTCGAAAATCTCATGGACGCAGGTGGAGACCGGATCGGCCATCACCTGGAAGTACCCCGGCTGCATCCTGCAAGGCGATAACTCAGTAGGCGAGTTCTACTCGGTGGCTCTGACCAACAACTGGCAGCAGGCCGACACCGGCACGAAGATGATTCACCTTGGGAAGAACACGCGCAGCACCATCGTGTCCAAGGGAATTTCCGCCGGGCAGGGGCAGAACACCTACCGCGGACTCGTGCAGATGATGAAGGGCGCCACGAACGCCCGCAACTTCACTCAGTGCGACTCCATGCTGATCGGTGATAAGTGTGGCGCACACACGTTTCCCTACATCGAGGTTCGCAATTCCACCGCTCAGGCGGAACATGAGGCGTCGACCTCCAAGATTGGTGAGGACCAGATCTTCTACTGCAAGCAGCGCGGCATTGGTCTGGAGGATGCCGTGTCAATGATCGTGAACGGCTTCTGCAAGGAGGTCTTCCGAGAGCTGCCGATGGAGTTTGCCGTGGAGGCGCAGAAGCTGCTGGGCGTTAGCTTGGAGGGGAGCGTCGGATAGCCGATAGCGGATGTTGGAGCGAAGCCCCGACGAGTCGAGGCAGACTCCAACCCCGATCCCTCGGGGGCAGATGGCAGGCAGGAGATTGCCTTTGACGTTTCTCCTTTGCCATGGCCGATATGGGACCAACACCTGAAGGATGAGATTAAGCCATGCTGGAAATACGGGACTTACACGCTACCGTCGAAGGTAAGGAGATACTGAGAGGAATTGACTTGGCTGTCAAGGTCGGGGAAGTCCACGCAATCATGGGACCGAACGGTTCCGGTAAGAGCACTCTCGCGCAAGTATTGGCAGGGCATCCTGCCTATGTTGTAACAAAGGGTGAGGTGCTCTACCAGGGAAAGAATCTGCTGGAGTTGCAGCCGGAGGAACGCGCTCAAAGGGGAATCTTCCTGGCGTTCCAGTATCCGGTCGAGATTCCCGGGGTCAGCAATTCGTACTTTTTGAAGGCGGCGCTGAATGCCGTCCGGAAAGCGCAAGGTCTTGAGGAGCTGGATGCAATCGATTTTCTCGAGTTGGTCAAAGACAAAGTCAAGCTCGTGGAACTGCCAGAAGCCCTGTTGCACCGACCAGTGAACGAAGGCTTTTCCGGTGGCGAGAAGAAACGGAACGAGATTTTCCAGCTTGCAGTCCTCGAGCCACGGCTGGCAATTCTGGATGAAACGGATTCGGGCTTGGATATCGACGCACTCAGGATCGTTTCTCAGGGAGTCAATCGGCTGCGCCGTCCCGGCAACTCCGTGCTTGTCGTCACGCACTATCAGCGCCTCCTCAACTACATCGTTCCCGACTGCGTGCATGTGCTGGTTAATGGACGTATTGTGCGATCTGGTTCGAAGGAACTCGCTCTGGAACTGGAGGAGAAGGGATACGACGGGATTGCAGACGAAGGCGATGAGACCGTCGCGGAAGCGGCTCAAGGGGAGGCGCGTGTCGTATGAGGGACGAACCCAGAGCTCGCAATGACACCGACGCCGTCGCCAAGTACCTCTCGGCCTTTGAGTCTGTTGGCAAAGGATCTTGGCAGGACGCGCCAGCGTGGTTGGCCGACCTGCGGCAGAATGCTATTCGCGCCTTTGCGGAAAGTGGGTTTCCTGGCAGAAAGGATGAGGAGTGGAGGCACACCAATCTTACGCCGTTGCTCCAGGCTCCCTTCGTTCCCCTTGTCAATGGCGTCACTGATGCGGTGGCGGAATCGCAGATTGAGGCCCTCGCCATTCCCGAACTCTGGAAGAACCGGCTGGTCTTCGTGAACGGTTCTTACCGCCCGGCTCTCTCTTCAATTGCCGGCCAGGGTGATGGAATCACGGTGGGCGGCCTGGCATCGGTCGCTGCCGACGGGCAACCACTGTTGGAGCAGCATCTGGCGCGTCTCGCCGACCCCGGCGCCAATCCCTTGGCCGCGTTGAATACGGCTTTTGCACAGGACGGCACGTTCGTGCATATTGCAGAGGGTGCGTCCCTCGAAGAGCCGATCTACCTGCTCTACCTGACATCCACTCTCGAAGATGGAGGAGCAACGCATCCGAGGAATCTTGTTGTTCTGTCTCCGCACGCTCGCGTGTCGGTGCTCGAACACTACGTGAGCGCCTGTGCGGCCGCTCACTTTACAAACGGGGTTACAGAGCTGGTCGTTGCGGACGGCGCGTCCCTCGAGCATGTTCGAGTGCAGGATGAGTGTCTGTTGGCGTTCCACGTGTCCGCCACTCACGGTAGTCTGGGGCGGACCGCGAACCTGGTCAGCTACAACCTGTCATTTGGCGCGCGTTTTGCGAGGAACGATGTGAGCGTAGCTCTGACGGGAGAGAACGCTCTTTGCACGTTGAACGGCGTTTATCTGGGAACGGGTGAGCGTCGTATCGACAACCACACCTCGATCGACCATGTAGAACCGGCGTGTGAAAGTCACGAGCTTTACAGGGGGATTCTGGGTGGCAAATCTCGAGGTGTATTTAGAGGCAGAATCCTTGTGCGCCCCAATGCTCAGAAGACGGACGCAAAACAGACCAACAACTGCCTCATATTGTCGGATGAGGCAGTGATCGACACCATGCCTCAGTTGGAGATCTTTGCTAATGATGTTAAGTGTACCCACGGGGCCACGGTCGGCGAGCTGGATGAAGAGGCGGTTTTCTATCTCCAGGCTCGGGGCATTGCCAGACCCGACGCACGGGGTATGTTAACGCACGCCTTCGCGAGTGAAGTGCTGTCGCGCCTCAGCAATGAAGCAGCCCGGTCGTTTCTGGAGACACGACTCAAAACGATTCTGCCGCAGAAAACAGGAGTATGAAGTCAGCCATGAGCGCTTCCCGGATATCGACTCTGCACCTTCCACCATACAGCAACAGCCTCATTTCGAACTTGGAGCTCCCCGACGATCACTCCCTCCGTGGCAGTCACGATGTGCTCGTCCGGGATGATTGGGAAGGGCTGCGACTTGCCTTTGATGTGAGAAGCATTCGGGAGAATTTTCCCATTCTCCAGCGGAAGGTCTATGGGAAGCCGCTTGTTTACCTCGACAATGCCGCGACCACTCAGAAGCCTCAGCAGGTGATCGATGCCATCACGCGGTACTACACAGAACAGAATGCGAACGTCCATCGGGGCGTACACCACTTGAGCGAGAAGGCGACGCACGAATACGAGTGTGTGCGCTGCAAGGTGCGACAGTACATCAACGCTGCCGAGGACAGGGAAGTCATTTTCGTGCGCGGCGCGACGGAGGGCATCAACTTGATTGCCCACTGCTTCGGCGGTCAGGTCGTTGGAAGTGGAGATGAGGTGCTCATCTCCGCCATGGAGCATCACTCCAACATTGTCCCCTGGCAATTACTCTGTCAGCAAAGGGGCGCTTCGCTCAAGGTCATCCCCATTGATGACGACGGCGAAATACTGCTCGACGAGTATGAAAAACTGCTGACCACCCGGACAAAGCTGGTGTCAGTGACGCACGTCTCCAACGCTCTTGGCACGGTCAATCCCATAGGAAAGATGGTGGAGATGGCACATCGCCATGGCATTCCGGTTGTCATTGACGGAGCACAGGGCGCTCCACACATGCAGATTGACGTGCAGGCGGTTGATTGTGAGTTCTACGTCTTCTCCGCCCATAAGATCTACGGACCAACGGGCATCGGGATTGTCTACGGAAAGGAAGCCCTATTGGAATCGATGCCGCCCTATCAGTCGGGTGGCGATATGATCAGCGCCGTTACGTTTGAGAAGACGATCTTCAACCGACTGCCATACAAGTTCGAGGCAGGAACACCCAATATCGCGGGCACCGTTGGGTTGGGCGCGGCGATAGACTATGTCAGCAACATCGGCGTGGAGCAGATTGCGGCGTATGAGCAGTCGCTGCTCAATTACGCGACGGATGCCGTTGCTGCTATCGATCGTCTTAGGATCATCGGAACGGCCAGCGAGAAGGCGAGTGTACTTTCCTTTGTACTGGAGGGCGCCCACCCCCATGACATCGGGACGATTCTGGATCAGGAGGGAGTCGCCATCCGTGCAGGGCATCATTGCGCACAACCGGTGATGCAGCGATTTGGGATTCCGGCTACGGCGCGCGCCTCGTTCGCCTTCTACAACACGCGAGAAGAGGTGGACACAATGGTGCGCGCTATCAATAAGGTCGGCGAGGTGTTTGCCTGATGTCCGATCTGCGCGATCTCTACCATGAAGTGATCATCGACCACAGCAAAAGCCCCCGCAACTTCAGGGAGATCGATCCTGCAGACTGCAAGGCCCAGGGCTATAACCCTCTGTGTGGGGACGAGCTTACGGTTTTTATGAGACTGGATGGAGATGTGGTTGAGGACATCAGCTTCATCGGTTCGGGGTGCGCCATATCGAAAGCGTCTGCATCCATGATGACCGCGCACCTGAAAGGGAAGAGCAAGGAGTATGCCGAAGCGGCCTTTCAAGAATTTCACAAGATGATTACCGGGCAGGGCGAAGACGCATTCGACAAGGCCTTGCTTGGGAAACTTGCTGTGTTCTCCGGTGTGTGCGAGTTTCCGGTGCGTGTGAAGTGCGCCAGCCTTCCCTGGCATACCATGCACACCGCTCTGGAGGAGAAAGGTGAGAAGGTGACGACGGAGTAGGGTTGGGCCGCAGACGGATGGTTATACGGTTTGCATGGGAAGGGAGAATAGCTGGAGGATTGGGATAACCAGCGGTCGCGCAATTCCTCCGACATCCGGGGATGCTGCTACCCCGCTGTCCCGATATCCTGTTACCGACGCTGGAGTGCCAATATGCTCTGGAAGAAGTCCCGCACCAACGAGGCCACCCAATATCCGACTCCCGCGCCCGCGGTACGCAACCGGGCCCCAAGTCTCGTCGACCAGGTCATGGAGAGCCTGCGGACTGTCTACGATCCCGAGATCCCGGTCAACATCCTTGAACTGGGTATTGTCTACAAGGTCGAGGAAATCGCGCCTGGAGACATTTACGTTGAGATGACCCTCACCGCGCCCAACTGCCCCGCAGCTCAATCGATGCCGGAAGAGATCGAGATGAAGTTGAAGGGCATACCCGGTGTCGGCAGCCTCAAGCTGGAAATCGTCTGGGACCCTCCCTGGAATCCCAACCGCATGTCGGAAGCCGCAAGGCTGGAATTGGGGATGTTCTGAAGGCTGCGTACCCACGGAAAAGAGGGAGCGCAGACCGCGCGCATCCCCAAACAACCACCGCCCTGCGGACAACGGTGGGATCTACTGCATCGTTTTGGAAGTTCACCCACAAAAGGACGCCGGATCGCTTCAGCGTCCGGTAGCTCACACAACTGACTACCGAGCGCCAAGAAAGGGGAGAAAAGAAGGGTAGCCTCCATCGTGTAGCTGCCTGTGTGAGCTTCCG
>MNXM01000088.1 GCA_001872605.1 Armatimonadetes bacterium CG2_30_59_28 | reverse complement strand
TCGGGGGGATTCTGTCTGTCGCCTCCCGCCGTTAGCGTGGTCCTAACCATCCCCCGAAACAAGTTCGGGGGGATTACCGAATCAATCGGGTATGTCCGTCTTCGTTCCAGCAGGGACAGTATTTTTGACGACCTACTTATATCGTGAAGACTGGCTGGAAGCGCGGGATCGTTTGACAACCTGGTGGAATGGGGGCGATATTGGTCGAGCGCTCATGCAGGTGACCGCGCCGCGTCAGGATCCGATTGAGGCAATCGAAGAACTGCCGGAGCCGGAGGGCTGGGTTACCACTTACTCCACTAAGGACATGGACTACAAGATCAACGTGGGCCTGCGTGGATGTGTGAGCAGCCACTATCTGGGCGAAGCCGTGCCGATGATGGACGCGGGCAACCTGGCCCCCAACTGTCTGGCCCTCTACCTGGGATGCCACGGGGTGGAGATGCCGGGCACGGTGTGGTGCGAACCTTTCGTAGAAAACCCCGGAGATATCAAATTCAGGTATGACCCCGAAAACTTCTACTGGCAGTTCAGTTGCGAGGCTTTTCGCCGGTCTGTGAAGTTAGGCAAAGGCAAGTGCCTGCACCAGTTCCCGGACCTCATCGAGGGTCTCGATACCCTGGCCGCGATGCGCGGAACGGACAATGTGCTGTTGGACCTGGTCGAGCGGCCCGAATGGGTTCATGCCTGTCTTCGTCGAACCACTGACCGCTACTTCCACCACTACGATATTCTCTATGACATGATCCGTGATGAAGTGGGAGGCAGCATCTTCTGGTGCTGGGCGCCGGGAAGGATGGCAAAATTCCAGTGCGATTTCTCCGCGATGCTCTCGCCTGGGATGTTCCGTGATTTCATGGGGCCTGTTCTCCGCGAGATGACCGAGCGCGTCTCCTACTGCATGTATCATTGGGACGGGCCGGGGGCGCTGTGTCACCTCGATACGCTGCTCTCCCTCCCCGACCTCGACATGATCCAGTGGACGCCAGGTGCGGGAGCTGAAGGCTCATGGAACAGACGTTGGTGGCCGTATTACCACACCATCCTGGACGCCGGGAAGAAGATATTTATTGGTGCAAACTCCGAGGAACACCTTCTCGATCTCAAAAGGGAATTCGGCGAGCAAACGAAACGGATGCTTGTCCGCATGAGCGCCAACACACCAGAGGAAGGAGAAGCGTTCTTGCGGCTGATGGAAGTGTGAACGGCGGATGGAGGGAACGCCGTCCATCATGGACACTCGCCAAACCAATGTGATATACTGCCATCAGATTCGTGCAGAGAGCGCTCCCATGCAAATCAGAGAACTGAGCTTACAGATTCGCAAGGCTCTGTTGTCCCTATCCCTTGTCAGTGCCTCTGCTTGGGCGGGGCCGTTTACGACGCTTCCAGAGGAGCACTGGTCGTACGCCGTTATCGAGGAATCTCGACAACTGGGGTTGATTGGCAAGCTCGCGCACAGCTCCGGGAGCGAGTTGTCACAGTACGAGATGGCCCAATTGGTCAACGAAGCGGTCGCCAAATGGGCCTTGCATGCCCCCTTGGCGCCTGCCGACCAGCAGAAACGACTTGCGGCTTCCCTCCGGCGGCTGATTGATGAGTTGGCCCTCACCTTCCAGACCATTGGCATCAGCCCTGAAAATCTCAAGGAAGAGCTGGGGAGCCCTGACACGCAAACCAAGTTACCAGATGGTCGCCCAGTGCTGCCTTCGGCGCTGCCGCGTAGCGCTGAGAGACGCCCGTCCCGCAAGGATGGCAACACGCCCGCCCGTACCCCGAACGCCATAGGATTTGGTTCGCCCTCCGACTCGGTTCATCTCCAAAGCATCGAGTATCGCCTCCAGCTCAGGGAGATGATGCAGGCGATGATGGGCGAAGCAGCCATTGTGGAGGCGCGCTCACTGGCCGTGCCGTTCAGGGCGCGCATGTCCTTGTTGTCACAGCCATCGGAAAGGTCCTTGCCGTTGCTTGGGTCGAGTAGAGACAGCCCTGAAAGTGCTCTTTTCCCAGAATTCCGCGATACCACGCCGTCCCTGTTACATTCGCTGACAGCGGATTTTGCAGTGCCTCTGAACGAGCGATTCAGCTTGGTTGCGGGCTACGAGAGGAGCATCCCTCCTCGCGCAGCAGCACGCCTAACGGGGAACGCTCCTGTGACATCGGCGGAAGCTGTCGCCTGGCACGCGGGTGCGGTCTTTTCCCCGGGACGTTTGAGATTTGGCGCGGCTTTGCATTCCGTGGATGAAGAGTACTTCTCAGAGGAGCTCCTCGATGGCGCCCTCATGCTGAACGAAGTTGGATTGCCTCCACTTCGCCCCGTCGGGAGAGTGGAAGGAGTCTCAGGCTTCGTTGGCTACAGCCGAGGGAACGTCGGTCTCGAGGGACGTATTGTGGGCTACGAGGACGACGGTTTGGGAGTGCTCATGAGGTACACGGGACAACTTGAGTACCGGGGACTCGATGACCAACTCGCTCTGGGACTGACTCTGACGCATTCTTTACACAACGTGAAGGATGACATTCAAGACACATTGAACACTTCGTTTGGTGTCGGATACTCTCTGACGTCCGCTGCCCAGTTCCAGCTAATCTACGGTTTGCGGAGCCGATACTCCGGAACGCTCTTAGACGATAATGTTGACAGAACGCACGTCGTTGCGGGCCGGTTCTCGGTACGTTTCTAAATCTCACGACACGGACCACTACTTTGCGCCTCAACAATGGCTTCAGGGGCTCCCCTGTCCTCAGGGACTCCCATGCGTCGCCCCCACTCCAGCGCCTTCTGGTCGCTGCTTTTGTCTGCGGTCTGCTCAGTCCTGGCGTCCACCTGTTCGCTGAGGAGGAGATCGCTCTCCCGGCGATAACGGCTTCCATCAAAGCCGCGAAGCAGGAACTGGATCTTGCCACCCAAAAGGTTCACGCGACAGGGAACGTGCGACTGGCCTACGGAGGCATCCACCTTGAGTCCGACGAACTGGATGTTGACATCGAGACGGAGACCATCGAGGCTCGCGGGAACATTAAAGTCACCATGCCAGGCTCCCTCCCCCCGAAAAAGATATCCGTCGGCAGGGGCGAATCACCACTGATGGCTCGGCTGAAGGGGCAGACACCTGTGTTTGAGGGAGAGCACTTTCTCTACAGTTTCGGAGAGAGAAGCGGTTTGCTCGATAATGCGAAGCTGACATTTGACCGCCTCATCTTCCGAGGTACTCGTCTTGAGTTGAGAGGAGAAGCGCTGACTGTTCTAAACTCAAGCATCACTACCTGCGCTAACGAGGAACGAACTCACTATCGGTTATCCACTCGGAAGGTCATCATTCGTCCCGGAGTCGATATTCAGCTCCGACGGGCATCCTTTTGGCTGGCCGGGAACAAGGTGCTGTCCTATCCGAAAATAGTTGTGAGCCTGCGAGAAGGTGGGCCCTCGGAACAGTCCTTTGTTCCCCGTGTTCTCATCAACTCTACAGACGGCATCCTCGTGCAGTCCGCATTCAGCTACCCTCTCTTCGCTAATCCGTCGGCCCCGGCACTGGAGATTCACGCCGGTTGGTCCGCCAGGAACGCGTTCCGGGGAAGCATTGACGTGAGCAAGCTCACCCAACACGTTGACTATGGTGTGCGTCTGGCTGAGAATGACGTCGCCTCGCAGGATCTCCGATCGCGCGTTTTGGTTGACAAGCGCCCCGAAGCCTTCTTCGATCTCCAGGGCGTACAGTTGCACCCGAGGCTGACGGCTAATGTTTTCACTTCTACGGGAAAGATTCATGAGGAGGAGGAGGACGGGGACGTAACTTCGGACCGTTCCAGCGTTACCCTTCAATTGAAGCCTTCCTTTGGCAGCACGGAGAATCCATCACCGTTTTTCGGGTCGATGTTCGCGAGGAAGTCCTGGTACGACGACGGGATGTCTTGCGGAGTTCTGGGTGCCGAAGTTGGGGTGACGGGACAACTTTCCGGGAACATCAAGGCATCTCTCCGGTATGTCACGCATGGGATTAGCGGCGCAACACCCTTTGAGTATGATGACATCGACATTCCACACGAATTGCGACTGACCTCCGACGTCACCGTCTCACCTAAATGGAAAGTCCCCTTGGAGTTGCGTTACGATCTTTCCCGATCCTCGTTCCGTAGCACCAAAATTGGGATTCTGCGCCGGCTGGACTGTCTCGAATACGGGGCCACATACGATACGTCCCGAAGAGAGCTCGGCATCGACGTCCGCCTGTTCGGGTTCACCGGAAAATCCTGGTAGGCGACCGCCGAGATCAGAAGGTTAGCTTCTGTCGTCTCATCCCGATCCCTAGGAGCAGCCCCACCATCATCATGTTGCTGACCATGCTGCTCCCGCCGTAGCTTAAGAACGGAAGCGGAATACCGGAAATCGGCATCATGCGCACGGTCATGCCCACGTTCACCACCGCCTGAAAGGCAATCAAAGACACGATCCCGGCCCCCATGAGCGTGCCCAGAGGATTCTCATTTTCGCCCGTAATAGCGACACCGCGCACCAGCACGAGGAGATAGAGCATCAGCACCACCACTGACCCCGCGAATCCTGTCTCCTCCCCAACGATGGTGAATATGAAGTCCGTATGCTGTTCCGGGATGAAGTTCAGCTTGTTCTGAGTTCCGTTGAACAGCCCCTTCCCCCAGAGCCGACCCGATCCAATGGCAATCTGAGACTGGATAACATGATAACCGGCGTCCAGCGGTGAAAGGTCGGGATTCAGAAACGCGGTCAGACGCTCTTTCTGGTAGTCCCTGACAAAACCCATGGCCCAGGCGAGAGAGAAGAGAAGAACGCACCCCCCCAGCACCGACACGATATGACGCATCCGTGCCCCGGCGGCAAAAACTATCCCCAGCCATAGCGCGAAGAAGACAAGTGCTGTTCCCAGATCCGGTTGTATGAGGACGAGGAGCATGGGGGGAGCGATGTAGAGCAGCGAGCGAATTACCGTTGGAAATTCATGCACGTGCTCTTGATGATCGAGGAGCCAGACCGCAAGAGCGACGCTGACCGCCGCCTTGGAGATCTCCGAAGGCTGGAGCTGGATGAAGCCCAGGTTAATCCAGCGTTGTGCTCCGCCGGCGCTCGTGCCGACGCCCGGGATGAAAACCGCGCACAGGAGGGCGATATTGGCCCCATAGATCCAGCCCCCCAACCGCTCGAAAGCCTGCCAGTCCACCAACGATGCCAACATCAGGGCGATGACGCCAATCGTAGCCCAGAGCACCTGTTTGCCGGCGCATCCGATAAGTTGCGGGTCGTCGTGCGTTGCGCTCCGCACTGCCAGGCAACCAAGCACCGCCAGACACACGACCGAAAAGAGAAGTACGGCGTCGAGGTTCTTCAGAGTTTTGCGATCGAAGTGCAACATGGCTTCACCGTGCGGACCTGCGCCAAACGCAAACCGAGGCAGGGACCGGAACAGTCGGGGCGGTACCTGGCGCCATTGAGCGCCATTGACCATCGCGGAATTTGCCCTTATACTGCCATAGACAGTTCACGGTGCATTATAGCACACGCCGTCTCAGGAAGCAGTATTGTGACTTTGAATATCCCCCGATGTATTCCGGTTTTCTGTGTGTGGATATCCGTTGTTTGTGTTGCGGCGCAAGCTGACGCCCAGATGGCGCGAGCCGCCAACTTGATGGTCGGCCCCATGCAACCCATTCTCCCCGCCGACAAGATTTCGGTGCGGACTCTCGGCAACGGGCTTCGCGTGCTTGTCAGGGAATCCCATGCGGTCCCCGTTATTTCTCTACAAGTCTGGGTCAGAGCAGGCTCCCGATACGAATCCCGTGAAACAAACGGGGTGTTCCACCTGATGGAGCACATGGTTTTCCGAGGCTCGCAGAACCGGCGTCCCGACCAAGTCAATGAAGAGATTGAGGGCGTGGGTGGGTACACGAACGCGGAGACAACCCGTGATTCCTGCCGCTTTTTCACCGTAGTCCCCTCCATGCACTTCCAGATGGCCGCGGAGGGATACGCGGATGCCCTCCTGCGTCCGGTGTTCAGGGAGCAGACCGCTGAAGTTGAGAAACGAGCCATCGCTCTGGAGTCCGCGCGCCGCGGCGCCAACCCCATCGCCTCTTTGGAGGATATGACCTACCGGGAGGCATTCCAAGTGCATTCCTATGGCCTGCTGCCCGCCGGAGACCTGGTGCAACTCGACAAGATCACTCTCCGCACGCTGCGGGAGTATCACCAGCGTTTCTTCGTGGCCAGTAACATGATCGTTATTGTGGCAGGGGATATCGATGCAACGAAGGCCTTCAGCACCGTCGACGCAACCTTCGGGTCTGCCTCTGCATCTCCCGCGCCCGATGTTCAGATTCAATCCGAACCCGCGCTCACTTCCGTCCGCGAGATCACCGCGCTTCGAGATGTGAAGCAGGCTGCGATGGCCATCGCGATGCACGCTCCGGGCATAGATTCGTCCAGGGAAGTCTGCGCGATGGACGTGCTTCTGACCGTCCTGGGAGAAGGGAAGACCTCCCGCCTCCAGAAACTTCTGAAACAGGATGCGGCCCTTGTGTCTGAGTACCAGGTCGATTTTCTGACGCAAAAGGACCCGGGACTCTTTGTTATCACGTGCGTTTTGAGTGACGAGAACATTGAGAAGGTGAAGTCCGCTCTGCTCGAAGCGTGCATGCGCCTGTCCCGGGAGCTGGTCGGTCAGTCGGAGCTTGTCAAAGCCAAGGCGCTGCTGGAAGGCCAGTATGCGGCATC
Organism: Armatimonadetes bacterium CG2_30_59_28; assembly: GCA_001872605.1. Taxonomy (GTDB): domain Bacteria; phylum Armatimonadota; class Abditibacteriia; order CG2-30-59-28; family CG2-30-59-28; genus CG2-30-59-28. The sequence goes on along the minus strand of MNXM01000088.1, from coordinate 12,220 downwards.
CAATGAAACAGCCGACGGGCAGGCTGGTTCCCTGGGGTTTTATGAGGTGATCGACAGCTATCTTTTCGCTACCGACTATGTCAGCCGAATCCACATGGTCACGGCGGAAGACGTCCGGCGCGTGGCGCAGCAATACTTCAGCGTGGGCAGGTACACCATGGGGCTGATCCGGCCCAAGAAGGCCTTGGCAGAAACAGTTAGGGCGGAAGGGATTGAGATGCATTGAACCCCTTCATCAGAGCAATCGTGCTGACGATGTTACTGCTGGTTGCGGTGGCGCGCGCCCCAGCGGCCCCGCCTGCCGAAACGATGCCGCCCGAGAAGAGCGTACTGCCGAACGGCATGACGGTCATCCTGCAGGAGGATCATTCATCCCGCGTCGTTTCTCTGTCGGCTTTTGTCAAGATTGGAGCTCGCCACGAGAGCGGCGCCACGGCCGGAGTTCGGTATTTTCTCCAGCAGATGCTCCGTCGGGGGACCAGCCGCCAAACTGCACAGGAAATCGAGGGGAAACTCGCGGATATCGGTGCCGGAATGGATGTGACTGTCGGCGACGACTACGTCGAATTGTATGCAACAGGAGGCGGACCGAACACAGCTTTCCTGGTTTCTCTGATGGGGGAAGTCCTGCTGGAACCCCGATTCGACCCCGCAGAGATTGAGAAGGCCCGGAAAGACATCCTTTCTCAATTAGACGGACACAACGATCACATTCGGTCTTGGGCGTATCAGTCTCTGAGGGAATCCCTGTATCAAGATGTTGCTGATCAGCCTTTCGCCTACGCCCTTCCGCCCATTGGACGGGAGTCCTCCATCCAGCGAATCCAGAAAGAGCATCTCCTCAACTACCATCGACTCTACTACGTTCCCAACAATACGGTCCTCGTGGCGGTTGGCGACTTTGACACTCCACAGACACTCCAGCAGGTGCGGGAGACGTTTGAGGGTTCCCAGCCTCGCGATCTGCCCAAGTCGTTTTCCACGGAGTTCATGGAGCCTTCAGACTACCACCTTGACGTGAAGGAGCGAGATGTCGACGCGGCGTGGCTGCTGGCGGGCTACCGGCTTCCTCCCGCATCCAGCAGCGACGCGGTCCCCTTGCGGGTGGTATCCGCGCTTCTCGGGGAGGGGATGGGCTCCCTGCTTTACAAGGACCTGCGCAACCGGGAGGCCATTGCCTACGAAGCCGCGTCAACATTCACCCCTCGAGTTTATGCCTGCGAGTTGCTTATTTATCTGCAGACCAACCCCATGGAGATCGACCACGCGAAGGAAAGGGTTTTTGCAAATATTGAGTCCCTCCAGACTCAATCGGTCTCACAAGCAGACCTCCGGCGGGCCATCGAGTACGCTTCGGGCACCTTCGCTCTCGCCCACATGCGCACCCGGGAACGCGCCTGGCACTACGCACTGTTCGAGTCTCTCGGGCTCGGTTATGAGTTCGACCTCCACTTCGCGCAGAAGATGCGCCAGGTAACCGCCGCGGACGTTCAGCGCGTGTGCAAGCAGTATTTGAACTGCGCGTCCTTTGTCCTCGTCATGCCTTCCGCCCTGTAAACCTGCGAACGGCGCGGAGGCATCTCACTTGACTGGCAGGACACCTGCGCCCGCCGCTGCGCGGGTCGGGTAGAGGGAGGGCTTAAGACCGGTGCGGGATTCGTAAGCCGCCGCTACCACGGGGATGGCAGCTTTGACCGCGTCACTCTTCATCAATGCGACGGCACAACCACCGAAGCCAGCCCCGGTGAGGCGCGCTCCGCAGCATCCCTTTTGAGATCGGAGCAACTCGACCATCGTGTCCAGCTCCCTGCTGCTGATGCCGTAGAGGTCTCGCATGCTGACATGGGAGGAATCCATCAGCAGCCCGACTCGCTGAAGATTCCCCTCTCGCAGGGCGGATACCGTCTCGTTGACGCGCTGGTTCTCCTCGATGATGTGCCGCGCGCGACGGGCGACGATCTCGTCCATCGCGGCGGCTTCCAGCTTCTCGATGGTTGCATCTCGCAGCCAGGGAACCCCCATCGCTGCTGCTGCGGTCTCACACTGAGAGCGTCTCTCGTTGTAGGCCGAGAACGCCAGCTCACGGGACGCGGCCGTATCCGCGATGAGAATTGTCGCTCCCTTCGGGATTGGCACTGCCTGGCATTTCAGGTCCCGACAGTCGATGAAAAGGGCGTGATCCTGCTGGCCAAGCGCGGAAGCAAGCTGATCCATCAATCCTGTTCGGGTGCCCACAAACTCATGCTCCGCCCTTTGGCCGATCCGCGCTGCCTGCTCGGAGGGGATGTCGAAATGCCCCGTGGCTCTAAAAGCCCAAATGGCAGCCATCTCAAGAGCGGCAGACGAGGACAGTCCAGAGGCGATAGGGATCTCGCTATGGATCACCGCGTCCATGCCTTGAACAGGGTACTTCGCCTGGACGAGACCGGCCGCCACACCCCGTATGTAATTGCTCCAGGGCTCCTCCTGCGAGATACCGATGGCGTCAAGATCAAAACTTGTCTCACGGTTCAGGTCGATGGCGACCAGGCGCACCTTCCGATCCTTTCTCGGAGCCGCTGCCATGTAGGTGGCGCGTTCAATGGCAGCCGGGAGGACGAATCCTTCATTGTAGTCGGTGTGCTCCCCGATGAGGTTCACTCGCCCTGGCGCTCGGGCAACGACTGCCGAATTTCTCTTGAATATCTCCCTGAAACGTTTCGGGAGATCGTCCATCACGGTCTTTTCCGACATTGGCTCCCCTCTACATTCTCACCGACACGGCGGCCCGCGGCGCGCCAACCAGGTCTGTTCCCCGTAAACCGGTTGAGACAATAGCACCAACCGGCTGGAAGTGCAAGGTCGCTCGGCTCACCGGGCGGCGCCGAAGACGAGGGCGCGTTCCGCTGCGTGTTCATCAACATGACGACTCCTTCCGTCAGTCTGTCAACTCAAGCCTGCCGAGGTGTGTCGAGTCAAACAACCAACTTTCCCGGTCATCAAACTGTGCGAAGCCCAGCTTGCGCCCATCGTTCACGATGCGAAAGTTGAGGCCGACGTTGGCGCCAACGATCGGGGGGAGCATGATGTCCCTGAGGGGGATTGAGACCTCCATGACGTATCCACCGTCGATCTCCTGCACGGCGCTGCGGACGGCGGCCGCCGAGAAGACTCCGGCGCTGTTTGCGTATTTGCGGCCGGTGATGCTGACCAGGATGGCAGTCTGCGTCGCAGGATACTTGGCGTCGTACAGCGCTCCGCCCACCGTCCAGGGGGCTGTGTTTGCGGTGTTGAGGACGAGTTCGACCCCATCGTATCTCCAGACCCAGTTGAAATCACCCCCCACTTCTTCCTCCTTGCAGAGGTCCGCGTCCCGGGCGACCACGAGCAGATAGAGATTCTCGTTGTCCCACTGGAAGGCGAATTCTCCCCCATCATTCCCACTCCCCTTGATGGCATGGCGAGCTGCCTCCCGCCAACCTTCTGCTGTCCCGTCGATGTTGATGGCTACTGGGGTGCGCTTTGCGGTAACTGTATCCCCCGGCAATGACACCGGCGTGCCATTGTCTGTGACTTGCGACGCTACGTCCAACAACCGCTGAGCGCGCTCACTATACCCGAGCGCGCCGTAGCGACGCGCCGCGCTCACTAACGCCAGAGCTTCAGCCTTTCCCGAAGAGGATAGTTGTCGGCGATCTATTTTCGCGACCGTCTGTTTCGCAATTGCCTCCGACCAGGAAACAAGCGGCCGCTCCGGCTCCACCTCTGCCTGAGGATCGCGGCGCGGTCGGTTAGCAACCAGGGAACGCCCCAGCGACAGCACCATGGCCTCGCCCGCTTCCAGCCGGATGGGAATCGTCGTTCGGTCGCCTGCAGCATGAGTGGGAACCGGCCAGTCCCCCGTGACACTCACCTCGAGGGCACGCGAATACCGTCCGCTCACTTGCAGCGTGTCCGACACCGATCCCCTGACACAGCGATTGAAAACTCCCAGATACAGATTCCCTTGCGAGTCCTCGCGGGGAACAACGAGCAGGCCATCGTCCTTCGACTTGCGCACCAGAGGGACCACCCGACGCTCCACTTCTCGCATTGCCAGCCGCCGAAGCCCGTTTTTCCCGATGGGGCCCGTCGAGACGATGAGCTTGCCGTAGCCCAGTGTAGCCTCCAACACCACTGGCGTGCCATCCCGTAGACGCAGCACAACCTCCGCTCCCGGGGCAGCTTGCGGCATTTCCATCTTCCAGGTCCATCCTCCGAAGTTGGTTGTGTTCGCGTCGCCCATGGAACGCAAGTATTGCAGCGAATCATCCGAAAGCCGAGTGTCGCCTGGCCGCTCATGTGATTCGTAGGTTACGGCGACCTCGCCTACAGTCTCTCGCAGAATAGTGTTGAGCGGTCGGCCATACTCGTCATACACGCCGACGGGGCCGGAGCTGATGAGGACTCCTCCGTCTCTCACCCAATCGAGCAGCTTCTGCGCCGCCATGGGCTGAAGCCACATTGCCCACGGAGCGAAGATGACCTTGAACGAACGCAAATCCTCACGGCCGTCTACAATCGCGTCTTCGTGAACGTAGAGGTAGCCGAAGTCCGAGTTATACAGCCAGGCGTGGATCGGGTACGTCTCGTGCTCAACTTCATTGTACGGCCAACTGTTGATGAAGGAAGTGGATGAATAGAGAATGCCAACCTCGGGATGAACGATCTCTGTTCCCTGCACCACATCGTTGTACAGGTCCGACTTTGTTCTCACGACCGGCAGCACCGTGGAAGCGTTACTCAGGGGCGACAGGTAGTCGCCGTCATATAACTCTGGTCCCCCGTATGAGAAGACGCGCGCCATGCACAAGCTGTCGAACCAAAACATGAACTGTCGCACGCCGTACCAAACTTCAGATAGCAGGTGTTGCTCTCCCGCGGCTCGAAGCTCGTCGAGGGTGGCGCAGCCCTGGTAGTAGTCGCCGTAGGTGAGGGTCTCTCCATCAAGGAGCGGTGTGTTGCTGTAACGGGAAAGGGAATACCCCCACACTCGCTGCACGTCGCCGGCCGCGCCGGAATGCGCCGCCGACATATCCGCAGCGTCGAACAGCCCCAGTTGATCCATGCCGTGGTGGAGCAGATAGTCGAATCGTCCCCAACCTTCCAGCCAGAGCCGCGCGCGCGAATCGCCTTTCCTCAGGGCCGCAGCCGTATCCTTCCACCATTGAGCAAAGCTCTGTCGACGGAATCTCTCAAAGCTGTAGGTCAGTCCCGTCGCCTGCTTGCGAAGCGCCACGTCCGGCGGCGGAGGCGGCTCGACATCGTCAAACGCCTTGTAGTCGCTTCCCCACGTATTGTTCAGTTCCCCGATGTTGGCATACTTCTCCTTCAGCCACGCCGCGAACGCGCGCCGAGCGGGCGGACTGTAACCTGACGCGCACGCCGGTTCTCCGAAATAGTACCACGGGATGACGTGCGGGTTCTGCGCCGTTGCCCGCGCCAGCGCCGTGACGGAGTCGAGGAAGTAGTGACGCATGTCCGGATTCCAGATGTCCATATACTGCGCTCGTGGCTTGTCGTGATAGTCCACGTCGTTGAGACGGTCGCGAGACTTCTCTTGAAGCCACCGCGGGTAATCCATGGTCGTTAGGTGAACGCCATGGTGTCCGACCCCAATGGCCACGTCAAACCCTTTGGATCGTTCGCGATGGATGTTTGCCAAGAGGTGATTGAGACTCGCCTCCTCGGTGTTCCCGTCGGAGTCGAGGGAAAGGGAGCCCAGCAGGTAGCCTTTAGTGCCGATGCCATAGTAAGGGAGCAACCTCCCCAAAGCGTTGTGAGGGTCAAAGTAGTCCCAGGGAGAGTTGGCGAACACGGTGAACAGAACGCGGTTGAGCGGCGAGGGGCGGTCTCGTGCGGTCGCTTTCAGCAGGTGGCTGTCTCCCGGATGGACACCAAGTTTCCTCGCGAGAGCGCCATTGGCCGTTTGGAGGCGCTCACGGACATTCTGTGAATTTCGAAGAAGCGATGCAATCGTGGACCGGCTTCTTTCGAGGACCTTCTGGTACGCCGGATCATCCTCCCTGACCAAGGCGATCTTGCCTTCGTAGAAGAATGCATCCATCGATCTCATCGCGTCTTTGGCGAGGGCGGCCAGTTGCGCGTGAGCGTCCGCCCGCACGGTCACTTCGCTCTTCCTGCCGACTTCTTCCCAGTGAAGATGCCGCTGCAACTCACGATGAGCGAGGTCTGCTTCCGCCCACGCTGTGAATGCCTGTGCCTGCTGCACCAGCAGATCGGAGAAGTCCCGTCTCCAGACATCGAGGATGCTCTCTTTCGCCAGATACTGCGGGTAGCTCACCATGCCGGAAGAGCGACGCGCCGAGCGAGCGTCCAGCGGCGACGCAGGCAGCCGATAAACCTCAATCCGCTGAAGCAACAGGAACTTGGCGGGAGTGATGGCCACATCGCCCCCCTCAACTTCTCCCGGCAGTTTGACCCCGTGAGCCGCCACGGTCTTGCGAACAATGCGAGGGCGATAGAACTCATCTTGGGAGAAGGGGTTCCCTGAGACTGTGAATTGAGCCTCTCCGATAGGCCTTTTTGCGTCCGTCGCGGTCCACTTGAGCGTACTCCGGCTGCTGCCGTTGTTGGTGGGGCAGTAGTCGTAGACGGTGATGATAAATGCGAGGTTCTCTTCGCTTCCGAGCCGGGCTGCCTTCTCGTCAACATCCAGCGCCAGACTGGGTGGCTTGACCGTGGGTTTCTCTTTCAGATCTGCCATGCCGGGGAAACCCGGGTTGGGCATGTTGGTAGACCACTCCAACGGCACCGAGATGCCGCCCGTCGAAAGCTTGATCGAAGAGTGACCGTCTACCGTCACCAACGGGGGGGCGTCACCAACCACTTTGAGGTTGCGGGTCTCTCCGGTGCGGAAGTCAATAGATGCGAGAGGTTCCTGATCCCCCAATACCACCGGCACGAAACAGGCCGTGAACGCAGTAGATAGCAGCAGTAACAGACGGGAAACCATACATGCCCTCCATCGCAGGGAACTTCCGTTATACTCGTTACGGGTGGAGACACCCGTAACGAGTATCGTGGGCAGCGAGGCTACCTGAAAAGGCGCGTCACTTCTCCATGCATTTGTTCAACTCAACGACGGCATCCGCCATTGCGCGCCGCGTGACCGCGAGCGTTTCCGGCCCGAGCGCGCACAGGTACTCAAACCATCGACCGCCAATCGATTCGTAGCGCTCTCTGCGGACCGCGCGCGCCTTCTCCACGGCCTCATTGAGGCCCGCCGGTGGGGACGCCTTTCCTAATAACGCTTCCGCCGCGGCCATCGCCCTATCCAGCGCCTGCAGGAAACGGACGTCGTCGACTCCTTCCCGAAACTCCTCCCAGCGGAGAGTGGGAATCGGCTGGCCATTCTCGTCAGGGAAGGAAACGACGTGGACGTGTCCGCCTTTCTCTCCGTACAATCGGCTGTCGGGAAAATCCTGATACGCCCACGGCGCGGCGCCAAGGTAGCCGCAGGCGGTATTGTACAACCCGGCAAGCGCCCGATACCAGAGGGGATAGGAAACCGCAGTGGTCCAGTACGAGATCGGCTTAAATCCCTTGTCCAGCGCGTACTTGACGGCAGCGTTGTCCTTCCCACCGAACACGTAGATGTTGTAGACCGGCCGGTCGATGAAGTCCTTGGTGGCTTCCTGTGCCTTGGCACTGTTGATGGCGGTGAACATGTGCAGTCCGGATTGCATGCGTCGCTCGGCTTCCTTCTGACAACGCTCGATCTGTTCGGGTGTGCCAGGCTCGTCCACGCCGTAGTAGTACAGGTCCGGGAAGCCCATCGCCTTGGCTTCTTCCACCTGCTTCGGCGCCGCGCTGTCCGGCCAGTGCATGATGCACGGGTCTTCCGTCATCCCGGCCTCCTGCGCGTATTTCATGGTTGCTTCTCCACCGTAGAGCGTCGCGGCATTGAGACCGTGCCGGACGCGATCTTGCAGTTCCGCAAGGTAGCGTTCCGGGGTCACGTAGTTCTCCCTTGCAGTCCAAAGAGGTTGGGAGGGCCAGTAGATGCTGTAGTAGCCTTCAACGGCCTTGAGGTCGATCGGCAGCACTTCCAGCTCGACGAGCAAGTCTTGTTGACCGGCACTGCCTCCTCTGAATCGGGCCTTCCCTTTGTACGTTCCGGCAGGATGTCCCTCAGGAACGTGTGCCGTCAACAAGAACTGACGGCTCTCATGAGCGGCGATGCTCGTGACACAAGTTCCTCCGCCGTACCCTCCCTGTTTACCCTTGGGCGGCAGGTCCGTTCGATCATCCCTCAATAGCAAGCCCGGGCACAAACCCCGCTGCCCCTCTGGCTCCCCAAAGAACACGAGCGGCCGGTTGCGCAGATGCACGACGCGGAGATCAATCTCCGACGCTGCCACCTTCTTCCCCTGCGGACCGATGAGTTCGGAGAGCGAAACATTCAGCGTTCCGACGGACTTCAGCGCCCGTGCGACAAACGCGCTGCTGGTGTACTGGTTCGCCGCGCCCCACAGTGGTAATTTTTCGATCATCCGGGCTGGCGAGGGGACATCATCGTTGAGGGAATCCGAATAAGGGGGGAGACTGGCAACGACAAACCCCGCGCTCCCCGCGAGCCCCTTCAGTGCGGTGTCATCCCGGTACTTGCGTGGCACCCGAACCTGCGGTTTCACAACGGGATCGGGCAATGCGTCCTTGGACGGATCAAAGGCGGCATCGGTCGTCAGCGCCGCTGCGTCGAACATGGTCCCGCGGACATCTATGTCGATGTGGTGTGGGCCCCTGGGGATATCCATCATGCCGCAATGGAGCCAGACGTACTTCCCGCCGCCTCCGCCTCCCTTGCCAGAACCCAGCGGTTTCTCATCGACGGTAATCGTGAGCGCTCCATACCCTCCGTACTTGCGCGCCCACACGTAATAGATTCCGTCGGCAGGAATGTCAGCCACCCAGGTCAGCAAACCGCTCTTCCAGGCGCTGTACCCATCCAGCGACTTCGTCCCGCCGTACTCAGCGCCATTGGGATACAACCCCCACGCGGGCATGAGGGACTTACCGGTGGTCCAGAGCGTGGTGGGATCGGCGGCGGAGGGTGTTCTGATGATTGACAGGCAAAAAGCGGCGACCCCGAGCGAAGCAAACCAAGAACGTTGTGGAAGCATCACAAGCACCTCGCGAGTTTCTGACATTCCAAGCGCACCGCAATTATATCGGAAATGGTGTTCAGTGACCAGCGCCTCGCGTCTTTATCCGCGATGCCGGGCGCAGAACTGATATCCGTCATCCTCGGACAGTCATTGGTCCTGCCCCTTCGGGGCGAATTATTCGGGTCGCGCGCCTTTGTCCTCCGCGGCGCCGTGCGACAGTCGCTTCCAGATCGCCACTTGGATGGCCATTCCCGCAACCAGCACAATGAAGCACAGGATAAACGGGGCCCGCAATCCGAAGTGTTCAGCGGCAAGGCCGCTGAGGAAGGGACCGCTCACAAACCCAAACCCAATGAGGAATTCGTGGAAGCCGGTGCTGGCGCCTCCGCCGCGTGTGGCTTCGAGACCGTAAAACAGACTGCACGTGTAGGTCATCCCACGCCCCAATCCTATCAACGCCATCGCCACCCCCAGTACCGCCGGCTGATCCCCGAAAACGACCACCAGCAGACCCAGTAAGGTGACACACTGCATTGTCATAAGCGGGCGCATCCGATAGTGCCAGTTCCGCGTGCGTGACATCAGGTAGAAAGTTACTCCCTGTGCCACGGTGACCGCGGCAATCACCAGCCCGATCGTGCGATCGTCGATCGTGAGTGATCGCGCGAGCTTGGGAAACAGCCCGGCGATGGACGCGCCGATGAACCACATCACGAAATTGCCGATCCACGCGATCTGAAGGAATGCCTTCGCGCGAAGAGACGGCTCATCGGTTTCCCCACTGTGAGACTCCTGCAGGCTTCGGGCGTATTCGGAACGCGGAATACCTCTCCTTGTTGCGTACGCAAAGAGCGCGATGGTGAGGAGGTTCAGCACGGTCAGCAGATGAAGACCCGGAACGGCGCCCCATACTTTCAGATACCCGCCGCTGCCGACGCCGGTGGCGATGCCAAGGGTCCAACCAACGTTGAAAAATCCCATGTTGCGGCTGGTCAGTCGGTTATCATCACGGGAATGCAGCAGTGTCTCGAAAGTGGGCCAGAAGACTCCCGCCCCTAATCCCGCAATCAGGCATAGATGAGTCAACGTTTGCGGAGTCTTTGCCAGCGAGGAGACGAAGATGTAGCCGGTGAAGAGACTGAGCCCGATCATGCCCAGCGCTCTTCGGGAGAGGTGGTCGAGCACCGCTCCCGATGAGAGAGTAGCTACGCAGTATGCAATGCCCCATGTGGTTCCCAAGAGGCCCAACTGAAACGACGATGCACCGAGGTCCTGCGCATGGAGGTTGACCACCAGAGCCGCGCCGGTGATGGAGCAATCAAACAGGAAGGGGATAACGAACAGGTAGCGGGGAGGAATCATTGTGGAGAATCTCTGTGCCTCTCGCAAACAGATGGAGTAGCACGGCAGCAAACCCGCGGCCGTCGGGCGATTTCCCTACATCGGATTGGCCCACGGGCGAGTAGCGGCCGCAGCAAACGGCAAATAGCCGTGCGATCCGGCAGGTCAGTAGGGCGCTCATGGGATATCACCTTGCCGGGGTCGTGCGACACCACTGCGAGCGCAGCCACGCGACGGTTTCGCTGAGGTCGTGGTCGGTGGCGAGGCGCTCCAACTGCGGCAACTTGCCAACCGCATCGAGAGGAATGTTTTCTCCGGGAGGGAAGAGTATTTGCACTCGGTGATACGCGTCGCCCAGAAGCTGGCTGCACTGGAAATCACTGATGCCGGAGACCCCATCCATCAGGATGCGAATGAGAGGCGATGCCCACTGCGCCAGTCCCCAGTCGAGATTCTTCCTACGGATGTAGCTCGGCGACACGCCCGTTCCCAGAGAGAGAAGTCGGATGTCTTCCACAGCAGGAGGGCATGGACGTCGACGGTCCAGCGCCTGCGCCAGCGCGCACAGGCTGGGATTGTTGGCGAACACCCCACCGTCGATGTAGCCGTCCGCCGACGGAAAGTAGGTCGGCGCGGCGCTGGTGTAGAGAGCCACGTCGCGAGCGAGACGGTCGCCGTCGGAATCGGCCCCGGGGAAGTTATGGAATATCTTTGGCTTCCAGCTTCTGGACGAGGGATCACGCTCTTCGTTGTCCAGGTCAAACGCGGTCACCATCACGCGCTTGCCAAGCTGCGAAAGCGGTCGTTCACCAAATGCCTGTTGCAGTTGCTTGCGGAGTTCCCTGTTCGAGTATTCTGCCCCGACGGTCTTGCCGAGGTCGCGCACGTCGTCCCAGAGGGAATCATCCAAAATGCGCCCGCCCTTCTCCGTATACAGAGTGGCCAATTCCTCCAGACTCAGTCCCGCCGCAATCCCCAGGGCGAGGATGCCGCCCGTGGATGTCCCGGCAATGAGATCACACTGAGCCAGCCAGTCTTCCAGGCCGCTCACCGCGCATAGACGCTGCATCAACCGAATCGGGACGATGCCGCGTATCCCTCCGCCGTCGATGGAAAGGATGCGGTACACAAACACGATGCACCTCCACTATGCGTGCAAGATATCACGCCATGCGGCAAAAAGAAACGGAAACTCCCTTGCGAGAGTCTCCGCTCAATTCCCAACCTTCCCGCCTCGGGCATTTGCGCTCAGTCGCCCGACGCGCGTGTCCACATTCCCCCGGAGGTGTCACGCAACCACTTCACGTGACCATCGAAGAAGCCGAAGTTTGCGCCGTCGCTGTGCCGTTTGTACATGGTGCAACCCGACATGCTGCTGTCGTTTGTGCGACCGTAGCACTGGTTTTCAGTGCCATCGAAGATCCACAGATTACCCGCCGGATCTGCAACGTCAGCCAGATGCACGCCCCACGGGGCCGCCTCGTAGGTTTGCCACACGCCATTGCTGCCAAGAGCGTTCAGCGTGTAACTGTAGGCCCGAACCGTGGGGTTGGCCGTGGCGTCTGGAACCGTGTTGTTCTGGGACGAAGGGCAAACCCAGATCTGCACACTCTTGATATAAGTAGGTCGTCAAAAATACTGTCCCATAGTTCCCGAAAAGGTAGTGGGGGGTTATGCTATTTGATAGTTTGATTCGGTAATGGCAATCCCCCCGGACTTGTTCCGGGGGA
>MNXM01000080.1:18954-28768 GCA_001872605.1 Armatimonadetes bacterium CG2_30_59_28 | reverse complement strand
ATAACTCCCGCGGCACGGAGTTCCACCACAACATCGTGAGCTACACTGATCCCGACTCCATGGGCATCTACTGCGGCCGCAGGGCGGCGCACACCATTGCCCGGTGGGACAACAATCTCTACTGGCACGGCGGCAAGGAGATCAGGGTCTACGCGCCGGGGGATGAACCTTACGCCCAGTGGTTCCGCCCCTTCGACTTCTGGCGGGGCCTGGACTTTGACAAGGAGAGCCTGATCGCCGACCCGCAGTTCATAGATGCGAAGAAGGACGACTACCGGCTGAAGGACACCTCTCCCGCGTTCAAGCTGGGGTTCGAGGAGATCGACCTGAGCACGGTGGGGCCGAGGAAGCGGTCATGACACGCAACGCGACGTATTGACAAGCCTTAGGTGCGGGCGACGCGGGAGGTTGCGTTCGAGAAACCCCTGTGCTATTCTACGCACTGATAGAGGGTAGCGATGAATCCTGTGAAAAACAAGAGCATCCTGGAGGTGAACGGCGATGGCTCACGCAACGGCTGAGGCGATCTACAGCGACATGGTCAAGCCACTTCCGGCTTCCGAGCGGTTCAGGCTGGCAACGTTGATTCTCGAACAGATCTCCCCACGCAGTGTAGTGGATTACAGCGAGGAGTGGACGGAGGAAGACATGCGTGATCTCACGATCTACTCGCTGGGGTATGCTGCGCAGATCTTTGGAGAGGAGGAAGCAGCGGATGCCGAAGGCCGGTGATGTAGTCACCGCGGATTTCCCCGGCGCCATGGGTGTCAAACGACGACCAGCGATTGTGGTCTCAACGGATGTCTATCACACCCATCGCCCGGACGTGATCATCTGTCTGGTGACCAGTCAGGTGGCGGCAGCGACAGCGCCGACAGACTACGTGCTGAGGGACTGGGCCGCCGCAGGCTTGCACTGCCCTTCGGCGTTCAGGTCCTTCACAGCCACAGTACCAGTCGCAGCCATCAAGAATATCGGGCGTCTGTCCGACCACGACTGGCAAGAGGTTCGGACTCGCCTCGGACTGGCGGTGGCAGTGGCTTGAAGAACACGGAGTTGCGGAATGAAAACACACACCATCACCCATGCGCAGAACGGCATTTCCACCATTATCCGGGAAGCCGAGAAGGAAGAAGTCCTGATCTCACGATACGGGAAGCCTGCCGCCGTCGTCATCGGTTTTCATGATGATGACGACTGGTTTGACTATCGTCTTGAGCATGATGCAACCTTTCTTTCCGGAATTGCCACGGCGCGCGAAGAAATCCGAAAGGGGAAGTTCGTCGCATTGGGTGACCTCTCGGATTAGCGCCACAGGCACCGGAGGCTGACAAGGATTGCTGAAAGGACCTCGCGGTTCAGGTTTCCGGCATGACGTTGGAGCAGATGCGCATACAACAAGTGGACGCTACTGAGGCGGGGGACGGGTGTCGAAGATCCCGATCCCTCGGGAAAGTCAGGTCATGATAAAATGACGACAGAAGACTTGGGCTCCGCATTCCGCTTGAGCGCAGAGCTGGGAGGGAGTGGAATTCGGTGTCCCTGATTGAAATCGAGTGGGATGATGACAGTGTTGAGCATATTGGACAGCACCACGTGGAACCTGAAGAAGTCGAAGAGGTGCTCAGGAGCAGGTATCTGTTGGAGCGCGGGCGATGGCAACGCTACTACGTGCTTGGGCAGACGAGTGAGGGACGGTATCTTTTCACAGTGCTGGCACGCAGACAATCTGGACGCTATCGCGTGGTGACGGCGCGCGATATGGAAATCTCTGAACGCAGACGCTACAGGAAGAAGGTGAAGTGAGATGGAAGAGCGAGAGGTTCCCCGGTTCAAATCGTTGGAGGAGGAACGCAAGTTCTGGCAGAGCCATGATGCTTTCGACGTGCTGGGCGAAGAGGGATGGGAAGTGATTGCGGCAGGCGAGACACAGGTGAGTTCTGTCTACATTACTCGTGTTGGCAAGCGTGGCGCCCTCGTGCGGATCCCAAAAGAGTTGCTGGCCCAGATCGGCGCGGACGAGAACGGCCGCACGATTCGCGCATGGAAAGAAGGCTCACGACTTGTGCTTGAAGCCGCGTAGGCGGGTCGGGAGTTGCGGAATGAAAACACACACCATCACCGATGCGAAGAACGGCATCTCCACCATCATCCGGGAAGCCGAGAAGGAAGAAGTCCTGATCACACGATACGGGAAGCCTGCCGCCGTCGTCATCGGCTTTCATGATGATGACGACTGGTTTGACTATCGTCTTGAGCATGATGCAACCTTTCTTTCGGGAATTGCCAAGGCGCGCGAAGAAATCCGACAGGGGAAGTTTGTCGCACTGGGTGACCTCTCGGATTAGTGTCACAGACACCGGAGACTGACAAAGACTCCTGACAGGACTTCGCGGTTGAACGTTTCCAACGTGACGTTGGAGGAGATGCGCATACAACATGTGGACGCTACTGCAACGGCAGCGGCGGCGAGTTGTGCCTGGAATCATGGCAGCAGTATCACGAAAGACCTGGGATGGGACAAGTCAGGCTGTAACAGAATGGCGAAAGAGGACCTGGCCCTGCTATCCCTGAGGTGAACGGCGCGTGCAGGTTGACTGCGACCGGTGCTAATCGTAGAGCTTCAGGTTTCAAAACCCATACAAAAATCTCTGCGGTCTCAGCGTGCTCTGCGGTTAAGGGCTTTTCTTGCCGGACGGAGCGGAGTAGAGTCGTGGTAGTGTCGAACTCCGGGCCTGTCGGTGGACGTGAAAGCCGCGCTGGACACGATTTTGAAGAGGGGTATAAGGGGTATAATTGGTGGCGATATGAAGAAGCAAGCAGTGCTTCCTGCCATCGAACCAAAGACAATGCGGTTGCCGGGAATGACCAGTGCGGTCAGCGACACTGGGCCGCTGATTTCAGCATTCCAGTCCGACAGCTTGGCTCTTCTAACCCAAATCCTGGCAGAGATACACGTGCCAACCGGCTGTGTTGTCGAACTGACGCATCACGGATGGGAAGAAGAAGTCCGGGGAGCCTCGCCTAGGTTGGTAGTGGTGGAACTGACACCGGCCGAAGAGAACCGTGCCGAAAGCCTCCCAGGCAGATTGCGCGGCACCCGGAAACGAACGACGGGATTCAGAGCACCATCTCGGGGAAGCACAAGCAATCGTCTTGGCTCTCCGACCGGAGCATCAGAATGACCTGTTGCTCCTGGACGAGTTGGCGGCACGAGCAATCGCAAAGAAATCGCGTGCGAAAATCTCTGGGTTTCCGGGTGTTCTATTGTTGGCAGTGCAAGGCGGGCTGATTCCGGCAGAGGAATTGCAGGCGCGGTTGGAGGACTGTCGAAGGAAAGGAACGCATTACGGGAAGCCCTTTATCAGCCAAGTCTATGAAATGGCAAAACGGGGGAGGGAGAACGGATGAAACGAAAGACAGCCCACGAGCCGAAGGCTAAGGTTATGAGCGCAGCGGACGTGTGGGACGACGCTCAACAACTGGGTCAGTTGTTGCGAGAAAACCTGCCGAAGACCGATCCAGTGGTCAAACTCCAGATCCCCCTGTCCGTGCTGTTGTCTGCGCTGGATAACTTCAACAAAGATGAGTTGGTGATCCTGCGGAAGCGCGTGGAAGAGCGACTGGCAGCATAGAGCCAGACCCGCCGGAGGGGTTGTGCGGTTGATTTGACTATCGCCTTGAGCACGATGCAACCTTTCTTTCGGGAATTGCCACGGCGCGCGAAGAAATCAGAGAGGGGGACGTTCGTCGCATTAGGTGACCTCTCGAATTAGGGTCACAGGCACTGGAGGAGATGTGCATACAACACGTGGACGCTGCTGCGATGATAGTGGCAGCGGGGAGTGTCTGGAATCATGAGCGCAACATAGCGTGGCGGGGGATGGGAGTCGCGGATTCCGAATCCTCGGGTAAGTCAGGGTGTGACAGAATCAAAAGAGAAAACCTGATCCCCCATTTCCCGTGGCGTATTGGAGGGAATTCTAATGCACTGTCGATTGTGTGAAGCGGTGGAGAAGGGGAACTTGGCAAGGCTTCAAAGGCTGCTGCGGGGGCGGTTCCGCCGTAGGCCAGATGTGAATGCGCACCATGCAGGCAGCGGTACCTTGCTAAACCTTGCATCATTCGCCGGTCATAGTGAAGTGGTTAGGTGGCTCCTCGACAACGGAGCTGAGATCAACGCGGAGAGCGAACGTGGTTGGACCTCGCTTCACAGTGCCACTCTTATGGGACACGGCGATGTGATCCTACTTCTTCTTGAGCGGGGTGCTCAGATTGACCACCAAGATAGTGACGGGGCAACACCTCTACACGAAGCTATCAGGCGGGAGAAATTCGATGTTGCAGCTCTGCTTATCGAAAGCAATGCGAACCTCGAGCTGCAAGACGCCTACGGTCAGCTTAGAGGATGCACGCCGCTGCACTGGGCGGTCTGGGCGAATAGCCCCGGCATTGCCAAACGTTTGCTGGACAAGGGCGCCAACATCAATGCGAGGGATGCGGACGGGAAAACTCCTCTATACTACGGTGCCTGCGAGGGCCGCACCGACATCGTCAAGCTGCTTATTAACAACGGAGCTGACACCAGCATTGCAAACTCTCGGGGTAGAATTCCTCTACATGCTGCGGCACGGAACGGTCACTGTGACGTTGTCAAGCGGCTAATGGCCACGGAACTTCAGGGAGTAAATGTCGTTGACAGTGATGGACACACACCTTTGTATTGGGCAGTGTCTTATGGCGAACGAGAGGTGATTGAGTATCTCATACAACAAGGCGCGGATGTGAATCTTGATAGAGGGATGTATGGCGTAACACCGTTGCACGCGGCGGCTCAGGACCGCGATCACGACATGGTCCGTCTGTTGGTGGAGAAGGGAGCAGACCCGAGCGCCGAAGATCACCAAGGCCGTACACCGCTGGACTACGCCAGTGGCTATGCTCCCGTGGTGAACCTGCTGTTCCAATCAGGCTCCACGGCACACGGATCCACGTCACGTTCAGGCTGAAGCGCACGCTCCTCTTTGGCGCGCTCTGGAATGCCCCGCCGTCGGAAAAGAATAGCGTGGGGCGGCGTTTGGTGATATTTCGAGCGGTGGTTGAGCCAGAGCTGCACATCCCAATACAACGCAGTTACCGTTGCGAAGGCAATCGACGGATGGAAGGAGTAGAACCATGGAACAAGGGCTTCACATGCTTGCCAAGGAAGGCAACATCGACGGGATGAGGCGAGGGTTGAAAAGGTCCCTCTTACGTCGTCTACCCGACGTCAACGTGCGGGATGACGAATGGTGTACGCCGCTCCACCATGCCGCTCGTGAGGGCCACGGCAAGATTGTCGAATTACTTCTGGAGAAAGGGGCTGAACCAAACGTCACAGACCGCATTGGTGGGGGATCGCCTCTACACTATGCGGTCGCGAGTGATTTCGTTGAGGTCGCCGTGGCGTTGATTCGGGCAGGTTCTGATTCAAACGCTGTCAGTACCTCCGGGATGCGGCCGCTACACATTGCCGCAATGAATGGGTCATCACAATGTGTCAACCTCCTGCTACGGGAGGGGGCTTTTGCGGAGGCGAGGGACTTGCTAAACCAAACGCCACTTCACTTGGCGGCAGGTATGGGTCACACGGACTGTGCAAAAGTTCTTCTGCACGCTGGGGCTTCCGTTAACCCCGAAGCCGTCGGCTGTGTTACGCCGCTCCATCTGGCAGCCTCAGGAGGCCACACACAAGTGGCCAAAGTCCTTGTTCAAGAAGGGGCCGATGTAATGGCGGCTGATAATCGAGGGTGGACAGCACTTCACTTCGCGGCGCATAAGGGGCACGACCAGATAGCTCAGGTACTGACCGTCAATGGCGCGCGCTTGGATGCCAAAGACCAAACCGGCTGCCGACCGTGCGACCATGCCATATCCAGTGGTTACAGTAGTTTGGCAAATGGCCTCCGGACACAGGACTGTCAAGACTGATTGGTTCCTCTCCAACATGTGGCTGCGTATCTTCTCTTGTCCCCCACCATGCAAATGCGGATTTCGGATTGTGGAATTGGGGATGAAGGCAGCACTGTCCACAGATGTGGTGGCCGAACGGTCATGGGCCATTCCTAATCCCCCCCAGCCCCCCGAGACCGCCGCCGTATTGACGGACAAGAGGCAAGCTTTATATAATCAGCCCAGAGGTGATAACTAATGGCAACTGTGACGCTGCCGGTGACGGAGCACGGCATTGTTATTCCACGCTCCACGGCCAACTTGCTCGGCTGCCGGCTTGGGGGTTGGGCGGCGATTGAGGTGCGGCCTCTGCCTTCGAGTGAGGAACTGAAGAAAAAGGCTGTCCTCTACGCTCTCCACAATCTTGGCGATGCCGTGTGTGTGGACGACCCAGTGTGGGTGGACGATGGCTGGAGGCTCAATATCAGGATCAAGGGCCGTCGGGGTACTTACGGGTACGTTTCCTGCTCCGTTGACGGAGAAGTGGATGGGGCACGAAGCACCTCGATAATGGAACTGCTGCACTCACTCAATGCTGAAGATACCGCGTCTTCGACAACCGAATAGCGTCACCTGTCTCCCTACCTGCGTTCGAGCCGTGTTGGCCCATCACGGACGGCATGTTTCCGAGGAGGAAGCTCTCGAGATGTGTGGCACGCGGAGCGCGGGCACGGTCGCGGACCTCGCCGTCCAAGGTCTGACCGATTCCGGCATCGATTTTGCGTTTCGGCAGTTTAGTGGACTGCAAGAACTTGATGAACTGGTGCGTGGGGATGAACCGGTTATTGCGTTTCTTTGGCACCCGTCCGGAACCGCGCACGCCGTCGTCGTTTGCGATATAGGCTCCGAGACCATCACCGTGATGGACCCCGCCATAGGCGACTACCTGGAACTCCCCATCGACCACTTCGAAACCGCGTGGTGCGACCTGCAGAATGAGGGCATGGTCATCGGAATTGCCCAAGACTGACAAGACTGAGAGTCGCGTCGTCATCCATCACTCTTCGGAGAGTGAGGCCGACAGAGGGATCGCCTCTTTGATCTTTCATATTGCTGTCGTTCTGATAATTTTCAGCAGTCGAAGAGGGCGCTCTGCTGTTCTTTCTCTGATCCCCATCAGCAAATTGCGGATTTGGGATTGCGGAATGACGGCGGTGCTTTCCAGAGATGTGGCGACTGATTCCCCAAGCCACACCGAAGCAGATACTTTCCTCCCGCCTCCCTGACCAACCCGGGACCTCCGCGGATGATGTCGTGCGCTGAATTGACGTAGTATCAGCCGGCATGTATCATTGAGCTGACCGCTGACCTCAGCATGAAGATTGGATCAGGTGGAACGATGCCTGGATGGTGTCATTTCTCTGGATTGGCGCTGACGTGAGTGCAATGGAAACCGTCTATCTTGAAACCACCATAGTGAGCTACATGGTCTCGGATCCGAGCCGTGACTTGATCATCGCGGGGCACCAGCAGATTACACGTGACTGGTGGGCCGACCGGCGGCAGTTCTTCTCTTGTTCGGTTTCCCAACAGGTGGTTGATGAGGCGTCCAAAGGAGACGCGGATCAGGCCGCTCGCCGGTTAGCGATTCTGCATACGCTGCCGAAGCTGCCCATCACTCCCACCGTCAGCCAATTGGCGGAGGAGTTGGTGCAGTCTGGAGCTATCCCGCCAAAGGCAGCAGGTGATGCGGTGCACGTGGCGGTTGCGACGGTTGCAGGTGTGGGTTATGTTTTGACCTGGAACTGTCGTCACATCGCCAATGCCCAGGTATTGAAACAAGTGGCTAACGTGTGTGCCCACTGTGGGTACGAGTTACCATCGGTTTGCACACCTGAGGAACTCATGGGAGGTGATACCGATGTGTGATGATCCCATTGTTGCCGAAGTCCGCCGCGCTCGCGACGAACTGGCCCGGAAGTTCAACTACGACATCCAAGTGATCTGCGCTGACCTCATGCGCCGTCAGGGCAAGACCATTTCCATCGAGGAGTTGCGCGCCAGCGCCGGGGAGATGGTGCCGACTCTCCGTAACGCAGATTCCGCCGCGGTGTCCCAGGCAACTGAGCGAGAATAGCGCCGCCCTTCTCTTGGAGTGGAGAGCGTGGCCGCATCTTTGATCTTGCTGCCACTCAGACAATCCCCAGCAGTCGAAGAAGACCCTCTGCTGTTCCTTCTCTTGTCCCCCCACCGTCCAAATGCGGATTGCCGAATGACGGCAGCATTGCTCGGGGTTGCGGTGCAGCGAGTATAGGAGCTTCAATCTTGTAAGACAGGAGAATTGTTTCATGTCCACATCATCAAAGATGCAAGGCGAGATCAAGACCATTGAAGTGACGGGGCGCAGGAATCCGCCCAACTGGGCGGTGCGGCAGCGCCAACTCATAGACCTGATGAACCGGGCCGCGGTGACCTTCGCGGAGCGGAGCACGCGGCCCGATGGCACTCTTATCTGGCGCACTCGATGGACCAGCATGGACGGGACCGACAACGGCTATGAGAGTTTCCTCTCCTACCCGCTCTTCTACCTGCTGGGCGGCGGGGAGCACGTCCACGACCTGGCGCGCAAGGAGTGGAACGCGATTACGTGGCAGTTCGAGCAGTTCGGCACCGTTGACCGAGAATTCGCGGTTGGCTACGACTGGTTCCACCACAGTGAGAGTTACACTTACATCTACTATCTGGCCTTGGCGGACCCTCAACACTTTATGGACCGCGCACGCGCGCTGCGCTACGCGGACATGTATATCGGCGAGGATCCCCTAGCACCCAACTGGGATGCGGACCACCGGATGCTGCGCTCGCCCCTCAACGGAAGCCACGGGCCGCGCACGGTGACGACGCCGGAGGACTGGTCCTATCACCGCCCCATCCTGTGTGATTACCTGTCCCCCTACGAGGACATCCCGGGGGTGGACAGCACAGACCCTTTCGTCAAAGTTGATTGGACCGATGATGCGATGTTCGCCCAGGTGCTCAATCTCATCAACGAACGCATGACCCGCGGCGACGTCCCCCTCAATCTGAGCGCGACAAGCCTGGTTACCAACGCCTATCTCTACACCGGCGAGGAGAAATACAAGAACTGGGTGCTGGACTACATCCGGGTGTGGATGGAGCGACGCGACCAGAACGGCGGCATCGTGCCGGACAACATCGGCCCCAGCGGTCAGATTGGGGAGTTGATGAATGGCAAGTGGTGGGGTGGGTACTATGGCTGGCGCTGGCCCCACGGGGCGCGCAACATCGTCGAGCCGGCGTGTGTGGAGGGAGGTTGTGCCATGCTGCTTACCGGCGACGACTCCTATCTGGACCTGTGCCGCTCACAGTTGGACCTGCTCTGGTCTCTCCGCAAGGAGGAGGACGAAGTCGTCAAGGTGCCCGCGCGACACGGTGACCAAGGGTGGTTCGACTACCGCTGCCCCGATCCTCTCTACTATATCCATCTCTATTGCCTGAGCCAGAGCGCCCAGGATCTGGCCCGGTTGGACGAAGTCTTCCCCGAACGCGAGGGCTTTCAGAACCTGAACCCGCGCTGGTATATGGGCAAGGCCGGCGTCTGCCCACCCACGGCGTGGTTCGCTTTCATCGAGGGACGCAATCCCGGCTATCCGGACCAGATGATCGAGTCCACGTATGCGGGCATCTGCGAGAAACTCGACCGGTTGGAGAACGACGACACCGATCCCGAGAAGCGGGAATGCTACCACTTCCACGCCCTCAACCCGGTGGTCCCTGAGGGGCTGGTCCAGATGACCACGGGTTCACCAGCGGCCATCTACAACGGCGGTTTGCTCCACGCACCCGTGCGTTACTTCGATCC
>MNXM01000080.1:0-18942 GCA_001872605.1 Armatimonadetes bacterium CG2_30_59_28 | reverse complement strand
TCCGGAAACACGTCGGACGGGCCTGCCGGAGCACGTGGCCGCCCTGGTCGAAGAGGTCAGCAGAGACAGCGTCAGTCTCATCTTGGTGAACACCGATGTGGTGGCGTCCCGCGCGGTGCTGATCCAGTCCGGTACTTTCGGCGAACACGAGTTCACGACCGCCCGGCTTGAAGGCTTGGATAGCGACAGCGTGCAGATCAATGGTCGCCACGTGGCGGTTCGCCTGGGACCCTCCGCGCAGGCACACCTCCACCTCGGGCTGAAGCGCCACGTCCATCGCCCCTCCTACGAGTTCCCGCCCTTCGCATAGAAGCCTCCCCGTGCATTCACGCCTGGGTTCGTGATGAAAGAAAGGGCAAGCGAAACGAACGCGAACATCACGTTGGAGTTGACTGATGCATAGTATGGAAGAATTACTGACACTTGCCGGGAAGTGTCATATTGCCTGGTTGGACCCCGACGAGGACTTGATGCCCACGGGCGGGTACGAGGTCGCTCATGACACCGGAAGATGGTGGGACGCAATGCTGCGTCTTGAGAACGCGACAGGTTTTGCTATCCCGGCCGAGATCGAGGCGGCGATGTTGCGCAACTTGCACCGGCTGATGGGGAACCCGGACGCACTGTTGATGAATGATCCTTCCGTAGAATGGCTGAAGGAAAAGGCGCGCATCAACCCGCACAACTTCCGCGAAGGTTTGCTGGCGGTCACGTCCTTGGTACGATTCCGCGATAGCGCCTGGGCGCGGGAGACCGGCCATCGCCTTTTGAAGACGATGGATCGCTGTCTCCAATCTGACGGACGGTTCGATTTCACTCGACTGGTCTGCTGGGGCAAGGTCCCGCACACGGACGACCCGAGTCATGACCAGAAGCCGGGAAAGCCCTGGTTCGACGGGACGGCGAACAGCGGACGCGCGCTGGAAGCCGTTGTGTGGTTCTACGAGGCGACGGGGGACTGTCTCGCCCTCGACGTGGCCGAGCGCATCGCCCGGCATCATCTCGCAAACACGGTCAATCCCGACGGCTCGGTGCGCGCAGAGATCGTTGATCCAAACAACGTCGGACACAATCATTCCTACCTCGGAACGTTGCGGGGTCTGCTGCTGTTCGGTCTGCTCACGAGTCAGAGCGAATACGTTGAGGCCGTGACGGCGACCTACATGAACTCGCTCTGGCGACACAACATCACCGAATCCGGCTGGACTCCGCACGACCTGGGAAAAACGCGCTTCCCCGACGAGAAGGGCGACCCAGTCGGTGAGCATGCCAGTTGCGGAGACGTCGCCCAACTCGCCCTATGGCTCGCGCTGCGCGCCGGGCACACGGAGTTGTTAGACGATGTGGAACGGCTCGTCCGCGCTCGACTGCTACCCTCGCAAACCGTGGACGAGAACAACCCGCGGCAGCATGGAGCGTGGGGCGTCTACAGCCATCCTTTCGGTCAAGGCTCAACTCTCGACGTATTTGCCGCCGTCACGCACTCTCTGGCGGATATCTATCAGCACGTGGTCACCCGGTCTGCGGAGGGCGTCGTGTCAGTAAATCTGCACTTCGACATTGAAACGCCGTGGGCGACGGTGCAGACACGTCGGTCGGAGAAGGGTCGCTTGATCGTGGAGCCGAAGCAGCGCAGTGAGGTGCGCCTCCGTGTTCCCGGCTGGGCACCACGGGAGACGTTGCGATTGGAAGCCTGGGGAAACCCACTGCCTCTGCGTTGGGAGGGGCACTACCTAATCGTTTCCTCCCGCGACGTGCCTGCGGGCGCAGCCCTCGAACTCGCGTATGACCTGCCCCTCCGCGAGACTACCGAGGTCATGCCGGTCAGTCGCCGTGAATTCCGGTTGACATGGCGTGGCGATGAAGTCGCGGCGTGCGACCCGGAAGTGCCCATCTACCCGGTGTTCGTAAAAGGTGGGTGAGGCACTATGAGACGATTGCTACCGTCCCCTCAGCGCTGGAGGAAGAAGGCGGATCGGCGAGAATACCTCATGTGAGGTTTCTTACTGCGCACGATGAAAACACTATCCTCGCAGGAGGGGAAATACAGGTGAGAGCCTTGGGACTTCTGCTCGGCCTTGCGATGACCTCCGTTGTGGGTGCGGCTAACGGGGCCGTGATAGCGCCTCCCGGCGGGGCGCCGGAGTACGAGGCGTCTCCACGCCCGACCGATGGCGCGAACATGGCGCTGACCGTCGAGAAGCTGGAGCGAGGGTTCGATCCCGACCAACCGCTGCTCATCTGGGCCATCGGTTCCAGCTTCACCAACGGCCTTGGCGACGGCAGCGCACTGGTGGAGATGCTCCGCCCGCGTTTTCCGAACATGCCGAAGGTCGTCTACAAAAAGACCGCGGGCAACTCCACCTCGTACCATTTCACTCGCGGCTGGGCGCGCCACCTGGTCGTCCCCGACCAGCCGGATGTGGTTCTCCTCTACAACTATGGGAAGACCGAGGACCTGGAGAAGGTGATCGTGGATTTGCGGCAGCACACCACCGCCGACATTGTCGTCGGCACGCTGCATTGGTGCAAGCCGCACCTGCCCTTGTGGGGCCAGCCGGACGCTGCCAACAGCCACCAGGACCCGGCTGCCATGCGGGCGATGTGTCAGAAGTACGGCGTGGAACTCGTCGAGAACCGACTTGAGATGACTCAGTACATGGTGGACAACAACCTCAGCGTCGAATCCCTGCTCGCCGACTCCGTGCATGAGACGGCTTACGCGGCGAAGATGACCAACATGAACATCGCCCGGCATTTCAACCGGCCGCACCGTTTCGCCTACGACCCTCGCTCGCGTGAAAGGCGAGTGGCTCCGACCGATCGCAAGGCGGTGCGCGCTCGAGGCAAATGGTCGCCCAGCGAAGGCGAAGGGCTGACCACGAGCCGCAAGGACAGCGCACTCACGGTGACCTTCACCGGGAACCGGATTGACCTGATCGGCTGGCGGTCGCCCGGGAGCGGCACCGCAGACGTGTTTGTTGACGGTAAACCTGCCGACCGGGCGGATGCCTTCTATGCCGGCTACATTCAGCCCGACCCGAAGAATGCCCTTGCTCCACCCAATCCCCCGCGCGACCGCGCGCCCCACATGCTCACACTCGGAACCAACGTCGTGCCGCAGAATTGGACCCTCACGATGACCAGCGACACGGGCGATTTCGAGTTGGTGGGCAGTGTCACCGGCGCCGACGGCAAGGGGAACGCAAAGCAGCAATGGACGAGTGAGTCCGGTCAGATCATCCTCGAGCCCGACCTGTGGCGTGACTCGGCGATGAACCGCACGGGCGACCGCTTCACGTTCGACGTCACGCGCTGCACCGCCAGCCGCGTGGACTTCAAGGGAGACAAAGCGAAGTTCCGCCTCACTTTGGCGCAGAACCTGACCAACGGCCCGCACACGGTCAAGCTGGTCGCCCGGGGCGACGGACCGGTCGTGGTGGGAGCCTTCGACGTCTTCGAGCCTCCGCTGAAGTAGACCGTTCATCCAGACCTGAACTGACGCGAGTTGCGCGAGGCGTTGGGGCGATCTCTGCGAGGTGACGGTCGTGTGGGCATCCCCCGCAACCGGGTCAGTCGTAGCTTCCCAGTTCCTTGGCTACCTGGAGAATGCGCCGGTAGTTGTCGAGGCTCACGCTGTCCGGGATGGAGTGGTCTTCGCGGAAGACATAACCTCCATTCTCTTTGAGGACCGGGAGCAAACGACGAATCTCCACCTCGATCCGGTCAATGTCATCCCACAGCATGGCGTTCAACCCACCGTCGAGAACCAGCTTGTCTCCGTAAGTCTCCTTGAGGTGAACCGGGTCCATGCCGGCTTTCACCTCCAGCGGGTTGAGAGCGTCCAATCCCATCCCCACCAACTCGGGCATGAGGGCGTTCACATTGCCACAGGAGTGCAGATGGGCCACGATGCCCTTCGCGTGCGCCCAGTCAATGGCCCGCTGTTGTACCGGCTGGAGCAGTTCGCGGTAAGTAGCGACGGAGAAAAAGGTACCGTTGCGGTAGCCCATATCATCACACCACCCGATCCCGTCGAAAGTGTATCCTTCGTCCCAGCTCATCTGCAGCATTTGCAGGCTGCAGTCCAACTCGGTCGTGAAGATATCCACTACCAGCTCGGGATCATCAATCATCCATGTCAGCAGTTGCTCGGTTCCGATGATGCGGGCGTGAGTCACGTCGAAGCCGAACCAGAGTCCCCCGACGATCCAGCATCCCTTCTCGCGCCAGGTTCGATAGTTCGCCTGGAGGTGATCCCAGTTGACGCGATCCCGCCCGATGACCATACGCTCCTTCGCCTTCTACCATGACTCGCGATCAACGATGGTTCGCGCAAGCCAGTGGGGCGTGGACGCCGCGTGTTTCCAGTTCTTCGAGGTGGTGCCCCAGGAGTCGAAGGTGATGATGTAGTCGTCGGTCTCCTCGACTATTCGGTGCTCGTAGCGAGGGCTGATATCTCCCCCGACGCCGGCGACGCGGTCCAACCCGAAGTACTCGACATAGTCGGCGTCTTCCGGCATCCCCTCGCGTCGCCACCGCTCCAGTGTGGTTCCCCAGGGACCGCCCAGCATCGGGACACGATCTGCTTCCTTATGCTGATACATGCGCTTGAACCGTTCTTGTGTCGTCATCTCAATCATGCTCGCAGCTCCATTGTCACAGCAGTATGGTGCTCCTGTCCCGCAACGGGATGTTTTGCGATCCGGGAGACAGGCGCTATTCTATCACAGCACAGGACTGCGTAGTCATTGGCCAGAAAGCAGACGTGCCGCCAGTCCCTTGACGATCCCTCAGATGCCATGCTATCGTGCCGGCCCATCGGGTTCCGGGTGATTCCAACGCAAGACCGCATTTGCCATTGAGGCTATGGTTTGGTTGGAGTTGGTCACTTCGCCCGGGTCGCCCCGGTGTGGTGAAGGAGGCGCCATCATGCAACTCAACCTGTCTATTGCGGGCAATGCGCGTGTTCGACCAATTCTTCCAAAGCTCCTGTGCCTGTCTGTCGCTGTGTGGCTTACCGGAGGCCACTCCCGCGCTGGCGAATCGGGGTTGCTGTTCCATCTGCCGTTCGAAGGCAATCTCACCGCCGAGATTGCGAACGGGAAGAGCGAGGGTGAAGTCCGTAAGTCCGGCAATGAGCAAGTCACCTTCGTGGAGGGCGTGAAAGGCCAGGCGCTGCTTGCACGGAACACTGCGATCACTTTCCCCATTCGTGATTGCTTCTCCGTCAGCCAAGGCTCCGTCTGCTTCTGGGTGAAACCCGTGGACTGGGACCCGGAGAAGCCGAGCGAAAACTGGAACACCTTCTTCGACGCGTACCAGCAGTCGGGCGCGGGCGGGGATGACAAGATCGCCTTCTGGCGCTATCCAAAGACTATGTCGGAAGGTTTCTACAACTACCACAGCGCTCAGGGCAACAACCTGGACAACTTCATGCTGAAGCTGCCGGACTGGAAGCAGGACCAGTGGCGGTTCTTTGTATTCACCTGGGCAAAGGATGGAACCTCCAAACTGTTCGTGGACGGGAAACGAATCGCCGTGACGACACGCCCCAAAGAACGACTTCCGGTGACGATCACCAAGTTGACTATCGGAGGCGGCGGCAGTGCCTATGATGAGTTTAAGGTCTACGCCTTTCCCCTCGGTGAGGAAGAGGTGGAGCGTCAGTTTAGGAGTGTCCAACTGAGGGAGACAATCGGCGCGCAGTCGAAGTGGGAGTTCCCTGCTGGCCCTTCAACGGTCTGCGCCAGCCCCATGACAGGGAAGATCGCGCTGGACGGCAAGTTGGATGAGCCTGCCTGGGCCGGGTGTGTCGAGGTGCAGGACATGCAGATTGCCGGAGGCGGGTTTCCTGCCGATCCAACCTCATTCCGAATCGGCTACACCGCGGAGGCGCTGTATCTCGGAGTCGTGGTCACGTCGAAGTCCGTCAAGCCCAGGATGACCGTGCGAGACCATGACGGTCCCGTTTACAGCGATGACTCCACCGAGTTGTTCGTTTCGCCCCAGCCGGGCGGCGCCGACTACTACCAGTTTGTGGCAAACGCCCTCGGCGCCCAGTACGAAGGCCTGCGAATGGACAAGGGCTGGAACGGCGTGTGGGAAGTGGCGGCCGCGCGAGGTCAAGGGAAATGGGCGTTGGAGATCGCCATTCCCTTTGCCACGCTGGGAGTTCAGCCTGCGACCGGCAAGGTTCTTGGCTTCAACCTCTGTCGCAACGACGCGTCGGCAGGGGGCGAGTGGCAGACATGGTCGCACCTGCCCGCAGGCGGCTACCACCAGCCGGCGCATTTTGGCCGTCTCATTCTGGGCGACCGGCCGCTGGGTATTGAGAACCTGCTAATTCAGCGGAACCCGGAAGGTTCGGCCCTCATCAACGCTTCTACAACCAACCTGACCGATCAATCCGCGACGGTCTCGGTGGGCTTGCAACTCAAGTCCCGCGCGGGAAGCTTCTCGCCGATGGCCGAGGTGGAGATTGGCGGAGGGAAGACGGCTCCGATTCACCTTGCGGTCCCGGAGGCCTTCCAACAGGTGGGCAATGTGTCCATCGGGATGGTCGTCAGAAATGGCGACAGGCTCCTCTATCTCTCTCCGGGCAGGGAGCTGCCGTTCGACTCCGTCGCGGTTGCGGGGGATACCGGCAAGTTAATTTCCCTCGAGAACAACAAGGTGGCCTTCACTTTCAACGCACTCTCCGGCGATCTGGTCACCGTGACCAACAAGGTGACCCGGACGGAATATCGCCCGCGGCAACAAGGGGCGCCGGTATTCTCGCTGGATACGGTCATGTTCAAAACGAAGCCGCTGCACTTCAGCGAAGACGACGTGCAGGTTCTCCGACCGAACGCGGGCACGTGCCAGGAGTGCAAGGTGGAAAAGGGGTCCCTCCTCCAGCGGCATCGCTTCCCCTGCGGAGTCGAAGTGGAGGTGCGGGTGACGCTTCCCGCGGACAGTGAGATCAGCCAATGGGAACTGACGCTCAACAACACCGTGACTTCCCATCCCAGCAGATCGGTCGTGGTGCACCGCGTGGCGTTCCCGCTGTTGCACGGCCTGCGGGTGGACGACAGCGACAGCAAACAGTCGCTGGCAATCCCGCAGATATGCGGACTCCTCGTGCCGTCCCCGGCCGCGAATCTGCCGAAGATGCCTTCCTACATGCTGAGCACCGAACGGGGATTCGACCGGGATTACCTCAGTGGTCGCTACTCCCCCAGTTGGCTCTCCATGACCTGGATGGACCTGTCGGGAACGCGGGGCGGTCTGTATGTGGCGAGCCACGACAAGGACCCGATGTATGACACGCGCTTCGACGCGTCCAATGATCAGTCGAATGGCGAGCTGGAGTTGGCGGTCACTCGGTGGTCGTATCTGTGGCCCGGAGAGAAGTGGCAGCCCGGGCCCTGTTCCGTCGGAGTGCACTCGGGCGACTGGCACTGGAGCGCGGACCGCTACCGGGAATGGTTCTACGGGACCTTCAAGCCACGACCACTCCCGAAGTGGTTGCGTGAGTGCAACGGCTGGTCCGAGTCCGGCGGTGGGCGTTGCACATACACCTGGAACGACCTGCCGGATGCGGTTCTTCGGGGCAAGCCTTTCGGGCTGACCTATCTTCAGAAGTGGTGCAACATGACGGGCGGCGATATGGGATACGCCGCCTTCCCCTACCCGAACCCCTACGCAGGCTCCTTCTTCGAGTTCAAGCGCGCCGTGGACAAGATCCACGAGCTGGGTGGACATCTCGGTTTCTACCACAACCTCACCACCGGCGACCCCGCCCTGGGGCGGTTTGCCGGTCAGGCGCGATATCGTCAGAAGATCCCACCCGACGTTCCCCTGCCCGACGCCAATCCTTTCAAGGGGGGTTGGCTCGACGCCTGCAAGATCGCACCCGACGGCGGCTACCATGCCGGTGGAGGCGAAGCCTGCTACCTTGACGGCTACTGGTGGAACTGCTGGGGAGCCAATGGATGGATGGATTTCTGCTTTGACTGGATGGCCACCCGCTGGCGCAAACAATACAAGCTGGACGCCTGCTACCTCGACTCCACGGGTCCCTACTGCTGCCCGTGCTTCAACCTGAAGCACGGCCACGACCGCCCTGCCGGTCAGTCGCAGTTGCTGCTCGACTTCTACAAGCGTCTGGCAGAGGGGACCGACGCGGACTACGCCATCTGTCAGGAATTCGTCTGGGACCGCCTGATGGTGCATGGGACTCACAGCCTGACCACGTTTCACCTCGGCCCCTTTTCCGAACCGGCGCTCTACCGCTACACCCACCCCGACTACCCGCTCTTCTGCGGCTGCATCAACTTCTTCGGTGGTCGCGCGGACTTGCTGGACGGAGTCCTGAAAGACCCGACCTGGCCGGAGTTTCTGGGTTACGTCTACCTGTATGGCGGACGATTCGATCACTACGGGGTCAGTGATGCGCTCAGCGGGCCGGACGAGCAGTTAGGCCCGGCATTGCGGGAGGAGAAGGCCGTTCTCGTTCTGCGGAATACGCTTCGCGACGACCTGAACAGCAAGACAGACTTCCGCGACCAGATCGGGCTGTCTGGTCTACCCGACCGATTCTTCTCACGGGTGTTCGTCCGACGTGACAAGACAGCGACGCTGCTGACCGTCTTCGATCTGCGTCAGACGAAGGACGCGTTCAGTCTGTCCCTCGACCTGAAAGCTCACGGTCTGTCGCAGGCGGGAGGCGCCACGCTCATCACCGGCGGTGCAGAGCCTCAAGCCTTGCCAGCACCCTCCGTGAGCGACGGCATCGCCAAAGTCAACGTCCCGCCGTTCACCGGCAAAGTAGCGGCTATTCTTATCTCCACGAAAGGAGGGAGCAAATGAACATGAGACTCATATCCTCAATCCCCCGTAGGATAAAGCTCCAGCTTTGTCCATTGGGAGTGACCTGTCGGCTTGCCGCCCGCCGACGTGACAAAGCTGGATCTTTATCCTACGGGGGCGTGAGTGGTATTGCCATGCTCGCTGCCTCGTTCGGTCTGGCTGCTGTCGCTCCGGCGGCCTCCGAGCGCGTCTTCCCCGCCGACAAGGGTCCGCAGGTCTGGGTTCCCCCGGGCGAGTTCGTCATGGGCGCCGACGACCCGGACGCACCGGACCGTCCTGATGAGCGTCCGCCCCACAAAGTAACGGTGGACGGCTTCTGGATGGACAAGTTCGAAGTGACCTGCGCCCAGTACGTCGCCTTCTTCAATGCGAAGTGGAAAGATAAACCCCTGAAGGATCGTCTTGGCACGTGCGACCTTCCGAAGGTCACCTGGCCCGAATCCGGAGTCGTGCAGGACCGGTCAACCGGAGAGTTGAAAGTGATCCCCGGTCGCGAGAAGTGGCCTGTTCTCGTTGGCTGGCACGCGGCGTTCTACTATTGCGAGGCAATGGGAAAGCGACTGCCCACCGAAGCGGAGTGGGAATGGGCCGTCCGTGGCAGCGACGGCCGGAAGTATCCCTGGGGCAATGCCTGGGATCCGAAGAAAGCCAACGTCGGTACCGACAAGATCGTTGCGGTCGGTTCCTTCACCGGCGACGTCAGTCCCTTCGGTCTCTTCGACATGGCGGGGAATGTGCGGGAATGGTGCGCCGACCGCTACGAACCGACCTACTACCAGCAGTCGCCGATCAAGAACCCCTTCAACTACGGCGGGACATGGGAACCGTGGGACCGCGCCATTCGTGGCGGAGGCTACGGGTTCACCGAGTGGGACAGCCGCGCCTCCAGCCGAGGCTCCGCTCCCTACCTCGCTTCCGCTCCCTGCACCGGCTTCCGCTGCGTTGCCGGCGGCCCGCCGCCAACGGCTCAATGAAGGAGCGGAGAAAGCCCGTTGACACCCCTGACAGCCGAGCGGATAGGGGCAAGAGTATCCTCGTCCCCACACGCGTGCTGCCTGCAAAGGCTTTTTGTAATCTTTTTGTTAAGCGCGGGATGCCCGGCAGGGCTGCGCAACAACCCTGACAGGTATTGGAGCAACCCTGGCCGGCTGCTCCGCAACCTGAAATCGTCACTTTATAGCCCCCGATACCCTACTCGATAACCCCAGAGCCTTACTCAATAACCCTGACGCCTTACTCAGCAACCCTGGGTGCGTTACCCGATAACCCTTGACGCCTTACTCAGCAACCCTGAGTGCGTTATCCGATAACCCCGGAGGCTTGGATAGCAATATTGGGTCGGTTCGCGGTACCCCAGCCTGATGACAAAGCAGCCCCATCTCCGGAAAACGGCGCGTCAGACGCCTCGGCGTTTGGGCCTTTGGGCCTGCCGAATGATCCCGCCAAGTGCACGCAAGGCCTCGTTGACAGCGGTCGCGTTTGGGAACATGCGGACTACATCAGCATCGAGAACCACAACATTGGTTCCCTGCGCATAACGAGCCGCCGTAACTCCCCGCACCGCCTTCGAGAAATCATATTCGCTGCGCATGGTATCCTGGTCTGTATCGGGGTCTGCCGGGTGTTTAACTCCAGCCTTGCTCATACTGCCTCCTCTCTCGTCGTGTTGCTTCTCGAGCACTAATCAATCGCGTTCGTGTTCCTCTCTCTGCGTATGCAACAACCAAAAGGCGTAGTCTGTGGGACGTACCGAGAAGCACAAACCGTTCTTCATCAATGGAATGGTCCGGGTCTGGCATGTTCATCGCCAGTGGGTCGCCGAAAACTGTGGTTGCTTCTTCAAACGATACTCCGTGTTTGCGCAGATTGGTCTCTGCCTTCACCGGATCCCACTCAAAATGATAGCTCACGAATCAATCACCCAACTCCAGTGTCTAATCCCCAAACCTGCCCAGCGCCCAGCAATGTGTCTACGCGGATTGTTTCTGGCCAGCATGTTATCACCGGCCCAAGTCTGTGTCAAAGCTGGAATCCACGAAGCGTCTGTCGCATGCCATTCATCGGAGTCGCTGTTGACGAAGCTCACTACCGTGGTTATGATCGCACGACATCATGGACCCTTAGATGATGCACACCCATGGTGTCCACCTGCAGACGCGAAAAGGAACAGGATATGAGAGCTGCTTTGCTCATTGGGGCGCTGACGTTGGTGCTCGTACGGTTCGTTGCCGTCGCGCAACCTGCGATCAAGCCGATGGTTCTGTATGTCGCAACTACTGGCAGCGACGCGCGGTCGGGGAAGCTGGCTGCACCAACCGCCGCGCGAACGGACGGGCCGCTGGCGACGCTCGCAGGCGCGAGGGACGTGATCCGCAAGCTGAAGGCAAATGGCGGATTGGGCGCGCCAGTGACAGTGTTAGTGCAGACGGGCATATACCGCCTGTCCGAGCCGGTCACGCTTGAGCCGCAGGACTCAGACACGGCGG
The DNA here is from genome assembly GCA_001872605.1 of Armatimonadetes bacterium CG2_30_59_28. GTDB lineage: Bacteria > Armatimonadota > Abditibacteriia > CG2-30-59-28 > CG2-30-59-28 > CG2-30-59-28. The sequence continues at coordinate 7,603 of MNXM01000080.1, read as the reverse complement.
AGTGTCCCATCACCTACAAGGCCGCGCCGGGCGCGAAGCCGGTGATTTCGGGCGGACGAGCCATCGCCGGGTGGAAGGAGCAGTCGAAGGGTCTCTGGGTCGCGAACGTGCCGGAGGCAAAAGAGCGCAAGTGGCCGTTTCGAGAGCTTTGGGTCAACGGGTGGAGGGCGACGCTGGCCCGCAGCCCAAACGAGGGTCACTATCGCATCGTCGGCCAAGCGGCGCCCCTCGTGGATTCCGCGACCGGGAAGGAGAGAGACTACCCCAGACGCGCCTTTCGTTTCGGGGCGGGAGACCTCAAACAGTGGAATGACGTCGCCGGTGCAAACGTCGTGGTCTTCTTCTGGTGGGAGACAGCGACGCTGCGCATCAGGTCGGTGGACGAGACGACCAACACGGTCACATTCACGGGTGACATGAAGTGGCCGTTCTGGGGAGGGCAACGCTACTACGTGGAGAACGTCTTTGCCGCCCTCGATGCGCCGGGCGAATGGTATCTCGACTCCGACGCCGGCGAGGTCTACTACCGGCCCCGACCGGGCGAGGACATGAGTAAGGCGGCAGTTGTGGCCCCTGTGCTGACGGAGCTTGTCCGGTTCGCCGGCAATCCGGACAAGGGGGGGTTTGTGGAGCACCTCCATTTTGAGGGACTGTCGTTCCAGCACTGCGGCTACGTTCTGGAGCCGGAGGGGCATTCCGACGCCCAGGCGGAGATGACCGTTCCCGCCGCAATTCAGGCGGACGGTGCGCGCCACTGCTCGGTTGAGCGATGCGAGATTGCGCACCTCGGACCTTACGGGATCTGGTTCCGGCGAGGGTGCAAGGATAATCGCGTGGTTGCGGATCACCTCCACGACCTCGGAGCGGGTGGAGTCAGGATCGGGGAGTGTCCCCTCCCACCGTCCGAAAACGTCGAGACCAGCCGCAACGAGGTCAGCAGCAACTTTATCCACGGCCTTGGGAAGGTGTTCCACGGCGCCATCGGCGTCTGGGTCGGTCAGAGCGACAGCAACGTCATCGCTCACAACGAGATCCGCGACCTCAGCTACACAGCCATCTCTTGCGGCTGGCAGTGGGGCTATGGCCCGTCGAAGGCACACCACAATCGGATCGAGTACAACCATCTGCACCACGTCGGACCTGGCAAGCTATGCGACATGGGCGGCATCTACCTGCTGGGCGTCTCGCCAGGGACTGTCATTCGCGGCAATCTGATTCACGACATCTGGGATGTCGGGTGGGACGGCATCGGCGCCAGCGGCATCTATCCAGACGAAGGCAGCTCAAACCTCCTTATCGAGAACAACGTCGTCTACCGCACTGCGTCAGGGGGGCTGGCGGTTCACTATGGTAAGGACAATGTTGCGGTCAACAACATCTTCGCCCTGGGACGCGACGACCAGGTCTGCCTTGGGAGGAGCGACAAGGAGTCGAGTCTGAAGTTCGAGAGGAACATCGTCTACTACGATGAAGGCAAGCGGTTCGTGCGTGACCCCAGTCTGGAAGCAGACAACAACGTATACTGGAACTCTAAAGGCGGTCCCGTCACCTTCCTGATCGATCTCACACTCGACCAGTGGCGCGCGAAGGGGTTGGACGTCCATTCGGTGATCGCCGACCCGCAGTTCGTAGATGCGAAGAAGGACGACTACCGGCTGAAGGACACCTCTCCCGCGTTCAAGCTGGGGTTCGAGGAGATCGACTTGAGCAAGGTGGGGCCGAGGAGGCGGTCATGACGCGCAACGCAAGATGTTGACTCCATCTGCATTGCTGAGTATACCGACGGCGAAAGAGAAGGAACAGTGGTGACATTACTTGCGGTGCGCCCTCAACTCGGAGAGAAGGGAGAGCAATGAAGAAAGCGACAATGACACGGAAGAGGCTCACGTTAGAGGACGAGCGACGGCTGAACCAGCGTGCGGCTCGGAGGCTTCACAAGCAGATGGACAAGAGCCACACGGGGCAATGGGTTGGCTTGGTGCATGGCGAAGTTGCTGTGATAGCGCCATCTTTGGACGAAGTCGCCGAGACCCTGGCAAAGGTGGAGCCGGATTCCCGCCGCCGCCTTGTCTTCCGAGCAGGAAAGGACTCCCGGAAGAAGGTCGTCATCCTGACTTTCCGGGGGAAGGCTGTGTTGGTCGGACGATGGAGACCGGTGCTGCCTTGTCGTGAGCTTGCTGAGTCCGCCCGACGGCAAGGGTTGTGAATTCTCGTCGCTGTTTGTGTTCCTTGACGTTGTGTCACTTGATTAAGTATCATCATGGCGGTCTTGAGCAATGAGACGGAGCAGCGAACCATTCCGGATTGTCGTGGACACCTCCGTGCTATTCGCGGCGCTCTACTCACGACGGGGGGCGTCTCATTATCTGCTTCGGGAGTTGGACTCCCTACCCGTCAGGGTTGTAGCGTCTGCTTCGTTTTTTCTCGAATACGAATCGAGGTCACCCGCCCCGAGAACCTCGAAGCTTTCATGCTCAGCAAGGACGAGGTCGAGAGGATGCTGGACTCCCTGGCGTTGCGGACGGAGTTGTGCGCGGTGTACTTTCGCTGGAGACCCAACCTGCCCGATGAGGCAGACAACATGGTGGTGGAATGTGCCGTCGCTGGCGCCTGCGATTTCCTGGTTACACTGAACACACGGGATTTCGCAGGTGCGGAGCTTGCGTCCTTTGGCTTTGAGGTCGTGGCTCCGAGTGGTTTGCTTCATAGGATACGATGAGAGGAGGCCAATGAAATACGATGCCTGTCCAGTCGATTCGAGTGCCCACGGAACTTCATGACAAGGTGAAGCACTATGCAAAGGAACAGGGCGTTTCGATGAACCAATATTATCTGTACGCGGTGGCGACAAAGATTGCCAGTGAGGAAGCCCTGTCGGCTTTTCAGAGCCGCCTGCGCCGCGGCAAACCGGAACACCTTGGTCAGGTCCTCCGGCGCGTCCGCTCCCGACCGCCTCTTCCCGGCGATGAGTTGGAGTAGACCCTGTACAGAGAACAACCGAAAGGCGCGAGGAGATAGTCTTGGAGGACAAGGAGAGCATCTTCCGATAGGCCGCGGCGAGAACAGGTGCGGGTCTCGCATGTGGATGAGTTGGGTTTGTGCGTGTCCAAGGGAATTTCTGGCCAGATTGAAAACACACGCCATCACCGATGCGAAGAACGGCATCTCCACCCTCATCCGGGAAATCGAGAAGGGAGAAGTTCTCATCACACGATACGGGAAGCCTGCCGCCGTCGTCATCGGTTTTCATGAAGAAGCGTTGACCCGTATGTCTGCCACGCTATAGAATTGCCTGGAAAGGACGGAGAACCCCAAACAATGTCCTCATTTGCAGACCAGAGAAAAAAGCGATTGCGAACAGAACTTGACCGTTTGGTTGAGCGACTGGTCGCGCTGTACCAGCCAGAGCGAGTCATTGTCTTCGGCTCATTGGCTCACGACCAGGTTGGGGATTGGAGCGACCTCGACATCGCGGTCATCAAACAGACCAACCTTCCGTTCCTCGACCGACTTCTCGAAGTCTCGCTCCTCGTGAAACCGAAGGTCGCTGCTGACATCGTTGTCTATACACCGCAAGAGTACAAGGACATGAAGCAGGACGGTGGTTCCTTCGTTGATGAGATTGAAAGAGGGAGGGTCGTCTATGACGCAGAGCGCGCGTCGGTCGCTTGAGTTTGCCCAAACGGAAGTGAGCGTAGTGACAGAGGTGGCTGAGCAGAGATGGACATGGCATTTATCTGGTCTTGTCTGAAGGCTCGAAATTACCGTGTCACCAAACATGCCTGGGTGGTCATGGGCGAGCGTGGCATAACTGCAGTGATGATGGAGAGGGCGTTAGCATTGGGCGAGATCATTGAGCGTGAACCGCACGACGAGCCTTACCCTTCAGTGTTGATTCTGGCCTGGCTCAAGTCTGGCGATCCGTTACACATAAAGTGTTCCAGATCTCCACAAGCGCCCAACCTGCGCATTGTCACAGTTTATGAGCCGGATGACGCCGAGTGGGAGTCCGATTACAAGACCCGTAAGAAGCGTAAGAGGTGAAAGAAAATGAGAAGAACTGATAGAGCAAACGACTTGTGCGATTTCTGCAGCGGTGCTTTGCACGAAGGCGTCACCGAGATTGAGCTTCGGGTCGAGGGGGACTGGCTGATCTGCGAAAACCTTCCCGCGCAAATCTGCCAGCAATGCGGTGAAGCCTACTTCTCTGCAAAGGTGACGCACCAGATTGACGAGATCATTGCAAAGCGCAAAGAGCTCAAACCACTGCGGTACGAGACTGCGCCCGTGTTCTCGCCCGCACTGGTGAGCTCACAGTAAGGGTGACGGTGCGCAAATGTGCATCGAGTCGTGGGAGCAATATCACGAGCATCGTGGCGATGGGTGAAGTCAGGGCGTGAGGAAATGGCAATGGAGGATGTGACCCTGAGGGCCTTTTCGTGCAAGATTTTGGCCATTCAGAATACGGTGGTTTTTCAGCGGAATCACAATCAAAGATGTGATTGATACGAGAACTTTAGTGGGTGACCGTGTGTCACGAGCGTTGTTCACAAAAGGAGGATGAACCATGTCAAAGCAGTGCAATAAATGTGATCACCTGTACGACCAAGGCCTGGAGCAATGCCCAGAGTGCGGTCACAGCGGATGCATTGTGGTGGACTCCCACGCGAAGGTCGACTCTGTTGAGGTGGAGGCGGAGCACGCCCGTGAAGGTGAAACCCGGGAAATGTCCCGCGAAAAGGGGGCCTCGGCCCAGAACGTATACGGGTGGAATTGGACAGCCTTCCTGGTGCCTGTCCCTTGGTGCCTGGGACACCGCCTTTGGTGGCAGGCCGCCATTATTCCGGCGGCGGTCTTATCCTTCGTGCTGGCTTCCTGTTCCGGTTATTCGGCTTCAACCATTCTAAAGCTGGAATTTGTCGTTTCGCTTTTCCACATTCCGGTCGGGTTGTCGTTGCTGTTCGAGGCCATCGGGGGATCATCATTAATTCTCTATAACAACGGATTCACCATACATCGCACAATTCTTGGTGATATGCTTGTCCTCTCTTGGCTCATATGGGGTGTCGTTCTTGGCATCATGGGAAACCATTTTGCTTGGCAGCGCCATTGTTTCAAGAGCGTAAGTCATCTGAGATCAGATCAAGACGCATGGAAAGTCTGTGGCTTCGTCCTGGTCTTATTGGGCTTTCTACTCCGGATGAATGCAGTCGTGGGATTGGGCCGTCTCTTCTATCGGTGATTTGCAGTCCAGCAACAATGGGCATCGTAAGGAGGTAAACCATGTCGAGCAATGTTCCAAGATGGTGGCTTGGCTATGTCCCGGTGGGGGTTCTCTTACTTGTGTCGCGTGGAGACCCAAATATTGAGCACGCTCCCCTGGCGAAAGCTGCCGCTCTCGTTGTTTTGTACCTGGGTGGGCTTGCTTACTACCTGTTTTGCGTATACAGAATGCACAGTGTGCTTAACGTCGCCGACGCTGCCTATCCGGTAACTCCCGCACAGGCGGTCGGTTACCATTTTATCCCGTTCTTCTGCGCTTACTGGGTGTTCAAGTGGCCCAATACAATCGCTGACTTTGTCAATCGACGGCTCGAAGGCAAACGAATGAGAAAGGGTTGGGCGGGGTTCTTCTTGCTCGTCGTCGGAGGTATTTTCACTCATTCACCAGGTGGATACTGGATGGGCTTGGTCGTATGGTTCACCGTAGGAGTCTACCTTGCACGCAAGGTCAGCATTGCGCTCGCAACCATTCCTTCGCCTGACACGGGGTGACTAACCTTCACGGGAGATTGGGGCCGCGCCTTTGACCCTAATACTGCTGCCACTCAGACATTTCCCAGCAGTCGAGGCGGGCGCTTTGCCATTCCTTCTCTTGTCCCCCACCATCCGAATGCGGATTGCGGAATGTCGAAGATCCCGAGCATCGGGACGGAATGACGGCGGCATTTTTCAGGGAGTGCGATGCCCAAAATGTCATGGCCGATTCCGAATCCACCAGCCACCCAGACACAGATTCTCTTTCCCCGCCTCCCTGACCAAGCCGCTACCTCCGCGGATTGACAACAGGTGTCCGAGTACCTGTTCCTTTCTGGAAACTGCAACGAGCCATGAACGAACATCGAGGAGGAATTATGTAAATCACTTGCCGCAACTGAAACTATTGAAGAGGAGGATTGTTTGGCGTATCATTACACCTGAATCCGCAGGGGAGGTAGCTTTATGGCGACCGCAGTGAGAATCTCTGACAGGTTGGCAAGGGAAGCTCGACTTGTCAGCAATGTTGATGACCGATCCGTGACCGGCCAAATCGAGCATTGGGCCAGGATCGGGAAGTGTGCTGAAGAGAATCCTGACCTGACCTACAAGATGATCAAGAAAATCCTGACAGGAATTGGGGAGCTCGACGAGGGTGCGACTTCTGAGTACCGGTTCGGATGATGCACCATGCAAGTTACACAATCCCGATCCTTCGAGAAGAGGGTAAGCCGCTTCAGCAGACAGGAGAAGCACCTACTCGACCAGCAAGTTCGCAGAATTCTGCAAGACCCATACCTCGGAGAGGAGAAGAAGGGGGAACTGCGTGGTGTCTTTGTCCACAAATTCAAGATTCATGCTACTCAGTACCTGCTCGCCTATCGTATCCAAGATGACGTCCTGGAATTGATCATGATTGGACCTCATGAGAACTATTACCGCGACCTCACGGACTACCTGCGAAGCCGTCCGTAGGAAGAGGAGACCCTGGGGTCGGGGCGGCATCGCACCTTTGATCTACCAGCGGCTCCGACAATTCCCCCACATTGAGGCAGGGCGCACCCGATTAGTCGCTCTTCGATTCACCCATCCACCCGGACACCGATTCCCTCCTCCCTCCTCCTTCGCAAACCGGGACCTACACGAACCTGTTGTGCAACCGGCCAAAGACATGTATCTTGACGCCGGTTCCGTTGTCCCAGAACCTCACTGAGAACATGCTATGGCCAATCACATACGACCAGGAGGGTTGATGCATGTCCTCACCACCCAAGACGCAAGGCGAGATCAAGACCATCGAAGTGACGGGGCGCAGGAATCCGCCCAACTGGGCGGTGCGGCAGCGCCACCTCATCGACCTGATGAACCGCGCTGCCGTGACCTTCGCGGCGCGGAGCACGCGGCCGGATGGCACTCTCTTATGGCGCACTCGATGGACCAGCATGGACGGGACCGACAACGGCTCTGAGAGTTTCCTCTCCTACCCGCTCTTCTACCTGCTGGGCGAAGGGGAGCACGGTACATCACAATATCGTTTACCGGAGCTACGACGGCGGTCTGATGGTGCAGGGCGGCAAGGACAACAAGGTGTTCAACAACATCTTCGTCGAGAACGGCCCGCGCCGACAGATTCTTATCGCGAATTTCTCGGATAACTCCCGCGGCACGGAGTTCCACCACAACATCGTGAGCTACACTGATCCCGACTCCATGGGCATCTAAGTAGGTCGTCAAAAATACTGTCCCTGCTGAAACGAAGACGGACATACCCGATTGATTCGGTAATCCCCCCGAACTTGTTTCGGGGGATGGTTAGGACCACGCTAACGGCGGGAGGCGACAGACA
>MNXM01000320.1 GCA_001872605.1 Armatimonadetes bacterium CG2_30_59_28 | reverse complement strand
GGGTGCATCCCGGAATTACGGAAAAGCGGATACATCGACTTTGTCGCCGTAGGATAAAGCTCCAGCTTTGTCAGTGGATACATCGATTTTGTCGTCGTAGGATAAAGCTCCAGCTTTGTCAGTGGCAGACCTCTTTCCCGCAATTCCAATGTGCATCTGACAAAGCTGGAGCTTTATCCTACGGCAATCTCCGTAATTCCGGGATGCACCCCGTCTGATCTGTCGCGTATGGTTGGCCTTTCCAGTCCGAAGGACTGAAACAACATAGCCTGGGGGCAACGCCCCAGGAACAAAGGCGCCAAGTAGAATAGTTCGCCCTGAAGGGGCAATACGAATGACCTTCACGACGGACGGGGGCGTAGCTCGATATTGTCTTGCCCCTTCAGGGCGCAAAGGGGAATGGGTGTCCTTGTTCCAGGGGCGCTGCCCCTGGCTATATTGTTATGCCCCTTCGGGGCGTACCGAGGTGTCAAGCGTTCCGCAGTTGGGAGGATGGGCTCAAACAATATGGTCCGGGGCGACACCCAACAGTCCATTCAGTCCGAAAGACCCAAACAACATATCCTGACGTGACGCGGGCGCATTAGGCCAAAATTGCAGAAACGCTCGAGTTACCCGGTAGCATAGGGACTTATGCCCGTCGCCAGTGCGCGGGGTGACGCCCACAATGCTCTGTTGCACATTCACCCCCATCACCGCTGCGAGTCGTCTGGAAAGCGGTGATGGTATCCAGGCGCTCCGAATTGCAGCATACTCCGGAAGCTGTTTGTACTCACTGTGAAACGTCAGCCGGTCGCCACGGAGGGTGAGGGGGAAAGATGGATTTTCATCCGTAACGAGTATAACCCAAAATTCGACCGTCCCGCGCTGGCTCTGCAGGTTCGACGCGTCGAATCGGACAACTGCGTTACGATTGCCTGCGTCGGTGTACCCCGCGTCCAGCGCGCGCCTCTTGTCTGTGCCCTCGAACGGGTGCCCGGCCCCATCCGCGGTCAGCGTCAGGCCCTCCACCGTTGCCTTCGGTTGGCCGTAGTAGCTGTGATCGCCGTCGAGAGCTTGATCGAAGTGGTTGAGGAACAAAACGGTGGGGCAAGCCGGCCGGGCCGTGAGCGCCAAGCCGACGAATGCCAATACGAAACGGAAGACGGGATTCACGTGCAATACTCCTTTCGAATCTGTCAACAATATGCGCCGGAAAGACTGGAATTGTACCATAGGTTCGGTATCGTTCCACCCCTGGCGGCGGGGTTCCCCATTTCTGGACATCTCAAACCTGAACTGCTATTCTCCTGTTGTTTGTCCACGGCAAACCAACCCTCAACGTGTGAATGCTCGAGTGAGCCCCCATGAGGAGCGGGACATTTCTAAACGAATCCGCACGGAGCGCGAACAAGGGCGCGCCGCAGCGCTGCAGCCATTAGCGAGAGGAGTAGCTGTATTCATGAACGAGATGAGGCTTCAGAGCATCGTTGAGGAGCTATTGAGTTCCTCCCGTGCGGAGGCCACCGAGATCACGGTCTCCTGTCACTCGCAGCAGTCCACCCGATGGGCGAACAACGCCATCACCCAGAACATCACGAAGACCGACGAGTCGATAGAGATGAAGGCCGCGTTCGGCGCCCGCGCAGGCTCCGCCGCAACGAATCAGTTTGACTCCGACGCGCTGCGGCAAGTCGTCGAGAAGGCAGAAGCCATCGCAAAAGCCTCGGAGCCTGACGCGGAGTACATGCCTCCCGTGATGCCGATGTCGTATGTCGAAGTGAGGTCCTTCCATCCGAAGACGGCGGCATCAACGCCTCAGCAGCGCGCACAAGTCATCGAGGCCGCCACGGCATTGTGCGCCGCAAAGGGCTTGACGTCTGCGGGAAGCTTTGCGGTGAATCACAAAGTGACAACTGTGGCGAACTGTCGCGGTCTCTATGCGAGCCATCCGTCGACGACCGTTCGCTTTACCTGCACTGCGATGGCGGACGACAGCTCCGGGTGGGCCGAGGCAGTTGCCAACGACATCCGGGAGATGGACTTTGAGGCCATTGCCACAACCGCGGTCGGCAAGGCCCTCGCTTCCCGTCACCCCGTGAACGCAGAACCCAAGCGATACACGGTCATCCTTGAACCCGCCGCAGTGGCCGAGTTGCTCGGGTTCATGGCCTGGAGCATGGACGCCCGCGCCGCTCACGAAGGGAGGAGCGCATTTGCCGGCAAGGAAGGGAAACGGGTTGCCGCACCCGCAGTATGCCTGCGTTCCCAGCCAGATTTACCGGGCTGCCCGGTTCAGCCCTTCCATGCGGATGGGATGCCGGTTCCCGCAGTTACATGGGTGAACGACGGCACTCTAAGGACCCTCGCCTACTCACGTTATTGGGCGCAAAAGCAAGAGCGTCCCTTTACAGGAATGCCCACGAACTTCATCCTTAAGGGGAAGAAATCCGCAAGCGTTAGCGAGATGGTGAGTTCCACCGAGGAGGGTCTGCTGGTTTCGAGATTCTGGTATGTTCGCTTCGTAGACCCCATGAAGCTGCTACTGACCGGCATGACGCGCGACGGACTGTTTCTGATTCGAGATGGGAAAATTGTCTCCGCGGTCAAGAATCTCCGCTTCAACGAGTCACCGTTGTCGATGTTGGCTCATGTTGAGGAATTCGGTCACGCTCAACGTTGTGGGGAGTATCTTCCTTCCTACGTTCCGACGTTGAAGGTGCGAGAATTCAACTTCACAAGTGGAACAACTTTCTGACGCACACGCGGGGCAACGCTTTTTGTTGCCTGAAAGGCCGTGGCTGAATATGGGAAAAGCCGAAGGAAATCAGGACCGCCTCGCCCGACTCATTATTACAGCGGTTACCTTCTGCGCGTTGACAGGGACGCTTTTTCGATTGACGCGAGCCGAATCCAAGGCGGACACGGCCCGGATCAAGCGGCATGTGGAGTCCCTCGCCTCTGACATTGGCGCTCGACCTGCTGGGAGTGATGAATTGGCGCGGGCTTTTGATTACGTGAAGCAGAAGCTAACTGCCCTTGGGTATGCGGTGGAATCGCAAGAGGTCAGGATGCCCCAGGAGGCAGGAACGACGAATCTGTGGGCAGACAAGCGTGGGGATTCGCGCGAGGTGATGGTGTTCGCTGCACACCTTGACACAGTTCCCGGCTCTCCAGGAGCGAACGACGACGGAACCGGCGTGGCGCTGCTGCTTGAAATGGCGCGGCTCCTCCACGATTCCCGGACAGGCTACACACTGCGGTTCCTGTTCTTCGGGGCCGAGGAGGAAGTCCATGGTTTCGACGGGCACGGGCTCTCGTCACTGGCCTACGTTGACTCTCTGAAGAAGGAAGAAGTTCACCGGATCAAGTACGCATTTTGGCTCGACAAGCTGGGGCGCGGTGCGGAGCTCAAAATGCTTCACATCCGTCAGACACCTGAACAGGCGCTGGAGGCTGCCAGCGCGGCCGCAGAGATGCTTCGCCTGGAGGTCAATAGACGCACGGTGTCTCCCTGGTCTAAACGCATGGCGTTCGAGGACCTCAGCATCCCGACCGTCTGGATCGAGTGGGGGCCTGATCCCGAACTCCACAAAGCAACTGATACGGCGAACCGGCTGGACTGGAAGAAGGTAGACGCGGTCGCGCGGATCGCCATGGGACTTGCGGAGCTGAAGGCCGGTGAGTCGGGAGATCACTCCACGATGACCATGGCGTCGAAAAGTTCACCGTATCGCCTGCCATCCAGTGTAATGTCGAATGTAACGAGGTGAACACCGGAGATCTCGTCCGCAGGCACCCCAATCTTTACCCGGTATTCCTGGACTCCGTTGGGTGAGGTGGTTCCATCGAGCGCCTCGGGGGTCGCCGTCCATCCGGTCGGTGTACGCACACGGACGAGGTGCTTTTCTCTCCGCCGCCGGAAATTCCGCACGCTCAACTTTAGTTCCACCGTGTTCCCCGCTTGTGCTAAAGTACGGTATGGGTACGCATGAACCCAGAACGGGTCGTAGCCGTAGCGGTAATCCTCGTCGCAGCTTAGGTTGCGGTAGGCTTCCCGGATTTTCCAGGCCCAATCAACAAAGCGATCCAGTTGCGGGCGCGGGTTGTCGATTACGTTCGAGTGTGAAGCCAGAATCAGGTCAGGGCTCAGCTTGGAGAGATACTCAGCGCAGTAGAGGTAGCCTTCCTCAAAAATGCCCGGATTCCGCGCCACAACGGCTTCGTGCCCGGACTCGTCCGTGCTTCCGAAAAGGTTGTCGCCGGTAAACGCCACCAGTCTCCCATCTACTTCACCGTAAAGAACCAGTCCGAAGATGGTTTGCCCCGGCAGCCAGTCGAAGTGAAGGCGGAACCCCTCCCACTCCAGCGTCTCCCCGCGCGTGAAAGCCCGATCCACGGTTACCGGGTCGGCGCCGCCGTAAGCGGTGACAGGAGCCACGAGATCGAAGCGTTCCGGGTGCTCCAGCGTTTCCGCAAAGGAGTCCAGCGCCCACACTGCCGCACCGTACCTGTTCCGCACGTGCGGTGTCTGCACCATATGATCGCCGTGCGTATGAGTCACGATTACAGCGTCAATCTGGCGGAGCCCCATACGCTCCCGCATCTGAGCAATGCGTTCATCCAGCCACTGCACGTCCAGGCAGCCACAATCCACAAAAAGAGCCCGGCCGGAATCAGACAGCAGCATGTACCAGTTCGCGCTGCAACTCCCCCCACTGAACTTGTACAAATGGGGAGATATCTCCCAGACGTGAGGGACGGTAGACGGCCGCGAGATGTTGTCTCTCGCCTCAACGGAATAGTTCCAGTCCCAGCCGCGCAGATATAGCTGCGTCAGATGCTTCAACTTCCGTCGGTACTGAGGCAGTTGCTCCATGGGATTGTCGATGACCGAATCATGCGAAGGGAACACGCGCGCCGGGCTGTAACGCTCCACAGAGAAGACGCTATTGTACAAGGCATAGAGACCCGAGGCGTAGCCGTAGTCCCACTCGGTGTCGAACCAGGTGTGCATGCGCGCATCGCCGCATATCAGATCACCGGAAAAGGCCAACCAGCCCTCGTCTGTCCTCAACAGATACGTCATGGACCCCGGGCTGTTGCCAGGAGTGGACAACGTCCATATTTCGTGCCCGTGCCACTCAAATACGTCCATGGGGCCGAAGGTCTGGTTGACTAAGATTGGCTGCCGCGGGGGGCGCAGGTAGGACGCGCCGTACACTGTAAAAGGATCCTGCAGCAAGGGGTGCACTCGCCGGTAGTGCGTTGGGTTCTCGAAGAAGTCGCGCTCCGCCCGTGGGACTGCGACCTTTGCGCCGCAACGGAGGAGCCGGTCCGTGCCCTGACACTGCTCGCGGTGGTGATGGGTGAAAAGAACCCACTCTAGGCGCGCAACGCCAATGCCGGGCAGAGCGTCGAGCACATCGCCCGCGCCGAAATCGATGAGCGTCGCGGCATCGCCGTCGCGCAGGATGTAGACGTTGCACGTGTCGGTGTATCGGTAGATATCATGTGCGAGTTGGGTCAGAGTGGTTGGCAAAGATCCTTCTCCGGGATGCTCGCGGGGCGGACCTTCGCTTCCATCGAGTCGAGGTCGGGTTGCACGTGAGTCGTGTAGCACCCGGGGCAGATTGAGTGAGAGAACGTCGCTCGGGTGCGTGAAGCGATGTAGCTCTCCAGGGCGTGCCAGACGCCGTTCTCGTCGCGGATATCATGGCAGTAGCAGCAGATGGGCAACAGCCCTTGAAGCTGATCGAGTCTGGTTTGCATGTTGACGATTCGCTCCGCAACACGGAGGCGCGCTCCCAGTTGGTCTGTATCCAGCGGCTTGGAGAGAAAATCATCCGCGCCCGCGTCCATGCCTTTCAGGTAGGACGCCTTGTCTTGCAGCACCGTCAGCAGGATCACGTACAGATACGAAGGTCGGGAACGCCACGACCGTATCCGCCGACAGAGATCGACTCCGTTCAGTCGTGGCATGAGCCAGTCGGTGATCACCACGTGGATTGACTGCGTCTGGAGTATTCCCCAAGCCTCGTCTCCGTCGGCGGCACAAACGGAGACGTGGCCGAGTTCCTCGACCGAGGCAGTGAGCACAATCTGGGATGTGCGATCATCATCCACAAGCAGGACTCTCACGGATGAACCTCCTTCAGCACGGTTTGCAGATCTCTCTCGACGGCCTGATATTCCTCGCGCAGGTCTTGGAGAAGAGGTCCTATGGCGTTGAGCGAGCCAGTCCTCGCCTTCTCGTCGATGGTCGCGCAGAGCTGCGCCATGCGCGTCGCGCCCAAGTTGGCGCTCGCGCTCTTCAGCGTGTGCGCGATCAGGTCGAGGTCATCGCCTTTCCCTTCGTCAAGCGCCTTGTGCAAAGCATGGATGCGATCGGAAGCATCGAGAAGGAAGGTCTCAATTAACTCCCGGAAGCGCGACACACCTTCCCTGTCTGGAAGCTGGGTGTGCAATCGAGAGAGCATCCCGGAGTCGATGGCGGAAAGCTCCGGCACAGTGCCTTGCGCGTCCGACGTACAACTTCCGGAAGACGCTGGCTCCGAGACGCTCACCCACCGGAGCAAAGCGTCCGCGAGGTCTGCTCCGCTGATCGGCTTGCTGACATAGTCATCCATGCCGGCGTCGAGACACCGTTGGCGGTCTTCGGGAAGACAGTACGCAGTCATCGCGATGATGGGAACATGCGAGTCGCCACTGCCTTCACGTTGCCGGATTCTCCGTGTCGCCTCGTACCCATCCATTTCCGGCATGCGACAGTCCATTAGAATCGCGTCGTAGGGTAACAATCCCTGCATGGTCGCCGCTTCCTGACCGTTGGCGGCCACATCGACGCGGCACCCGAGGCTCTCCAGTACCCAAGTCACCGCCTTCTGATTGACGAAGTTGTCTTCGACCACCAGCACGCGGGCACGGCGTGGGCGAAGGATCGCCCTGGGGTCTTCCACTCGCGGCGAGTTGCAGGGGCCTTGCGGCTCCCTCTTCAATGGTATGGAGAACCAAAAAGTCGACCCGCAGCCGGGCTGACTCTTCACTCCCATAGCGCCCTGCATCATTTGAACAAGTCTGCGAGCGATGGACAGCCCAAGACCCGTTCCGCCGCGTTGCTGCAGCAGTCTCTGTTCGCCCTGGGTAAAGGCGTCGAAGATGCGTTCCTGTTCCTCCGCTGAGATGCCGGTGCCCGTGTCCTGAACGCAGAATCGGACCGGAGGCGCAGTCGAAGACGACCCTTCGCAATCAACACGCAGATTGACACTCCCGGACGACGTGAACTTAATGGCATTGTCGATCAGGTTGGTGAGTACCTGGCGTACGCGTCCCACGTCTCCGACAACACAGCGAGGTGTTGCATCGGAGATACCAACCTCAAGTGAGAGCTGCTTATCACGAGCCTTCAAGTCCATAAGGTCGGCGACCTCTCTAACAGCAGCGTGGAGGTCAAACGGTGCGTCTTCCATGGTCAGCTTCCCGGCCTCAATTTTGGAGAAGTCGAGCAGATCATTGATGATGGAGAGCAGCGCTTCTGCTGATTGTTCCATGGTTTCCGTGTAGGCGCGTTGTCTCGAATCAAGGCCCGAATCAAGCAGGAGTCCGGTAATTCCCAGAATGCCGTTCATGGGTGTCCGGATCTCGTGACTCATGTTGGCGAGGAAATCGCTCTTGGCGCGGTTGGCTGTCTCCGCCACTTCTTTTGCGTGTTGCAGCTCCTTCTCTGCGGCAATCCGTTCCGTCACGTCTCGGGAGTTCACGGCGATGCCTCCCACTGCGGGGTGGTGCAACAGGTTCCGGCCGATCGCGTCATGGTAGCGCCACGTCCCGTCCCGGTGGCGCATCCGGAACTCAAGGGAATCGGTATGGTCAGGTACTTGGCTTCCCTTGTTGAACGCGGCCATGACCTCCGCAAGGTCGTCGGGGTGCACCAGGGAGAAAACAGGCTTGCCGATCAAATCAGATGGGGCGTAGCCAAGTACGGACTCCATTGCAGGGCTGCCATAGATGAAGTTGCCTTCCGCGTCGAGAAGATAGATTACATCCTGCGAGTTCTCAATGAGAGCCCGGAAGTGTTCTTCGCTGCGATGTAACGCGTCTTCGGCCTGCTTCCGTTTCGTTTCGTCCCGCACGTGCAGCAGAAGGGCTGACTTGCCCTGGCAATCGATTTGGCTGACACGAATGACAACTGGCACCGCATCTCCGTCACTTGTGTAGCTGAAACCCTCGGCTTCCGTCCACCTTCCATCGACCAGTTTCTGAAAGCCCTCCGCCACTTCATTCCGCCGTTCCGGAGGGACCAGCTCCAGCACGTTTCGCCCGATAAGGCTCTCCCGCGATGCACCGTGCAGAGCACAGGCGGCAGGATTTACATCCAGGACGTAACCATCGAAGTCCTCGACAAAAATCGCGTCGGGAGAGTTCTCGAAAAGTTGCCTGAAGCGGAGCTCGCTTTGTCTGAGACCTTCTTCGGCCTGGCGCTGCTTCGTAACGTCACGGGCGATCCCCTCGATGGCAGTGGGCGAACCGAACTCGTCCCTGACGATGGTGAGATGATGGTCTGTCCAGATCGTCGCGCCATCTTTGCGTACCCATCGCAGCTCGACGGGCATCAACTCTTCGTGAGGCTTGGTGAGAATGTCCTCCAGTTTGTGCCGATCGTCCTCGTGAACCAACTTCTTCCCCAGCTCCGGATCGGCATAGTGATCATCAGGAGTGTATCCCGTTATCTCTGTGACGATGGGACTCACATACTCAAAGCCCGGGTCCTGCCCCAGTCGATACCGATAGATGATATCCCGCGCGTGCTCTGCGAGAAGACGGAACCGCTCTTCACCGCCGCGGCATTGTTCACGGGAATGTTTCAGCGCTCCCAGCACGACGCTGATAGGATGTCTGAGTAGTTCAAACTTCATCGGGATGTCCAGTTCACCTTGTAGACCTTGACGCTCGGGAGGTAATTCCCGGTCGGACGATTCCCGAGCGCCCACCGCTCGCGGTCAATCTCAAAAGACGCTATCTCACGGAGTTGGTACATCGGGCTGTCCTTGATTCCCAGGAAGCCGAGGAAATCATAGATAGGCTCATCTTCAGTGCTTTGCTTTCCCGGAATGACCAGGTAATCCACTCGTTGATCCCTCAAGTACTGATCCACGGCGTGGCGCTTCTGGAAATCGGTGAATCGGGCATCCACGAGACCGCCCAGGTCGACGACTTTCCGGTTGCAGTAATACTTCACAGCCCCGATGTCGTGAGCGGCCACGATGGAGTCCTTCGGCAATTCCCGGTCAATGTACTCCGCCGCGGCAATGCGCGAATGGACCATGTGCTCCAGGTTGGCGTGGTACACGGCCCGCCAGTAGAAAACGTTCCCCACGGCAAAGAAGAACACGAAAACAAACGCAGCGCGAAAGAGCTTGCGACTGAAAGCTCCTGGTCTTTCTCTGATGCTGAACAGACCCACGGAAACCAGCAGCCACAGGATCAGATGGTTGCTGGCCTGATACCGGCTGGTTGTGCCGAGGCTGGGGAACAATATCATGTAAGCGAGGTTGTGACAGACACACCACGCAAAGAGCGCCAGCACTGTTTGTGAGCGTGTGGACTGCTTCACGGTTTCGGGCAGCGCCTTCATAACGCGTCGGACGCCCAGGATAATCAGCCAGAACCACAGAAGCCCAAACAGCACCAGACCGAGGAGGGAGAGGTGCAGGTCGCCGGACACCTGCTGGAGAGAGATCGTGGGGCCAGGCAGCCATGCTCCACCGAAGACGAAAAGGAGAGCGTAGAACAACCAGGTCACCAGAAACACGATGGGTTTGAGGTGAATCAGGATATTCCCCATCGGGCCCCGCGACACGAAGTAGTCCATCGCCGCCATCTGTGAGAGTTTCTTCCCGGCGAAGCTGGTGGGCAGCGCATGACCTGTGCTGGTAAAAAGGAACAAGAACCAGGGCACCACGAAGGCAACAAACAGAAGGACATTAGCTGTCGTCAGTGCTCGCGCCGCGCGGGCGCTTGCATCGAGTCGTCGCTTGGCCCATGGATTGGCGGCGCCACTGGTGGGGAACCACGGTCGGGCGAAACGCGGAAACAGCGACTGCAATCGGGGGCGCGTCCAGTTGAAGAGATTTCCCTCGCCGATTCTCTGCGTTCGGATGAGGTAGAGTGTCAGGAGGATCGCACAGAGGACGACACCCTCTGTGCGAGTGAGAGTCATCAGCGCCAGTGCTACACTCATCCCGGCCAGATGCCTCTCCTGATACAACACAAGGGCTGCGAGAGCAAGAGACAAGAACAGGACAGTCTCCATACCCGACAACGCAAACCAGATCATATTTCCCGACAAGGCGAAAAGAAAGGAGGCGGCGAAGGGAGCCCAGGGAGTGTCGATCTTCAGCACCTGCTGGAACAGGACGCGGCTGAGACGAAAGACCGAGACCACCGCAACGCAGAAGCACAATACGGACACGATGCGCGAAAAGATGAGGGGGTCGACGCCGAGGCGAACGCCCGCGCTGAGCACCAGAACCCACAGGATGCTCGTGGCCCCGATGCCCGCAAATTCTCCGCGGTTAAAAGCGAGCTGGTGATCCTGAGCCAGATTCTCGGCATAGATGGCGTGAATATAGGAGTCATCCATAGGGAACTCCGCCGAGGTGTTCCAGACGAACAACAAGCACACCAGTGCCCCGATGGAAAAGAGCGTCAACGTAGCCGCGCGATAGGTCATGCGAGCGAAGTCCCCCGGAGGATGGATGAAACCTATTCTATACTCGTTAAGGTTGAGAATCCACGTTTTCTGCCGTAGGATAAAATTCCAGCGTTGTCAATCAGCAAACTCGCCTCACCGGGAGACAAAGCTGGAGCTTTATCCTACGGCAGGTGCACGTTGGGGCAGGACAGCGTCCAATCAGATTCCGCAGGGCCATTCCTCAACCTTAACGAGTATATCAACGGTTGCGGCTGTGGTTCAAGGGGCGCATGGCGGGGGGATAGTCTCCTGACGCGTGCCTGGGCGGGTGGCGGCGCTGAGAATGTCCCCAACAGCCAACTCCGACGGAGCGCGCGGCTTGCAGAACACGCGGCTACTCGTAGTATGATTGCACGTTCGCCAGGTCGGCAACGCGATTGCAGGTGGTCAGTGCTCCGTCGTCATCAACGGCCCAGAGGTCTTTGGGGTTGACGGGGGAGGTCGTTTCACATTGTGCCCTCGCGAGAGGGTGTAGTATGCTATCCACACGCACCAGCAAGGCGAGGTGAGACTGCAAGTGGCCCGCGCAGTATTCCCGTTATTCATATTGCACGCACTAACGCTGTTGGGCACAATGGTCGCTTCGGCGGAGGAAGCGTTCCCGTTGCTGGACGGTGACAGACGTGCGGTGATCGTCGGCTCCAGTCAATTCCTGCTAGAGGCGGTCGAGCGCTGCACTGGGGTTCGTCTGCGCCTGGTTGCGGAGAGGGATTACAAGAAGCAAGCATTGGGATACCCGATCTACATCGGGGACACGCACAAGGCGCGGGAGGTGTTGACGAAGGAAATTGCCTCACTCGATGCCGAGGGTTACGTTTTTCTGGTGCGTCCCGACCTGGCGATCATCTATGCGTCGGGTGCGGTGACGGATACGGGAACCCCGCTTCTGTACGCGGAGGCCAACTTCGCGCGGCAGTTCCTGGCAGTGGACCAGTATTTCCCGGGGGAGTTGGGGCTTGTGTACCCACGCCAGGAACGCATCACGATTCCCTGTGGGCTCCACGTTGAGAACCCCGCGTTCGAGCATCGTCACTGGAGCGGCTACAGCGGCGCGGCAGGACCGGCATGGCGGCTGCGCGCCTCCGGCGGCGGGGGTCGCTATCAGTTTCACCACAGCCTCTACAAGATCATTGACCCAGTAAAATACGGGGACCATCCCGACTACTTCCCCATGCGGCTCGACCGAAGGTCCGGAAGAATCGAGGACACACGCTACATCCCCACGGACAACTTCAGCGCCTATTGGCAGCCGTGTACCTCAAATCCAGCGGTGCTGGACATCACCGTGAAGACCATCCTTGGCGCGTTTGCAGCAACTCCTGGATTGCGGAGTTACAGTTTGGGAGTCAATGATTCGGGGGGCTATTGCCTGTGCCCGGAATGTCAAAAGATCACGCCGGAAGGTTACACGCCCCAGAGTGATGAGGCGATTGGTTACCGCTTCTACAAGTTCTACAACGAAGTCGCTGAACGCGTCGCGCGGAACCGCCCCGACGCGCGACTTGGTTTCCTGGTTTACAGCGCGCTGAGCAAGTGGTATCCGGAGAAATTGCACCCCTGCCTCATGCCCTACTTGACGCTGAGTTTCGCCGACTGCTGGGACGCCGAATACAAGAGGCGCATCTATGCTCACATCGACCGCTGGAGCAGGATTGCGCCGCGCTTCGGGATCTACGAATGGTACCATGGTCAAGGCTTCTTCATTCCACGAATCTATCTGCGCGAGATGGCGGAGGGGTTACGCCACGCACACGCGACTGGAGCGGAAGGTTTCTACGCAGAGGCCTACGCCAACTGGGGACTCGACGGCCCCAAACTGTGGGTCACCGAGAAGCTGCTGTGGAATCCGAAACAGGACGTTGGCAAGCTGATCGACACCTACTGTCGCGGACTGTTCGGGGAGGCCGCGGAGGAGATGCGCGCCTACTTTGCCTTTCTCGAGACAGCATGGGCCACACAGAAACCCTCGAACGATAAACGTGGCGGCTACCGACTTCTCACTTCCCTCCACAAGAAACCGCAGTTCACCGAGGTCTTCTCCCCTGCGGTCTGTGATGCGGCGTGGGCGTTATTGGAGAAGTCCGAAGCCGCCGCCAGAACGGAGATGGTGAGGACGCGAATTGCCTACTTCAGAGACAGCTTCGGAGCGACCCGATTGGCGTCAACTCGACTGCAAGCCGGCGAGACGATGAGAGAACTGCTGGAAGCGGACCGTGCACCTGCGCTCGAGGGGCAGGAGAAGAAGCAACGTTCGGTCGTCGACTGGTTAATCGTCCTCGAAGCCTGGGCGCGTTTCCCGTCCCTCGACGACTACATGACTACGATTCGGGATCGCGCACCGTGGTCGTTTCAGGAATTCTGCGAAGATGCCATCAAGAGCCGCGGCAAGTCGCCGGAGCGGCAGACGCGCACTTCCTTCGCCGCCTGGGACACGGACGCGCCCGCGCTTCGCCCCATCGTCGATCTTGTGACAGATGCGGTCATCGCGACAGACCCGGCGAATGCCGAACAATTCAACCGACAGGTGTTGACGCACTTGAGTGACTGGGGCGAGCAGGCGAAGAGAAACGGCAGGTTCTGCGACCACGCCGTTGGTGTCCTCCGTCCTCTGTGTACCCGCGTAACGATGGATGGGAAACGTCTCGCCTCCGCACCGAAGATTGATGGAACCATCAGTAAGGAGGAATGGGGGGATCCGCAGCTCGACGGTTCTCTCTACCGATATCCTCTTGAGAATACGGAGTCGGGAGATCGAACGCGCGTCTGGGTGGGCGTGAGTGGAGACAAGCTTTTTGCTGCATTCCACTGCTACCAGGACCCCGACACGGTTCTGAACAAGGTGACGGAACGAGACGTGGCGCCGATGCACGAACGGGGAGTCATCGATCACGGTCGCCCTTTTCCCTACCTCGGGGAGGTCGATAGTGTGGGTGTATCGGCGTGGGAGAATGGCTGGGTTGTGGCGATCGTCACCTCCGGCGGAGGTCTGTTTGACGGGAAATCCACGCCCAAGGGTTACATCCCCGACTGGAACGGCGCCGTCGCCGCAGTGCGGAAAACGGAAGACGGTTGGGCCGCAGAATTGTCCATGCAAATCAGCAACCCCGACGCGCTGGTTGGCGCAGTTAAAGGCTTCAACTTCTTCCGCGTGCGCAACGGGGTTCGCTCGGCATGGGTTCCCGGCCAGCCTCAGCGATGGGCGCTTGCCCCCAACCGCGCGGGGATTTTGTTCTTCCCGCAGCAGTGAGGCGCGACCATGTGGCTTGTAGGAGCGATCGCTCAACACAACAGGCAAACCTCACTTTGGATAACGCACACCGTGTTGCACACTCACCGGAGTTTGTGATATAGTTTCGTCTAACAATTGAATAGGAAGGTTGAGCAGGCAGCGATCCCGTTGGAAAACCGGATCGGCCCCGACGTATAGTCGGGGTGGGAAGATGGTGAGTCTGATGTTGCTTCAGGCGATTCCATCGCAGCCCCGCTACTGTGACCGCCGATCGAAACTCACAGGAGTCCTCCGGCAAACGCGGAACGCGGATTGCGGAAGGGGACTTCAGTCACTGGACCGACGTGATGTCGGACTGGGAAGGCGTGAGAAGTAGGCAGACCCCGAGAACCCTCGGGGGAACGAAGCGGAAGCCAGGAGACCGGCCGGCTTAACACGATATGTGCCACCACTTCGCGGGAAGGGGGTGATGCCTGCGACCAAACCGGTCGGACATCGCAACAGGAATTGAGCCCTCCGCCCTCGAGTAATCGGGGCGGAGGGCTTTTCGTTGGGTAACTGGGTAACTGGGTAATGGGGGCAACGCGGCAGTGGGTACGTGGTGCAATGCGTACCGCGGGCCAGACCTGAGCGTCATCATCATTCCCAACCCGAAGCCGCAGGGCTTTGCTGAGGAAACAATCACAATAGGAGAAAACATGATGCACACAAACGAAAGAAAGAAAGGTTTCACACTGATCGAGCTGCTGGTGGTGATCGCAATCATCGCCATCCTGGCCGCGATTCTGTTCCCGGTGTTTGCCAAGGCGCGAGAGAAGGCGCGGCAGGCCAGTTGTCAGTCCAATCTAAAACAGTTGTCACTCGGGTTTCTGATGTACGTTCAGGACTACGATGAGCAGTACCCCATTGCCTCCCGCTTCTCGCCGGATTTCCTGGTGGAGACGGCCTGGGACTTCACGATCACTTATGACGGTTCCTACAACGTCATCTCGGCGGGCGACGGGCTGATTGCGCCGTACACGAGAAGCAAGGAAATCCAGTCCTGCCCCTCGTTTGTCGCGACATCGGTGGACCGTCCGCACACAGGTTACGGATACAACGCTACCTACATTGGTGCTGCGTCCCCGGCGGCCATCGCCGACATCAAGTTCCCGGCGGAAACCGTGTTGCTGGCGGACAGCGCCATCTGGTCGCCCTTCACGAATCAGGTCATCGGCAACAACTACCTTCGCGCCCCCGGAGATGCGTGTCACTGTGGTCCCACCGTGCATTTCCGGCACAACGCTACGGCGGACGTTGCCTATTGCGACGGTCACGTAAAGGCCGTCAACCGGAAGTACAGCACCAACTCGAACGACAAATCGATTGCCGACCTATCGGCAGACGATTCGGCGTACGACAAGTGACAGTGCTCTGCGAACCGCCCCATTCCCCTCCCCCTCGAACCCTTTGGGTTCGCGCCCTCTCCCCATCGGGGGAGAGGGTCGGGGTGAGGGGGTGTTTTCACCCGTAACGAGTATAACTTCGGGAGAGACGCGCTTCGATGTCAGCCAAGACCATCATGGTGCAGGGAACCGGCTCCTATGTGGGCAAGAGCGTCATCGCCGCGGCGCTGTGTCGTATCTTCACTCAGGAGGGTCTGCGTGTCGCGCCCTTCAAGTCACAGAACATGGCGTTGAACTCGTGGGTCACGGCAGACGGTGGGGAGATGGGACGGGCGCAGGTGTTCCAGGCGAAGGCCGCGAAGGTGGCGCCCTCTATCGATATGAACCCCATCCTGCTGAAACCGACCAGCGACGTGGGAGCGCAGGTAGTGGTGCAGGGGAAAGCCATCGGCAACCTGACCGCGGAAGAATATCATCGGCGTAAACCCGAGCTGATGGGTCTGGTGCAGGCCGCTTTTGATCGTCTGAGCGACAGGAGCGACCTGATCGTCATCGAGGGTGCGGGTTCGCCGGCAGAGGTCAATCTCCGCGCCAACGACATCGTCAACATGCCGATCGCTCACATGGCCAACGCTCCGGTGCTGCTGGTGGGCAACATCGACGTTGGCGGAATCTTCGCACAGATCGTCGGAACGCTGGATCTGCTCGACGCAGTTGATCGCGACCGTGTCAAGGGCATCATCGTCAACAAATTCCGCGGCGACCTGTCACTCTTTGAGGACGGGGTCGACTTCCTTGAGAAGCGCACCGGATTGCCGGTTCTCGGCGTGATCCCATATTTCACCGATATCCCCGTCGAAGAAGAAGACTCACTCGCGCCGGAGCGCGCGCGGCATCGACGCGCATCAGCACAGGCAGACCAGCTCGATATTGCGGTCGTCTTTCTGCCGCACATCTCCAACTTCACCGATTTCGACGCTCTCGAGGTGGAGCCGGATACGCTGGTGCGATTCGTTCGTCACGCCGAGGAGTTGGACGGGACGGATTGCATCATCCTGCCGGGGAGCAAGAGCACTATCGCGGATCTACGGCGCATCCGTGAAGCCGGGATCGCGGACAGAATCGTTGGAGCGGCGCGGGCCGGTGTTCCCATCTTCGGGGTCTGCGGCGGCTACCAGATGCTGGGCCGCGTGATACGCGACCCGTCCTGCACCGAAGCGGACGTGCAGGAAGTCAGGGGATTGGGCTTGCTGGACGTCGAGACAGAGTTCGTCTCTGAGAAGGTGACCACACAATCCCGCGCAAGCATTATCGGCGGAGGGGAGTTTTTCGACGGCTACGATGGGCCGGAACTGGAAGGCTACGAAATTCACATGGGGGAATCGGCTATCGGGGATGGCGTTCGCCCGGCGCTGGAAATTACACAGCGGCAAGGAGAGAGCGTGTCTGTAAGCGATGGCGCGGTGTCTGCCGACGGGCGCGTCTTCGGGTGCTATCTCCATGGGCTTTTCGACAACGCTGAGTTCCGTCGACATTTCTTGAACGTACTGCGACGACGGAAGGGATTGTTGCCCCTCGACGCGGCAACGGAGGTGGGGGAGGATTCCATCGACCGGTTGGCGGAGCACGTTCGCCAGAGCCTGAACATGCCGATCCTCAGGGAGATTGTCGGGCTATGATGCAACGACGTAACGGAGAGGGTGTACGGGTTCGCAGCGGAACGGGAGTCCCGCTCTCCATTGTGCTGGTCGCGCTTGCCGGATGCGTCAACCGTGACACTGCGAGGAACACCGTTCCAGCCGCGCCTCAGACGCGCACTCTTGCTGATGGGGTGGGACGTGCGGTTACGCTTCCCGCGAAGGTTGATACCATCATTTCGTTGTCGCCCAGTACGACCGAAACCATTTTTGTCATCGGTTGCGGAGAACGACTCGTCGGAGTGGATACTTCATCCGACTATCCGAAAGACGCCTTGGCCATCGCGAAGATGGGCGACTTTGGGAAGCCCAATCTGGAGAGGATCGTTGCCTCGCAAGCCGACTTGATTGTCGGCGCCAGTTCCACCGTCTCCGCGGCGACGGCAAACGACCTGCAGCGCCGCACTCACACCTCCGTATTCACTCAGCAACCGCAAACCGTGGACGACGTGCCGCGGAACATCGAGGAGTTGGGGACGATCCTGGGAGTCAACAAGAAAGCAGAACAGGTGGCTGAGTCGATTCGGGATACCGTTCGCACCGTTGAGCGTCGACTCAGAGGCGTTCCCCGGCGGAGCGTGTTTATCGAGATCTGGAACCCTCCGCTGATGACTACCGGGGGAGGCACACTGCTCAACGAACTCGTAGAACGCGCCGGCGGGAAGAACATCGCCGCCGACCTGAAGCAGCCCTTCCCGAACTTCAGTCTCGAGTCGCTGCTGGAAGCCAACCCGGATGTCTACATCGTGCCGCGCGGTGACACGATGGGCGCTATCGATGACGTAGCTCAACGTCCTCACTACCAGAAACTCAAAGCCGTGCAGCAGAAACGTTTCGTGCGCGTCCCCTCCGACCTCGTGTTCCGCCCCGGCCCCCGCATCGGAAGAGGTCTCTACTGGCTCGCCTGGGCCATCCATCCGGAGCAGTTCCCGGTCCACCCGGCGAAATGAATTTCCGTTTCGTTCAGACCACGATTTCAGGTGTGGGCCCCGCGCAGCCGCGCCCATTGCCCCAACCGAATGAGCCAGACAGCCAGAACGTAGGACAGCCGATGGACGTGTCCCCTGTAGTGTTTTTCATAGAACCGCAACATCGACTGGTGTGATTCAGCGATCATATCGCGGCGAACCTGTTTCGTGCTGCTTCCACCGTGGTGGATGACGGTGGCGTCGGGAACAAAGTAAATTCTCCAGCCATGCTTCTTGAGCCGGTAACACA
This sequence comes from Armatimonadetes bacterium CG2_30_59_28, assembly GCA_001872605.1. Taxonomy (GTDB): domain Bacteria; phylum Armatimonadota; class Abditibacteriia; order CG2-30-59-28; family CG2-30-59-28; genus CG2-30-59-28. The sequence continues at coordinate 1,212 of MNXM01000320.1, read as the reverse complement.
GGTCGACGTCGTTAAAGAAGATGGGGAACTGCTCGTCCATTCCGCCGACTTCCTCAACGGCCCTGTGGCGAAGCATGACGCAGGAAGCCATGGGCTGGTCGACCTCGCGGAGATCGTCGTAGCTCCACCAACCCATGCGGTACTTGCCGAACAACTTGCTGCGTGGAAAGAGCCGGCTGAGGCCCAATGCCTCGTAGATCACCGTATCCGGCGTCGGGAAGAGTCGCACAGAGCGTTGCACGGCCCCGTCGGGGTGTACCAGTCTGCATCCTGCCACGCCCACTCCAGGATAGTTCGTCATGAAGTGGAGCATTCGTTCCAGAGCGCCGTCAGTCACCTCGGTATCCGGATTAAGCAGCAGAAAGTATTCCTGTGTGGCCAAATCCATGGCCTGATTGTTGCCCCGTGCATAGCCGACATTGGCGTCATTGTCGACGAGAGTTACCGTGGGAAACTTGTCTCGCACGAGAGTCGCACTGCCGTCGGTGGAGGCGTTATCAACGACAATAATCTCCGACTTCCTGCCGATGGGGTCATCCATCAGTGATTGCAGGCAGGCGTCAAGCAGGTCGCATGTATTCCAGTTGACAATCAGGATTGAGAGCATCTACATCTTCCCTCTCGCAACACACGTAGCGCAGGCAGGCAGGCAGACAGGAATGTTCGCGGCACGTCTGACTCACAAGAGAACTCGCTAACGGGAATCCGAAGTAGGTGGCGGCGATGCGTCTGCTCTTGCACCACTTCCTCAACGTGTACCTGCAACTCCACACGGTCGGGCACCGGACCACGAAGGCCTGCAAGCGCCGCGCGAAAAGATGACTGCCACACTCCGAAATCGTCTTTCTCCCAGTCGGTCAGCGATGGGCGATGGGCGTTGCCATAATCTTCAAGAAATTGCACGAACGATTCTGTCTGCATGCTGGAATTGTATCATAAAGGAACGCGGGACATACGCTGATCTTTCTGCCACCGGCGCAAAGGCTCGAACGGGTTGTAGGGCAGAGTCTCCGTCCCTGCCGAATCCGGTTTTCTCGGCTATGCAGTGGATGGGTTTTGTTGGATTCATGCTCACCGACGAGTTGCGTTGGATGAAGGGCTGGACGAGGCTGTTACTCAGGCAGGGACGGAGACTCTGCCCTACAACCCATTCCCTTTCAAGCGACGGTAGCTTCCTAGTGCATCGTTTTGGAAGTTCCCCCACAAAAGGAC
>MNXM01000020.1 GCA_001872605.1 Armatimonadetes bacterium CG2_30_59_28 | reverse complement strand
TGGACCCGGTTCAGGATAGTCTTGAGTTGCATCCCGGTCTTCTTCCTCTGAGTGATGTTTGGTTGATACTTACATCTTCTCAGAGTTGGAGCCGGGATGCATCTATTGAACCGACCTCACGACTTCAACCGGTAGCCATCAATGACACCGATCCCTCGATTTCTACCCACAAATTCTGCTGAGGAGCCAACTTTACTTTTTTTTGCGAAGCTCACCCCCCGTTGTCCTTGCGCCCTCCGGAGAAGCGGGTCATGGCCGCATAGAGGGGAGCGTTCCCGCTCCCAACGAACACCGCCCAACCTTGTACGGGCCCCTCTGCTAAAAACGACGCTCCTGCTTGCTCGGGGTGTAAGTCAGATTTGTGACGCGTGGTGGTAATCAGCGCCCTGGGGTCGGCCAGGCATAAACGAAAGGCTGGGGAAACCTACGCGAGTGAAAGGGGACAGTAACAACCCCCATCCGGTCTTCGACCACCTTCCCCTGTGCGAACCGCTTCGGTTCGATAACGGAGGAAGGTGCGAACCCTTTGGGTTCGAGGATAGGGGTTGTTGCAAGAACTCACTCAGGACCGACGAACCGCGAACTCCGTTACACAATCACTGTCGGGTTTCAGGTTATAGGCGCCTATGGTTCCGGCTGGGGTGGATTCTCACAAATCTTACTTACACCCACTCGGAGGGGATTGGTTGACGGGGCCCTTCCGCCGGCAGTATACTGAGCATGTATTCGAGAGCTGCGCCACGATCCGCCCGGGTCGGAGGGGCCGCGCCACAAGAAGGTATACATGAAACGCACCATAAGGAGTCTGATTCTCATGCTTTTCAGAGCTGCTGCCATCTGGCTTATTGCCTGCCTGGCCCTCACGTTGGGTTGCGGTCGGGCAGAGATTCCACAAAAGTCTGCGGCTGGGAAGACACCGAAGATTGTCTTCGACAGTCTGGAAAAGGATATCGGAACGGTATGGAAAGGCGAGCCTGCAAAGTTCGATTTCACCGTCAAGAACGAGGGAGGGGAGCCGCTGGAGCTTGAGATCAAACCGGGTTGTGGCTGCACCGTGGCGAACGCAAGGAATATGACGATTCCTCCGGGGAAGGAGGACCACATCATTGCCACGCTCACTACCGAGCACTACATCCATCGAGTCACCAAGATCGTCAACGTTTCCTCCAATGATCCGGAGATGACAGAGACTCAACTCAGAATCACCGCGGACGTGAAGCCGTATGTCGATTTCCAGCCGCAGTACACAAATATCCGCATCTACAAGGGAGACGAATATAAGCAGACGTTCACTCTCACCTCCGGCGATGATGTGCCCTTGGAGATTAAGTCGGTCAAGCCTTCACTGGACTATCTCGAAACCAAATTGACGACAGACGAATCGACGGGGAAGACCAGGTACCTGCTCACGGTCACAGTTCCCGCGACAGCGCCGCCGGGCAACCTCGCGGGCAACATTACCGTTGAGACGAATCATCCCAAGGCTTCCGTGCTTAACCTCCCTGTCTATGGAGTCATCCTCCAGGAAATCACGCTCCAGCCAACTTATGTTCATTTCGGGAACGTCACTCCCGGAGAAAAGGCGGAAAGGCAGGTTAGCCTGTCGAAACGCAAAGGAACGTTCAAGGTCAAGAAGATTGCCTCTGATAACCCTCGTGTTTCCGTGGATATCGAGTCCCAACCGGGCGGGGAGGGAAGGAGCTACACGCTGAAATTCCGGTACGATGGAAAAGCGCCTGCGGGACCGCTGAAGGGGGAGATTACCATCTACACGGACGATTCCGAACAGCCGGTGCTGACCGTGCGGTTCTCGGGGATAGTGGGCACAGCACAACAGCAGCAGTAAACTTTCGCGTTCCAGTAGCGGCGGCCCTCACGATAGCGATGCGCGTTTGAGGGTAACCTTGCCGTGAACGGTGTTCCCATTGGCAGTCCTGGAGTAGTCGCCCTCGAAAGTGTCGGTTTTCTGCCGGACCAGTACGGCTGTTCCCTTGCTCCCCTTGGAGTCGGTGAAATCAAAACGCAGATTTTGGCCGTCGTAGGTTCCTTCTCCGCTCCACGTCCAGCGCGCCCTTTTGCCGCCACTCGACTCGATGGATACGCTCGTTCCTTTTTGCTCAATCCTGACTCTTCCGTTCAGCCGTTTGGTACTGGCCAAGTCGATGGTGTAGGTTCCTGAAATGTTACCGTAGTCCTGCGCAACCGCAGTGCTGATGGGGGTGAAGGTCACTGATTGCTTCTTACCCCCGGTCACCACGCTCCCCACGATCTGATAGTTCTCCAAATCTACCGTAAGATCCATCTCACCCTTTGTGGGAGCGTCACCTGCGCCGAGAGAGTAGTTCAGTTTGACGGTCTGTCCGACGATAGTTCCAGAGGCAGACCAGTAGGATCTCCCTGCTCCCCGGTTCTTTATCGTCCCACTGGCCTCAACCTGACTGCCGGTCTGGGTAAACGAAGCCGTCCCGTTGAGCTTGGTGTCGCTGAAGACCACATTGTAGTTGCCCGTGATGTTGGAGTTGAGGTCGTCACTACTTTGAATCGATTTCAACTGGCGCAGATAAACCCGATAGGTTCCCGTTGCCTCCTGTGTCGCCACCTCAACCGTCGCCTTGGACCCACCGGTGTTCAGGAACCTCACGTAGATTGTCCCCGTTCCTGCATTGGAGCCCAGATACTTGGACTCGCTGTTGAGTACGCTCACCTTGTATTTCTGGAGACCGTAGGTCGGGATCACTTTAATCTGGTAGTTAGTGTTTGGTTCGACTAGGATATCGAATAATCCACGCTCTGAAGCGCCGAATTGCCCTTTCCCAACCTGCGCGTAGGGTTGCCCGGCAGAGACCGTCTGAAAGAACCCGGCCACTGCCAACACGAGCACGGCAACCGATTGACGTCGAAGAAAGAAGAACATAACGCACCTCCTGCCAACCCCGGACAATGTCTCCGGTGGCGTCTGAATCGCGCTCTATTATTGCATAATTCCCGATTGTTGTGCAGCACAATGGGTACCGATCGTCTCAGGAACCGCGCACCTGTGCCGCAGGCGCGGACGCTCTTCGATACAAAATGGAAATCCGGAGAAAGCAAACCATGAGTGATAGATAGATGCATCCGCCCAGGGCCAGCACGTAGTTGAAGCCCCACAACTTGGCGCCCACCGCGGCGAGGACCGATCCCGCTACCGAGGTCACACCGTTCACCCCCCACATCCACGGAATGTCTTCGGCGCACTCTTCATCGAGAAGTCGAATCCCGGAGGGGAACATGATGCCCAAAAAGAATCCCAGGGGGAAGAGTAGCAGAATGCTCAGCAGTGACCGGATCGTGATCGACGATATGTGCCAGTCGCGAAAGAGCAACTGCATGACTGCCACCTCAAAGATGACGAGGGCGACCACCCCAAGTGACGCCATGACGATGCCACTGCGCAGTTGCCTCTGCTCCAGCTTCTGGCTCATGAAGCTGCCGCAACCACCTCCCAGTAACAATGAGCAAAGGATCACGGAGAGCGCCAACGTGGGGTAGCCCAGGAAGAGAATCATCTTCTGCGCTAACGCAATTTCAACGAGCATAAACCCAACCCCAAGTGCTGCGAAATATGGAACGAAAGACAGCGATCGAAGCCGACGTCCTCGCGACGCGGGGTCCCTCAATACACTGAGAATTGCCCATGCGCTGAACGCTGCAACCAATATCAAAGCTCCAATCCAGAGCTGTGTCAACAGGCGTGGCACGGAGAGCGTGAGATCCAGAAAGAACGGGGAGTCATCCGAAACAGGCGTAATGTCAATATTGTCATGCTCACGGAAAAGCTCGACGAACTGGTCCACGTCAAGCTCTCCGGAAGCCACCCTGCCGAACGGTTTGCCTTCATAGAGTCCCGGCACATACAACGGATCCAGTCCCATCTCGCGGGCAGCTTCCTGAAGTCTCAAAGCTTGCTCAGGAGAGATGGGGGTCTTCTGTACCAGAATCAGGTTCCGGTAAGGGTTGCCGGTGTAGAACCTGGGTGACACGGTAAACATGGCCACATACCTGCACGCCTGACGCGACGGAGTTCCCCGATCCACCCGCACCTGCACGGCACTGGTGAAGTACCGGCAAAGCAGCGAGTACTCCTGTGTAATGAACACGACGCGGCCGTGGGGAGTAAGATGCTCGAGGTAGTCTTGGAGAGCGTCAGTCGTGTGGATGTAGCTCTCCACCAGGGCAAGCCCTACGTTCCCCGATGTGGCTGTCTGGGTCAGGGCGAGGTAGATGAGATTGTACTGGCGCGGACTGTGGCGCACGTAAGAACGTCCATCCGCCACCGATACTCGGACATTGGATTGTTCGTAGAGATTTCCGTTGAAGTTGGAGTAGTCCCGCATGATGTCGGGGATGGAGGGATTGATCTCGGCACCCTCGATTTGTCCCGCTCCTCCGAGCATGCCGAGAAGAATGTCCAGACCACCTCCTGGACCGATACACAATGCGCGGTTCACCTTGCCAGTGGCGTAGGGCAGGTATCCGATGAATCGTTTCAGGGGCGCGACCTTGTTCAGGTCACCATCGAATCTCTCCATGTGAGTAGGGACTTCCCCATCCGTCCAGATGTACTTCACATCCGGCGCGTCGTTCTCTTCCACAACGTCAGTACGGGCAAACGCACTCCAGTCGGTGCGCACGATATTCGCGCCAATCCGCGAATCGGCCAGTTCCTGAAAGAGCGGCTTGGATATTTGCTGCGCGATCTCGGGGTCATCCGTTCGGATCGGCGGAACATCGGCGAACTTCCACACCCGATTGGCTATGAAGACGCCGACATTAAGCAACAACACGGTCAGTCCGCAGGCCACCCAGGAACTGTGTCGGCGAACCTGAGGCCATGCAGGGAGCAGCAGCAATCCCAGACCGCTCACCGAGACCGCCGTGGCGGCGACAAAACACGCATCGATCGCGCCCACCGCCTTCAGGAACCAGATAACCGCTCCCGCAGCCAGGCCCGCGCCCGCGAGGTCGGCAGCATAGAGCTGTCCACTCCGTTGACCAAACCGTTCGAAGGCATACGCCAGAAACGCGCCGGCGAACAGAAACGGAATTAGCATCAACGCAGCCATCCCGGCAATCAAGCCCGGGTAATTCGGCACCAGCCAGCGAAGAATCAACAGCACGAACACCGGGATCGAGACGGCAAAACCGATGAGATTGATGAACAGAAACAGACGCGCCGGAAATCGCTCCACCATCGGGCGGCACTGGTGGAGGATCAGCCCCCCCAGTCCCAGCCCGCACACTGAAACCGATACCACCAGAAAAACAAAATGATACCTCAGAAACACAGAGAACAACCGGGTGAGCGTGACCTCAAAAACGAGTACCGCAAATGAGAGCATAAACACCGACGCCGCGGCCGTGGAAAACGGGATGCCGGAAAACAGGATGCCTGTTGGCTCTGCCCCAGACTCCTGTGAGTCTGCGGCGGACCCCTGCGAGTCCGAGCCTTCCACTGTGGTTTCCATTCTCTCCATCATCGACTCTCAGGCTCCCATCGGAACGGGACGGCTGGATCGAAAGGGTCACGACGGAGTTCATCCGGTTCTGCGGGGTCATAGTGCTTTGTGGGGATGTTGAGGAGCAGGGAGAATTCTCCCCCTACCGACATCTGCCCGTGCCAGACTCCCGGGGGAATTTGCAGGAGGACGGGATTCAGTTCCCCAATAACGGTCGCCATTGTTCTCCCGCGTGTTGGGGAACCCTCACGGTCATCGAACAGACCCGCTTTGACGTTTCCCTTGAGCACGCACCAGTTGTCATGCTGCTTCTTGTGCAGGTGCCATGCTTTGACAATGCCTGGGTAACAGGTGGTGACGTAGGCCTGTCCGAACCCCTCAAAGAGTTCGTCATCATCTCGCAGAATTTCCATGACGAACCCTCGATCGTCCACGTGGCGAACAAGCTGCTTAATCTTCACTCCGTTAATCACAGCGATCACTCCTCCCATGCGGGGCGCACGGCCCTGCTCGTCGGTTGCCAACGCTAACAATGGCGCTCACCCAGGTATTCTTGCAGCGCCTCATCCCAGGGACGCAACGGAGAATAACCGTCCAGACGCAGTTGCCGATTCTCCAGAACGGAGTACGGCGGACGCGGCGCGGGGAGATGCAGCTCTTCAGACGAGGTTGCCTCCACCGTGGCATTCAGTCCGGCCATTTCGACGATTGTCTGCGCGAAGTGGAGGAAAGAGCACGCTCCCTGGTTGGTCACATGATACGTCCCGCGCGCGCCAGACTCCACCAATTCCGCCGTCTTCTCCGCGAGATCACGGCTGAAGGTGGGGGCGCTTACCTGGTCATCCACCACGCGCAGCGTCTCACCCGCTCCCGCCTTGCGGAGGATGGCCTCCACGAAGTTACTCCCTGCCTGGTCGCCACTACCCGGCCCAAACAGCGCCGAAGTGCGGATTAGAAGCCACTCCGGCACTACATGCCGAAGGAAACGCTCCCCGGCCAGCTTGGAGACTCCGTAAACGCTCAAGGGATCGGGGGCATCGCGTTCGATATACGGATATCCTCGCTGTCCGTTGAACACGTAATCCGTGCTGAAATGTACCAGCGGAATGCCTGCGACGCGGCTCGCGAGCGCTATGTTACGCACCCCGATAGCGTTGACGGCGAAAGCCAGTTGCGGGTTTGCTTCACAATCGTCAACGCGGGTGTATGCCGCGGCGTTAACTACCAGGTCGGCGTCAGTCTGCTCGATGAGCTGCGTTACGTTGCCCAATTCCTCGATCGGGCACTCTTCCTTTGCCGGAACTGCCAGACCATGGCCGGAAAAGGCGGACTGCAGGTCTATGCCTAACTGTCCACCTCCACCGAAAAGGAGAATCCGCATGCCTTACTCCGCGCTGTCCTGTTCCGCAGTCTGCAGGTGTTTCGGGAGAGCGCTGCGCTCCATCATGGCAACGCGCTGATCCATGACCCGAACCGCATCCGAAATGCTGCGTTGATTATCACACATGGAGTCCATGATTCGCTCCACGGCCTTGACGCGCCCGTGCAGCAGAATTACCCACGCCAGCGACATCCCTGCGACGACAAACATCAGAAATTCCATGAGCGCATTATAGCATGAGAACGGGATAGCAGGATGACGGTCTGTTTCAAGGTATGAACTTGTAGCGGCGATTTTAATCGCGCTGCTCCGAAGGACTTCCATGCGACCCGAAGGTGAAGTTCTCAATACAAGCATCCTCGGGGGTACTGGGAATCTCCGGCGGCCTCCCTGTTCCCAACCGATCCAGCCAGTCGAGAACCGGGTGTCGCTTGATGAATTCCGTTAGAGAGTACTTCTCCGTCCAGATGTGGAAGGCCAGCAGCAACACAACAGTAATCCCCTGACCGGGAAGGGACAGGGCCACCATCGCATACCATCCCACCAGGGCGCCGAGGGCGTTTGAGCCAACGTCACCCATCATGGCTTTAGAGCGGAAGTCGAACAATGAATAGGCGATGGTCGGGAGGAGGAGCACTTCCAGAAGCGGGCCAGGATTTCCCGTCGGGTTAAGGAATCCTTTCCCGCAGGAAACCAGCACTACTGACGGGAACAGAAGCGAGAGAACATACGCCGTCAGCATCAGGATTGATGCGCCCTTGATCGCCCGACTAGGGCGAACGTCCAGAAGGTTGATGGAGTTTGCAGACAACGCAACGAGCAGTGTCCATGTCAGCAGCAGCACAGCGCGAGTTCCGCGATCAGCGGGCCACAGGCCAGGATAGGACATTAGCAGGTAAGCCACCAGAAAGGCTACCACGATGCCTCCTCCCGCTTTGACTGCTCCTGTGGTCACATGACGGTTGCGGACCAGCTCCGAGAGGTGACCGACAAGTCCCCCCGTTTCGCGGTTCCCCCATAAGTCGTCCATCAGCCCCAGAACGCCGAACCCCATGACGGCAAGGAACAGAGTGAAATCATTGAGAAGGACGCCGATGGTAGTCGCCTCAAGCAACCATATCGAGAGCCATACGGAACCCATGCAGGCAGGAACCTGTTGCCCCTGCCAGTTCGCCCTTGTCCACCCGCGGAGGACGAAAAGCCGCGTACTTGCTTTGAATAGAAGATGGAAGAGCGTATAAAAGATAACCGTACTCACAAAGAAACTGTTCATACTGCCTGATCAGTCTGGTCCCTTCACTCTGGAGTGAGGCGCTCGATCTTCCTCAGAAGACTCGCGACTTGTCGGCGCGTGAGCGGCCGATCGTAGGTGGCCTCCCACAAGTACCCAAGCTCCCCGCTCCGCAGCGCGTTGCGCCACTCCGCGATTGCCAGGTTCATTGTCATCTGAAGGTGGGCTGTCGCGATCTTTTCATGCAGCGCCGTCAAGTCAATTCTCTTGAAGGATTCCAGCAAGAGAGCGGTGAGGTCAATCAAGCCCTTGTCCCTGCCGGAGAGGAGTTTGAGGATGATCAGGTCCTCGGGTCCCGCGGCGGGAATCTCACAGGCAAGCTCGCCCAACTCCTTGGAGAAGGGGGTGACGACTGCGAGCGGCGGCAGAGGAGAAAGGGATAGCGTGTGACTTTGCTCGGTCGCAGACTCAGCGATGGTCTCAGTGACAACATCAACGATGAGTTCATGGTCCCCCATCTCCTTGCTGGCTTTCCACCACTGCCGGGTGCCTGTAATGTCGAAGCCGCACGACTGAAGCATCGTCAGGAGTTCCTCGACGTCGGTGGCAGGCACAACGAGATCAATGTCCTCAGTATACCTGCGGTACCGTTGGAGATAGGATCCTGTCGCCAAACCCCCGATGACAATGACGGACAGGCCCGCCTCGCGACAAGCCTGCACGACAATCTGCAACTCGGAGAAAGGGAGACGTTCACATTCAAGCTTCGTCATTGCCATTCCAGGGTTCCCACGGTGGCATCGGGATATCGAGGCGTTCTGTCTCCCACCACACCATATCCACTCCCCGCCGGAACTGCCCCTCGTTCTTCACCCGCTCCAATATGACGGCGGGTTTGTGGGCGAAGGCATATTCTCCCGCGCTTCCTCGATGGTGTGCGTGAAGATGGTCTTGCGGCTGTCAACCCGGTAGCGGAACTTCTCGGCCATTTGAATCACCTGTGGCAGAGTATAGCATTAGCGACAGAGGGGGGCAATGCGTTTAGCAACGGTGACAAGCGGTGAGATTACGGGGAACGAAGCCGCGCCCGCACCGCCTTCTTCACATCCCTCCACTGCCTCCAGCGATGCACGAAGCTGCGGAGGTCGCGGCCGGTTTCCCTATGGCGGAAGGCGGCGGGGACTTCGAGGACGCGTGCTCCCACACGGAGAGCGTCAATGGTAAGGGCCACCTCGACCCCAAAACGCTCTTCCACCTGCCCGATCGAGTTCATCAACTCTCGGGTCAGCGCGCGCTGCCCGGAGAGTGGGGACTCAAAGCGACGCCCGGTTGCGCGCTCGATGCCATCTCGCGCGGCGCGAACGACGAACCCCATCCCGCCCTTCTTCGCCGGACGCGGCAAAACGGCGATGGTCATATCGGCTTTTCCTCCGACGACAGGCGTGAGGAGGCGAATAGCCTCCCCGGCGGTTTCGCCCAAGTCGGCGTCAAGAAAGAGCAGGATGTCTCCCGTCGCGTGCTTCAGCCCTTCATTGAGAGCTGCGCCCTTGCCGGAGTTGCGCTCGAGGCGGAGTACCCGGCTCGCGCCATGGTGCTCGGCTACTGACGTGGTGTCGTCGCTCGATCCGTCGTCAATCACGATGGACTCGAAGATCAGGACAAGTGGTGTCAGCGCCGAAAGTGTAGCGCCAATGCGCGTGGCTTCATTGTAGGCGGGGATGATGGCTGAGATGCGATTTTCCATCGGTCTGCTTTCAGCGCCACCGAGGGATTCCCAGTTCTGGCATCAGACGTTCCGCGCTGTTTTTCGTCCCGTAGTGACCCGCCCGACCAGACAAGGCGTAGACCAGAGACAGCAGACCCACCTGACTGTCGACATTATCGACGGTGGAGATTCCGTGCTTCTGGTACGCGTCCATGTAGGATATGCCGACCTGAGCAGGCTCCACGCCGACCACGAGGCTGTTCAACGACTGCAGGGACTCGATGAGGGGGAAGTCAACGGTCTTCTGCCTTGCGGTGATCGACTCCGCAACAGAATCGGGGTTCTCGGCCTCGTCCATTTCATAACCACCGACAAGGACGAAAGCGTCCACCGGGAAACGATACTCTCCAGACACCTCCACGGCCTTCGTGCGGGCCACCCCGCGGAGTACTGAAGCTATCTGCCCGGTGGCTATCTGCCGGCCGAGGGCCTCCGCTGCATGACGCGACGTGATTTCGGTACCCAAGTCCTCCAATTGCAGCTTCTTCTGAAGGTCGATAAGGCTCCGAGATGACATGCCCACAAAGTCGGGACTGAAGCGTGTGACGGAGACTGCCTGTCCTCCCGCCGCGTTCACCATCGACCTGATATCCTCGATCAGTGTCGCGTCGTCCAGCAACCCAGTTTCCAGCACTGCTACCTTGCGGCCCGCAAGCGCCCGCTCCACGAGAGAAGGCATGAGGATTTTCAGAAGCCGCTGCGAGTCTCGGTTGGTCTCGTCGTAGTATTCCCTTTCCTCGCGCAGAGACTTGTTTTCGCTCCGAACCTCCTCAAACTCCTTCTCAAACTGTGAGGCGAGTTTGTCAAGAGACGGCTGATCCGTAATCCCGATGCCGAGAAGGATGCCCAAGGCGATCGCTATAAAGACGGCGCCGATTGTGATGACGAGGTATCTTGTGTCAGTTCCCATAATTCTGGTGACTCGCTATTGGCAAGAGGTGATTGTCACCTATTGCTGCATCCATTCATCAAAGGTGGGCCGGTCCCTCAGAATCCCGGCACTACCCGTCGAAAGGCGAGTGCAACCAATCTGCCCAGCATTTCGACAAAACGCCGGGCGTCGTCGGAGGCAGCAAGGACAACGAAAATCACGACGAGTCCGGTAGCCAGCGGAAAGGACACCTCGCGGAACCGCAGTCGTGGCGAATACAATTGACTGACGCCACGGGCATCGACGAGTCGATTGCCCACCTTCAGTCGAGTCAGGAAAGTGCTTGCCATGCCCGGTCGCCCCTTGTCGAGGAAATCGATCAAAGTGGTGTGCGTCCCCAGTGCCACGATGAGGTCGGCTCCCTTCTCGTAAGCAAGCAGCATGGCGACATCCTCCGACGTGCCTCGCGCAACCAACGGCTTCCACTCCAGTTGCAGCTTCTCCAGCCGCACTTTTCCCGGTGCCTGTCCTTCCGGCGAGGCATGAACTACCAGCTCCGCTCCGCATCGAAGCACGTCGTCGGAGACGCTGTCCATATCCCCAACGATGATATCCGGGCGAAATCCCAGTTCCGTCAGCGCGTCCGCGCCCCCATCAACGCCAATCAGTACCGGGTGGACATCTCGAATGTACGAATAAATGGCCCGCAGGTCTTTGCGGTAGTCTTCTCCGCGCACGACGATCAGCGCGTGACGCCCGGCCACGGAGGTTGTCAGTTCCGGGATCCTGGCAGGTTCCAGCAGGATATGCTCTTCACGGGATACATACTGCAGGGTGTTCTCCACGAAGGAGCGCAGTTCTGTCTGCAGGTGGGTCTTCGCCAATTCAGACCGCTCGGCAATAATATCCGGCGTCAGTGTAGTCCCATGCGCACAAACGGTTCCGTTGTTTACGGCTCCCGTAGCGAGATCAATCTCGATTTCGGCGCCCTCAACCGCTGCTTGCATGATTTCAGCTCCCACGGCATCGACGACCGGGATGCCGTGCTCCATCAGAATTGAGGGACCACGGTTAGGGTATTTTCCTGAAATGGATTCGTCCGCATTCACCACCGCCCTGACACCACAGCGAGCCAGCGATTCGGCAGACACCGAGTCGATGTCACGGTGCTGGATGACCGCGATTTCTCCCCGGCGAATTCGCTTCACGAGGTTCTTGGTTCGATGGTCAACGCGCGCAATACCGCGCACCGTGGTGGGCATGACAGTCCTTCGTTCAGTCTGAATTCCTTGCCCCGGCGAGAAGCCCCTGAGCGTGCTGCCTGGCAGTTGCGCCGGACTTGCCTTCGCCCAGCATTCGCGCCAGTTCGTCGACTCGCTCCTCCATCGTCAAATTTCGCAGCGTAACCGAAGTATCTGAGCTTGTCGACGTTTTCTCAACCAGGAAGTGCGCGTCTGCCAGGGCGGCAATCTGCGGAAGGTGTGTCACACAGAGAACTTGAGCATACCGGGAAAGCTGCCTCAGTTTGTCGCCAACCGACTTCGCCGTACCTCCTCCAATGCCAACGTCGATCTCGTCAAACACGAGCGTCGGGATCTGGTGACGTTCCGTCAGGGCACACTTGATGGCAAGCATGATGCGCGAAAGCTCTCCCCCGGACGCGATGCGGGAGAGTGGTTTGAGAGGCTGTCCTGCATTGGGGGAGATCAAAAACTCTATCTCGTCCGCGCCGTGTTCTCCCACGCGCACACAAACGTCGTTCACAGGTATCCCTTCGGTGTCCTTCACCTGACTGATCGCCGCCTCAAAACGCGACTGCTCCATGGCGAGATCTTTCAGGTGGGACAGGATGGTCTTGTGGAACTTTCTGCTGACATCCCGCCTTTTCTGTGAGAGCTTCCCCGCGAGCTGACCGAGGTCGTTCCGAAGCGTATCCCTCCGCATCTGCAGGGACTCCACCTGTTCGTCGGATCCTGTCAGCGACCCCAACTCCGCCTCAATCTCTTGCCGGTAGGCGAGAATCGTCTCGACATCGTCTCCGTATTTACGCTTCAATTGATGGATGAGATGCAGACGCGATTCCACGTCTTCCAAGCGAGCGGGGTCCGCGTCCAGGTTCTCCAAATAATCTCGCAGGGCGCGTTCCACCTCCTCGAGGTGATAGTAGGCGGTCTCGAGGTTGGCCGCTACCGGCTTCAGCGTCGAGTCAATATCTGCGGCGGTCTGAATGCCAGTGAGAGTTGCCCCAAGCGTGACAGTGTAACCAGACGCCCCCGTCTCCTCCGCGAGCGCCGTCAGCACAGAAGACGCAGCGTCACGAAGTTGCTCGGAATGGCGCAGCCGGGTGCGCTCCTCGCGCAGCGCGTCTTCCTCACCGCTCACTAAATGGGCCGCGTCAATCTCATTCATCTGCAACCCAAGGAGGTCGGCGCGCTGGGCGCGTTCCCTCTCACCGCGTGTCAGGTCGCGGACCTGTCGCTCCACGTCGCCCAGTTCCCGGAAGACCAAGCGTACGGACTGGCGTAGCTCAAGGACGGGCTGTCCGCCAAAGCGGTCCAAAAACTCCAAGTGCTGGGCAGGCCGCAAAAGCGACTGGTGTTCATGCTGACCGTGCAAGTCGACAAGCGCCTGCCCCAGCGATTTCAGCGTCTGGAGTGGAACAGGGCGACCGTTCACGCGGGATCTCCCGCGGGAACCGATCTCACGCGTGAGGATCAGGTCGAAACCATCGTCTCCGGCGTCGGACTCGCGACCCACTCCCTCCGCGCTCAAGATCTCCTCGATACTCGGGGACTTCTCGGTCTGAAACACCGCATCGACCGCCGCCACTTCGCTCCCAGCTTTGATGGCATCGGAGGACGCACGATCACCGAGAACCAGACCAATTGCATGAATGAGGATCGACTTCCCTGCGCCGGTTTCACCCGTGAAGACGTTGAGCCCGGGCTCAAGTTGGACTTGGAGCGATTCGATCAGCGCCAGATTTCGGATGGTCAGTTCCTGCAGCATGCTCCGCTACCGTTCGCCTCCCCAACTGAGCTTCTGCCGCAAGCGTTCGTAGAAGTCGTGGCGACACAGTCGAATGAGCCTCGCGGGTTTCTCTGCGGCGCTCAGAATCACCTCGTCGCCGGGATAGAGCTGGATGTTCACTTGACCATCAACGGTCAAGCGAACCTCTTCCGCTCGTCCACGAGACCAGCGAAGAGAAACACGAATGCTGTCTTCCGAAGAAACGACCACTGGACGTGTGAACAGAGTGTGCGCACAGATGGGAGTGATAAGAAGCGCTCGGAGGTTCGGTTGCAGAATCGGCCCCCCGGCGGAAAGGGAGTACGCGGTCGATCCGGTTGGCGTGGAGACGATGAGTCCGTCCGCGGGGTAGTCCGAAACGAACCGGCGGTTGATTTCACAGTGGAGGTGTAGCATTCGGGAGATCGTGCCGCGGCTGATCACGGCGTCATTGAGGGCCAGGCTCCGGGATACCTCCTGACCTTCCCTGATAACAGCGACGCCCACCATCAATCTCTCGTCGATCTCGAAGTCGTCTCGGGTCAACTTATCCAGAGAGAGAAACAGAGACTCCGGCTGCACCTCGCTCAGGAAGCCAACTTCACCAAGGTCCACTGCGAGCAGCGGAACGCCGCAAGGAGCGAGTTCTCGCGCCGTCGCCAGCACACTGCCGTCACCACCCAGGACAATGGCGCAATCGACGTTTGTCATGCTCTCAATGGATGCGGAGAGGTCTTCTCGTTGCAGAGCGGCTGCCGCGTCGGGCACGATCAGTGGAGCAATGGAGTGCGAAGCGAGCCACGCGAGAAGATGCCTGGCCGTTTCCATGGCCTGGTCAATATGTGGTGCGACTACGACGCCAACGCTTTTCATCGTCGTTCTCTCTCGAGGGCTGCCGGATGTGATTGGGCGACAGGATACGCAGGAGTCGGGGCTCCCAGTTAGATCTTCCTAACTGAAACACTCAGACCTACGCCATCGCCAAGGCGACGCACGGCTGCCGGAGCGTGTGGTTGTACGTCGCGAAGCCCTGATAGACCACCCTCGCCCGGGAAGCCTGCTTCTCGGTCAGGATTTCACGTGGTCCTTCACCCTGTCCCAATTGGTCTTGGCGTCTTGGTAATCGGGGTTGATCTCCAGGGCTTTGCGGTAAGCGTCGGCCGCATCGGCCACTTTGCCCTGCTTCTCGAGGATCGCGCCCAGGTTATTGTAGGAAATGGCGTTCTTCGGATCGACTGCAAGCGCTCTCCGGTAGTAATCCAACGCCTTTTCCAAATCTTTCTTCGCGTCCTGAATCAGCCCCATGTTGTTCAAGGCCGCGACATTTTTGCCGTCGATCTTCAGGATATTCAAGTAGAGCTCCTCTGCCTTCTCCTGCTGGCTCTTCTCGAGGTAGATGCCTGCCGCGGCTGACATGGCCGGAACATTCTTAGCATCCAGCCTAACAACTTCCAGCCACTCATTCAGGGCGGCATCGCTCTGCCCCAGCTTCTCATAGGATAGGGCGAGGTTATTGTGCGCCGCGATGAAGTCGGGACTCACCTTCACGGCCTTGCCGAACTCCTTGACCGCGTCCTCGTACTGCTTCCGCTTGAAGTAGATTCTCCCGGTATTGTTGTAGGAGCTGGGATCGTCAGGCTGAATTCCCGCTGCCTTCTGGTAGGACTCGATCGCTTTGTCAAACACCCCCGACTGATCATAGGCAAATCCCAGCCGGAAGTGACCGACGAAATCGTCCGGCTTCAGCTTAGTGTACGCCACCAGCTCCTTCTGGGCATCCTCCAACCGGTTCTTCTGCGTGTACGCCTGGGCGGAGTTCAGGTGCGCGAGGGCGTTCGTCTGGTCGAGCTTGACTGCCCGCTCAAGTTGGGCAATGGCGTCGGCGATGCGTCCCTTCTCCAATAGAGCACTGCCGTAGTTGGCAACGTACGTGGTGTTGTTGGCATCGATCCTCACAGTTGCCTCAAACTCGGCGAGGGCATCATCGGGGCGATTAGCTGCGAGATAAACTTCGCCCAATGTGTTGTGCAGATTCGCGTTCTTTGGGTCCTTTGCCAGCAGTTCCTTCAGGGTGAGAATTGCCTCACGGTATTTCTCCGCCGCCACGTACGCGTTGGCGAGATTGAATCGAGCGTCCGTGTAGTCGGACTTCAGCTTCAGAGCCTGCCCATAGGCCTCGATGGCCTTGTCGATCTGCTTCAATGTGAAATGGGCCGTTCCGAGGTTGTTGTACGCCAGCGCATATTGGGGGTTCAACTCGATGGCCTTTTTGAAGTTAAGAATGGAAGTCTCAGGCTGATTCATCTTCATCTGGAGATAACCCAGCCAGCAGTAGCTCACGGAATCCGCGGGATCAGCTTTGACAGCCAGTTGGAACTGCGCCAAGGCCCTGTTGTAGTCATTTGCCTTAAAGGCCGTGACCCCATCATTGAAATGGATGGCGGCCTGGTTCTTGTCCGGGGAATCACCCCATAAACGTGAACCGCTCCCTCCGACAACGGCAATTCCTGCAATGGCGACAACCGCAAATCTGACAATGAATTTTTGTGACAACATTCAGAGACACCTCCCAAGTTTGTAAGACGGCAACTTACCACGCGTGTTTTTCGGGGGCAGGTTGTCCCTTGTGACTGCGGAGAATTATAGCACAGTCCATGAACTGGACTCAATGGGATTGACCGCAGGGGGTGTAAGTCAGATTTGTGAGAATCCACCCCAGCCGGAACCATAGGCGTCTATAATCTGGAAACCGACAGTGATTGTGTAACGCAGTTCGCGGTTCGTCAGTCCTGAGTGAGCTCTTGCAACAACCCCTTTTACTCGCGTAGGTTTCCCCAACCTTTCGTTTATGCCTGGCCGATCCCAGGGCACTGATTACCTTCACGCGTCATAAATCTTACTTACACCCGACCGCAGGCTAATGCGCTCTCGATACAACGAACTCGGCAAGCGCGCGCAGGTAGGCCGCCTCGCCGCCGAATCCCTCCAAAGCCTGCGTGGCCCGAATCAGAGAATCGACCCCCATCTGTCTCGAAGCCTCAACGCCAAATACAGCAGGGAACGTAATCTTCTGCCGCGCAACATCTCCGGCGATATCTTTCCCCAGCGTCTCCACCGTTCCGTGAACGTCAAGGAGGTCGTCGGCAATCTGGAACGCCAGCCCAACGTTGCGTCCGTATGCGGTTAGACTCTCCCGCTGCTCGAAGGTTGCGCCGCCCAGGACCGCGCCCGCCTCCACGGCAGCCACTATCAACGCGCCCGTTTTGCGGTGGTGTATCTCTGATAACTGCTCCGGGCGGATTCCGGCCCCGGTGCCCGCGTGTTGGATGTCCAACACCTGTCCGCCAACCATTCCCATTGTTCCCGCGGCGCGGGCAATGAGACCGACCACTTCCACGATCGCTTCGGTCGGCACGCCCTCGGCCACCTGCTCTCGCGTCAGAACCTCAAACGCATGAGTCAACAGGGCATCCCCCGTAAGAACGGCGATCGCCTCCCCGTACTTCTTGTGGCTGGTGGGCTTGCCTCGCCGCAACGAGGCGTCGTCCATGCACGGCAGGTCATCATGGATCAACGAGTAGGTGTGAATCAACTCCATCGCCACCGCGGCAGGGAGGGACTTGCGCGCCTCTCCTCCCACCAGGCGGCACGCTTCCAACAGCAGGATGGGACGAAACCGCTTTCCCCCTGCGAACAGGCTATAGCGCATCGATTCGTGGATCGTGGCCGGCACTTCTACAGCCGGCGGCAGGTACCGCTCAAGGGCCATGTCGACCCTCTGCTGGTCTTGCCGCATCCGTTCTCCGAGATTCATGTCCAAGTTTCCCTGTTACTCCTCGTTGAGCAGGTCGCTCTCCTGCACTTCCAGCGACGCGCCGTCGGCGGAAGAACTCAACAACTTCTCGACCTTCCCCTCGACTTCGTTTAGCAGCGTTTCAGCCCGTCGGGCGTGTATTACCGCCTGAGCAAACAACTGCATCGACTCATCCAGCGATAACTCCCCGCCTTCGAGCTTCTCGACGATCTTTTCCAGCGACTGAAGGGACTGCTCGAAAGTCGCCTCCCCCCCCTCCTCCTGAGGGCTCTTTTCTTTCCGACTCATCACATCACCGCCGTTGTTCTATCGTGATGCAGACAAGATTGTCTGCATCACCCCTGTCGGTCATCTACGATTACTGGCACGATCCCATCCCGCAGAAGCGCCTCGGCAAGGTCACCTTTCCGAGCGTGGTCAACAGACGTGATCACTGATCCCGTCTCTCGCTGGCGAAAAATGGCATACCCACGCTGCAGCACAGCCTTCGGGTCAAGGGCCAGCAGTCGCCCTGAAGCAACCTTCAAGGATTCCCGCCTCAGACGCACGTCGCTCAACAGCGTACGCGCCAACCGTTCCCGCAAGTCGTCTACCGTCTGACGATACTGCCGAATTCGCTCTCTCGGATGGGTGAGGGCATGACGCCTCACCAGGTTCTGAAGCTTCTCACGTCTCGCGACCATCATCTGGGACATGCACCGCACTCCGCTATCACTGAGGCGGAGGATCCTGCGCTGAAGCTCTTCTCGGTCGGGAACAGCCATCTCCGCCGCAGCGGAGGGAGTGGGGGCGCGTACATCAGCGACAAAGTCCAGAATGGTGAAATCCGTTTCGTGTCCCACCGCGCTGATAATGGGAATCTGCGCCGCCGCCACCGCCCGAGCGACTCGCTCATCATTGAACGCCCACAGGTCTTCCAACGAGCCACCCCCGCGCCCGACAATCAGTACATCGAGGTTGTCCACCTGGTGCGCCAGCTCCAGCGACCGCACGATACTCTCCGGTGCCTCCTCCCCCTGAACGAGCGTGGGGAGGATGAGGATATCCACCGCGGGGAAGCGTCGTCTGAGCACGCGGCAGACATCCTTCACAGCCGCGCCTGTTACGGAAGTGATGACACCGATCCTTCCCGGATACCGTGGTAGAGGCTGTTTCCGGTCCTCGTTGAAAAGCCCTTCCGCCTGCAGCTTCTTCTTCAGCTTTTCAAACGCCTCAAACAGCGCACCGACACCGTCGAACTCTACCGAGGTCACATAAAGCTGGTACTCGCCCCGCTTCTCGTAAACCCCCACATTCCCCCGCGCCACCACACGCTGTCCGTCTTCCGGGCGGAACCTGAGTCGCAGATTTTGCCCGCGGAACATGGCACACCGAAGCTGCGAATGTTCATCCTTCAGGGTGAAGTACATGTGCCCGGAGGTGTGGTGTTTGAAATTGGAAATTTCTCCCCGCACCTGCGCGTCCACGAGAAGCTCATCTGCCTGGAACAGCTCCGCGACGTACCGGTTAAGTTGGGACACCGTGAGGGCAGGGACCGAATCGGGTTCGCCCACGCCCGGGGCACCCAAAGGCACTCGCATGGAAACAGATGAGGCAGGATTCATGGCAATCATCACTCGCGACTCTCGGCAAGCGGAAATATCCGTACCGGAGATCGAACTATACCAGACGAGAACGAGGGTGGTCAATGAGCGAAAGGAACCTAAATTCACCGCCTACCTGTCGGGCAGTGTCGATCCAGCCGTCCGGACCCCTGGGTTTGCGAGTCAAGGGTTGGAGGAGCATCGCGGGAGCCGGTCTTGCCGGTGATTCCCCGCGTACAGTGCCTCTCGATTCTTCAGAAGCCGTGCTGCCGCTCTCCCCAGGTTACAGCCGTGTCGGTGTGGGGTTGGCGGGTGTCTTTGACCGTTAAGACCTCGTTCTTAACGTCAGCCAGAGGGGACCGTCGCCAGTTGAAGAATCTGTCTCCGGATCTTGAGGAGTGCTCCCGGGGAA
>MNXM01000035.1 GCA_001872605.1 Armatimonadetes bacterium CG2_30_59_28 | reverse complement strand
TCGGTAGTCAGTTGTGTGAGCTACCGGACGCTGAAGCGATCCGGCGTCTAATGGGGAAGAATTTACGAACGGATGCACTGGTCTTTTTCTTCTGCGATTTCTGCGTATTCTGCGGGAGCTTTAGTTTTTTTCAGTGGATTCATCCATCAACGGAGAATGGAAACAAGGAGGAATTTGTCATGGCAGAAGCACAGAGTTGTTGTGCGGGACCGAAACTTATTTTCGCCTGTTCCGGGGCGGCCGACGTGGGCGGCATCGCCGACCAGGCGGCCCGGAAGTTGACGCGGGAAGGAGCGGGGAAAATGTTCTGTCTCGCCGGTGTTGGCGGACGCATCAGTGGCATCATGGAGACCACGCGAGCCGCGTCGGACATCCTCGCCATTGACGGGTGCGGACTCGACTGCGCGAAGAACTGCCTCGAGCAGGCAGGCTTCGTGACCTTCCAGCATCTGCGGATGACGGACTTGGGCATGGAGAAAGGCAGCTCCCCGGTAACGGAAGAGAACATCGCCAAAGTGGCCGAGAAAGGCGCTGCCCTCCTCGCCGCCGTAAGCTGATAACTCCTCACCCAACAAAGGAACGGCACATGAAAGCGAAAAGAATCGCGGGAGTCGCGCTCCTGCTCTTCGCTACGGGGAGTCTTGTTGTCCTTGCGGCGAAGGAACTGAGGAACACCAAAGGCGACGTTTCGCTCAACGGAGGGCAAAGCGAGAAAGACGCAAGCGTTCATCCCGAGCGGGAGGTGGTCGCCTACTACTTCCACACCAGCTTCCGTTGCCCTTCCTGCGTGACGATTGAGCGATTGTCCGGAGAGGCGATTGAGGAGAACTTCGAGTCAGCCCTCAGCGATGGCCGGCTGAGCCTGCGAGTCGTCAATGTTGAAGAACCGGGCAACGAACACTTCGTGCAGGACTACCAACTCGTCTCCAAGTCGCTCGTGCTGGTGGAACGCGTCAACGGGAGTGAGACTCGCCACAAGAATCTGCAGCGCGTCTGGGAGTTGCTAAGGCAACCGGATGAGTTCAAGTCCTACGTTCGGAAGGCAGTGGCGACTTTTCTGGAAGGGGCGGGAGCGTAGTGGATGCACTTCCGGTGGTTTCCGCGCTCTGGCTTGGGATTTTGACATCCATCGGTCCCTGCCCGCTGGCGAGCAACATCGTGGCGATCAGCTTCCTGGCGCGGGATGTCACACAGCCCCGGCGGGTGCTGATTGCGGGAGGATTGTATACCCTCGGGCGAGCGGCGGCGTACACGGGGTTGGCAGCGGTGATTGTGGCCGGACTCCTGTCGATCCCCGGGGCGTCGGGGTTTCTGCAGAAGTATTTCAACAAGTTACTCGGCCCCGTGCTTATCGTGGCCGGAGCACTACTGCTCGACCTGATCTCTCTGCCGACGTATTCGAGCGGATTGGGCGAAAGGATTCAGTCTCGTGCCGAACAATGGGGTCTGGCGGCGGCAGGGATTCTGGGGTTTGTGTTTGCCCTTTCCTTCTGTCCCGTCTCGGCGGCGTTGTTCTTCGGTTCCTTGATTCCGCTGTCGGTCAAACAGCAACCGCACCTGCTGTACCCAATCATCTATGGTGTTGGCACCGCATTGCCGGTGGTTATCATCGCCGGCGCTCTCGCTGTGGGTGTGCGAGCGGTGGGGGAGTGGATTCAGAAGATCGGGAAGGTCGAATCCGTCGTGCGTGCGGTCACGGGAGTCGCCTTCGTTGTGATTGGCATCTACTTTGTGCTGGCGCATATCTTTGAGGTTTTGTGAGAAAGGAAGGAGTACGAAATGCTTGGTAACAAACTACGCGCAGCGTTCGGTCAACGGGTCTTTGTGGGGTTGGTATTCCTCTGCGGTTGCGGTTGGGCCGCGCAGGACCCAAAACCCGATGGGAAAGGAGGACAGGAACCGCCTTCTGCAACCGCCCTTGCGATACTGGAGCAGGCCGAAAAGGAAGGGAAACACGCTTTGGTCCACGTATACCGGGGAAAGGAGACCGACATTGAGGCGACGCAAACCTTGTTCTCGAAGTTGAAGGAGAGCCCTGAGTGGCAGAAGAAAGTGCTCCTGTACCAACTGGACGTGACCGCGAAGAAGGAGCGCGCATTTGTGGAGCGGTACAATCTCGACTACGCCCCCATGCCCCTGATCCTTGTCTTCGCGCCTAATGGCGCGTTGGTGAAGCATTTCCCGTACACGCCGCCGGATGAGAAGCAATTGCAGGAGAGCCTCGCCGGAGCAAAGTTGGCCGAGACACTCAAGGCATTGCAGGAGGGGAAGGCGGTGTTGCTCTGTGTGCAGAGCCAGGCAACCCGGCACAACGCCGAGTCACTGGACGCGGCGCGCCAACTGGCGGAGGAGGATCGCATGAAGGATGTCGCGGCAGTGGTCGTCGCCGATCCAGCGGACCCTCAGGCGAAAGACATTTTCTCTCGCTTCAAACTGGAAACGGAGGTGGAGGAAGCGACGATCCATTTCATCTTCGCTCCGGCGCGCGTCGCCGGGAAGTTGTCCGGGCCAACAACGCCGGATGCCCTGTATGATGCACTACTTAGTCCTTTTAGGAGCGGAGGGGGGTGTTGCGGAAAATGATGGTTCAAAGGATTCCCAGGTTCGTCGCGTCACCCAGCCGACCCCTGCACGTTCTGGTCGTGTTGATTCCTCTATTGGCCCTGCCGTCCATCCTGCGCGCCGAAGAAGCCGGAGGCTTGAAGGTTGGCGCGCCGGCTCCGCGCTTTACTCTCAAGGGCTACGACGGGAAGACTTACAAACTCAGCAATTACCGCGGCAAGAAAGTGGTGCTGCTCGACTTCGGTCGCTTCACGTGCATCCCGTGTCGGTCTGTGGTGAAGGACCTGGAGAAACTGCACAAGCACTACAAGAACAGGGGTGTGCAGATTTTCTCCGTCAATCTGGATGGACCCTTTGCGAAGATGGCGGTCCCGAAAGGCATTGCAGAGTTCAAGCTGACTTTCCCCGTACTGCTGGACACGAAGGCCGAGGTTGCTGAAGCATACAAAGTGCAGACCATTCCCCATCTGGTGGTCATCGACACCAAAGGCATCATCCGGTTGAACCACCTCAACTACGCCCCGGACCTGCAGAAGATACTGTCGGCACAGTTTGATCGGTACAGACTGAGGTAGAGGTCATGGGGTGCATCCCGGAATTACGAAGATTGCCGTAGGATAAAGCTCCAGCTTTGTCAGATGCACACTGAAATTGCGGGGAAAAGGTCTGCCACTGACAAAGCTGGAGCTTTACCCTACGGTGACAAAGTCGATGTATCCGCTTTGCCGTAATTCCGGGATGCACCTGCCGTCACCGTGGTTGGGGTCACGTCTCCGGCAGCGAAGGTGTCGGCAAGGTCCTCATCCGTCGAATGTTACGTTTTGACGAAAGGTTACTTTCGGGGAGTGCAGGGCTACTGCCTGATACTCTTTGGATTGTTACCGCAAACCCACTATAATCTCGACGTTTCGTCCTGGGCACGTTGATCGGACGGTGCTGCATGGTTCCGCCGAATCACTGGCGGCCCGTATCGAAGGCTCTCGCATCATATAGCCGTTGCGAATAACTGAGCGACACTACTGGGTGACACTGGCATGGATGCTTTTGCCCTGCGCAAGCAGGTCATTCAGGAATACTCATCATACGTTCACAGCTTCCTGCGAATTCGCGATCTCCGCATTGAAAACTTCGTGTCTAAACGTCTGGAAGAGGGCGCTCTCTGGCCCGAGGCGCTCCTCCAGCTCAATCCTGCCTACGAATCGGGGCCTACCGTTTCCGACCTGACGGCTCAGGGAATTCTGCATCCTCTATGCAGCGCCATCTTCGGAGACACCCGCCTCCACCGGCACCAACACGAAGCAATTCTGGCGGCTCAACAACACGAGCATTTCGTATTGACCACCGGCACCGGATCGGGCAAGAGCCTGACCTATATCATCCCGATTTTCGATCACGTTCTGAAACACAGACCTGAAGAGAAGACGGTTCGCGCAATCATCTGCTATCCGATGAATGCGCTCATCAACTCGCAGCAGAAGGCTCTCGAAGCCTACGCTGCAAATCTTTGCGGCAGTCCCTGTCCGGTGACCTTCAAACGATACACCGGGCAGGAGAGTGACACGGCGAAGGCTGCAATCAGGGAGAACCCGCCGCACATACTGTTGACGAATTACGTGATGCTCGAATACATCCTCACCCGTCCCGATGAGCGCGCGTTCGTGGACCGGGCGGCCTCTGCGCTGCAATTCCTTGTGTTGGATGAGTTGCACACCTATCGCGGGAGGCAGGGCGCGGACGTCGCGATGCTGGCGCGGCGCGTGCGCGAAAGATGCGGCAACGCCGACCTGATCTGCATCGGCACCAGCGCGACGATGGTCGCGGGTGGCACGCGTGTCGAACGCCGCAAGGCGGTCGCAGAGGTCGCAAGCAAGATTTTCGGCGTCACGGTGAAGCCCGACAACG
Organism: Armatimonadetes bacterium CG2_30_59_28; assembly: GCA_001872605.1. Lineage (GTDB taxonomy): Bacteria > Armatimonadota > Abditibacteriia > CG2-30-59-28 > CG2-30-59-28 > CG2-30-59-28. The sequence continues at coordinate 49,391 of MNXM01000035.1, read as the reverse complement.
TCATCGAGGAATCTCTACGCCGAACTATCCCGCGTCCCACACCGCCCACTGCCGCTGAGTTGACTGCTGCCCTGAATGTCCCGACGTCTTCGCCCTCGTGGGACGAGTTTAGCTCCAATCCACTGTCTGCGTGGATTGAGGATACATTTGGCATCATCGAAGAAGAAGGAATCCTCACACGCAGAACGCCGATCAGCCTCAGGTATGGCGCGGAGCAACTTGCCGCAGCAACAGGCGTGGACGTCGTGGTATGCGAGAAACGGCTCCGCGAGATGTTCCGCATCGGCAGTGAAGTCACAAATTCATCGGACGGGTCCCACCCTTTTGCTTTCAAACTCCATCAGTTCATCTCGCAAGGCGGAGCGGTGTACACGACTCTGGAGGCTCCCTCAGGTCGCCTGCTGACACTTGATGGACAACACTATGCTCCGGGCGATGGCGGAGATCGACTGCTGTTTCCCTTGGTGTTCTGCCGGGAGTGTGGACAGGAGTATTGCCTCGGCGAGTGGAGCGAGAAAGAACGTCATGTCCGACCGCGCTCTCCGCTGGCTTCCTTTTCCGAGCCCTATGGCGGGCGGCGCGAGGGCTACCTATTGCTGGACACCGACCCGGATGCGCCCCTCTGGTCGGAGTCCGACGAGGATTCACTCCCCGATGGTTGGTTCAACTTCAACAAGTCCGGTCGAGGCAGTGTCAAGTCTGATTTCCGGGAGTTCATCCCACGCCGTCTGCATGTTCGGGCGGATGGAACTGTCACAGACGGGCCGGAGACGGGCACAGTGCAATGTTGGTTCCTGCCGCGTCCGTTTCTCACCTGCCTGCATTGTGGCGTCGTCTACACGCGTCGCGACCGAGACGATTTTCGTAAGCTGTCCCGCCTCAGCAGTGAAGGCCGCAGTACCGCCACCACTTTGCTGTCCATCTCCGCAATCTCTCACCTCCGGCGTGAAGCCTCCGTGGAGGAAGAGGCGCGCAAGCTCCTCAGTTTCACTGACAACCGCCAGGATGCCTCGCTACAAGCCGGGCACTTCAACGATTTCGTCGAAGTTGCCCGCCTCCGGTCTGCGATCTACAACGCACTCCCGGATGAAGGCGCTCTCGATCACACCGACATCGCCTCGCGCACCGTGGGCATCCTTGCCCTTCCCCAGGAAGCCTATGCAAAGGAAGTCGGGCGTTTTTCAGGAGCCGCGCGCCGAAACCTCAAGGCTTTGGAGGCTCTGGTCGAGTTCCGCATTTACGAGGATTTGCGTCGTGGCTGGCGGGTCAACCAACCCAATCTTGAGCAATGTGGATTGCTGCAGATGGACTACCTCGACCTGGAGGAAGTCTGCGCCGAGCATTCTCTCTGGACGGATCACCTGCTCCTCGCTCAGGCGAACGCCGGGAAGCGTCTTTTTGTCGTGCGAGCCTTGCTCAACTACATGCGCCACTCCCTTGCCATTAGCGCCGAATGCCTGCGCCCGGATAGGTTTGAGGCGCTCAAGCGCCGCATTCGGGAAGCCCTCAAGGAACCGTGGACGTTTGACGAAAACGAGTTCCTGCGAGCAGTCCCGCGTTTCCGTCCGCCCGACTCCAACGGTGACTGGGGCAGCGAAAACAGCCTCTCTCCCCGAAGCGCTCTTGGCCGCTTCCTCCGGAACAAAGAGACATGGGGTCTCACGGCGAACCTGTCGGAGGGTGACTATGCTCCCCTGCCGGAAACTCTCGTGGTAGCTCTACGTGGAGCGCACTTCCTCGTCGAGGTGGATGAGGAGACCGGCGTCCAACTCCGCTCCGACTGCCTGATGTGGAAGCGGGGCACTGCCACGACCGTCGAACCCGATCCTGTGCGGTCGAGACGATTGCAGGGAAACCGGGACCGAGCCGTCGAACGTGAGGTCAACACTTTCTTCCGCGACTTCTATGTTCGCACGGCCAATCACCTTGCCGACATGGAGGGACGGGAACATACCGGGCAGACCTCGAAGGAAGACCGGGAAGATCGGGAGACCCGGTTTCGCGACGGGCTTCTCGCCTGCCTCTTCTGTAGCCCGACGATGGAACTCGGCATAGACATCCGCGACCTCAACGTTGTCCACATGCGCAACGTTCCTCCCACACCTGCGAACTATGCCCAACGCAGCGGGCGGGCCGGACGCAGTGGACAGCCCGCGTTCATCGCCACCTATTGTTCGGTCGGCAGCGGACACGACCAATACTTCTTCCGCCGCCGCGAGCAGATGGTCGCAGGCTCCGTGGCTCCGCCTCGCCTCGACCTCGGCAACGAAGACCTGATTCGCGCCCACGTCCACGCGGTGTGGCTGTCCGAAACCGGGTTGCGTCTGGGCAACTCGCTGACCGAAGCGCTCGATACCAGCAATGTGGTTGAGAACTACCCACTCCACGCCAACATTGCGGAACACACACAGCTCTCCGAATCGCGACGCCGTGAGTGCCGTGACGCGTGCCACCGGATTCTTCAGTCGTGCCCTGAAGCAGTCACGGGAAATTGGCACTCCGATGAATGGCTGGAGACGGTCCTGCGGAATACTCCCAAGGAATTCGACGCCGCCTGCAACCGCTGGCGGGAGATGTTTGCCGCGGCGGATCACCAACTTGCCGAGGCTCGCGCCTTCATTGACCGTTCCCATCAAACCCGCATCGCCCGCCAAGAGGTGGACGAGGCTCGACAGCGCGAGCGGGAAGCCTTGCGGCAAAAAGACGTGCTGTGCTGCACCAACACCAAATCCTTCGAGTCGGACTTCTACCCCTATCGCTACCTTGCCAGCGAGGGGTTCCTGCCCGGCTACAACTTCCCTCGCCTCCCGGTGCGAGCGTTCGTGCCGACGCGCGGCAAGGAAGGGGACTTCATCTCTCGCGCTCGTTTCCTCGCTCTCAACGAGTTCGGGCCTCGCAACATCATCTATCACGAGGGAGAGAAGTATCGGGTTGTCCGCAGCCTCCTCCCGCCGGGCACAGCCGAAGGTCGGTTCACACGCGCCAAGTTATGTGTGGTCTGCGGCTATTTTCACGATGACCAGTCCCTGAAGAAAGACCGTTGCGAGCATTGCGATGCTCTCTTGGACGGGGACAACTGCCAATTCGTGGACAAGCTCTTCGAGATGACCACGGTCTCCACCCAGCGTGCAAACTCCATCACCAGTGACGAGGAAGAGCGTGTCCGCACCGGATACGAGATCACCACTCACTTCCGCTTCCCGCCGGATGCGGACCGGCGCTTGCGCGCCACGGTCGAGGATGCCCATGGTCATGCGTTGCTCGAGCTGACCTACGTCCCGGCAGCCACGCTCTGGCGCATCAACCACAAATGGCGGCGCGGCGTGCAGGACGGGTTCACTTTCGATCCAACAAAGGGAGTGTGGGGGAAGCGGCCTGACGACGAGGAAGACAATGCCCTCGATGCAGGGGTTCAGACGGTTCATACCGGCGTCCGCGTGTACGTCCACGACACCCGCAATCTGCTTCTCATTCATGCGCCGCAAGGTGAGTCCTTCCCGGAGGAACGTCTGTGCGCCCTGCAGTTCGCGTTGAAGCGTGGAATCGAAACCGTGTTCCAGGTCGAGGATTCCGAACTGGCTTCGGAACGGATCGGGAAGGAAGCGCAGCGCGGGATTCTTCTGTATGAAGCCGCCGAAGGCGGAGCCGGGGTGCTCAATCGGCTGGTAGACGAGGCAGGTGCTTTGGAGCGTGTTGCTGCCGCAGCCCTCGACGTATGTCACTTCGACGCAGAGGGCAATGACCTGCGGGCAGCCAAGGATGGTGGCGGGATGGACGACGCCTGTGCCCGCGCGTGCTACGATTGTCTGTTGTCCTACACGAACCAGATGGATCATCCCCTCATCAACCGTCATGCTGTCCGGGATTTGCTGCTCCAGTTGCTGGGCAGTGTCACCCGTCGTGGGCACGGAGGCAGGAACTACCAAGCGCACTACGAATGGCTGCGCAGCCTCACCGACACGCGTTCGGAACTGGAGCGCAAGTTTCTCGACCACCTCTACCGCTCCAACCGCCGCCTGCCCGATCATGCCCAGCGCAACCTTGAAGACTATCCCTGTTGTCCGGATTTCTTCTATGATGACGGCCGTGCGTGCGCTTTCTGTGATGGCTCGGTGCATGATTCCGCTGAGCAGCAGGCCGAAGATCGCCGAGTTCGCGCCGACCTTGAGGACGGGGGCTACCGGGTGGTCGTCATCCGTTACGACCAAGACATTGAAGCCCAGGTGGGTCGTTACGCCGACGTGTTTGGAGAAGGGAAGACGGCTGCATAGCGCGAGTATCCCCATTCTGTCTGTGCCTCGATCTGGCAGGTCTCGCGGGGAAGGTCGGTTGACTTGACCCTGTCGAGTCATTCGTAGTATCGTGATCGGTGATAGGGCTGTGGTGAAAGCGTCGACCGAGTTCGTCCACCTTGTCAGGAGAAGGAGGAAGCCATGCCCAAAAGTAAATCAGTGTCCGCCTCGAAGACCATGCGTCTCACCACGGAAGAAGAACGGCGTCTTAACCTTCGAGCGGCTCGGCGCCTGCACAAACAACTGGATGCAACCTACAAGGGGCAATGGGTTGGCCTGGTGCGTGGGCAATTCATCGCCGCTGGCGAAACCCCTGAAGAAGTAACGGCTGCCCTCATGCAGGTTGAACCCGACCCCGGCAAACGCTTCTTGTTCCGCGCCGGTGAGGACTACCGGAAGAAAGTCACCATATTGGTGATGGGGCGGTGAGTCGTATTGGGTAAGCAGTGTATGGATGATCGGTCAGGACGGTTTTGCGTGGAGGTGACGCTCGTAGGTCAAGTCGAAAGAAGTGGCCCCGCAAGTCACACGACCAAACGCCTCATAGTCGATACCGGTTGTCCGGTGGAAATGATTCTCGACGAACGCACTCTTGAACGGCTGAAGCTCAATGTTATCGAGCCCAAACCCAGCAACTTCGGATGGCTGTCCGGGTATATGGTGCGAGTCGTAATGCCGGATGTGGATTTTGACCGTCAGGTTCCCGCCTATGCGAACGCAGCGGTCGTGAAGATCGCTCGCGCCGATGGATGTGATGGGTTGGTGGGCAAACCCTTCCTGGATCGCTTCCATTTTGACGACAATGACGTCGGAAGATTCTGCCTCCAGTCGTGGGCAGAGTACCACTCCCTCAGTACCAGGTAGATTCGTGAAGGCTCAATAGCCCAGAAGTTGCGATCCATTCGGACTATGTGAGACCGCGCCTCCCGGACTGAACCACAAAGGTGCAAACGTTGAGCACATATCAGGTCGGCTCCCTGGTCCGCTGCCGCGAACGTGAATGGGTGGTCATGCCTTCGGACTCCCCGGAGTTGCTGCTGCTGCGTCCTCTGGGCGGCAGTGAAAGCGAGGTCTGCGGCGTCTACCTGCCTTTGCTGCTGGACAAGGTGGAACCGGCGACATTCCCTCCACCCGATCCGAGTGTTGCCGGGGACTATACTCGTTACGGGTGAAAACCCCCCCTCACCCCGACCCTCTCCCCCGATGGGGAGAGGGCAGGGTGAGGGGGAAAGGTGGATTTTCATCCGTAACGAGTATACATCTCAGCTCGACTGTTGCGGGACGCGGCGCGGCTCAGTTTCCGCAGTGGCGCGGGTCCGTTCCGCTGTCTCGGGCGTGTGTCCGTGCGCCCCCGTCCCTACCAGACCGTTCCCATGCTCATGGCATTGCGGCAGGAAACGGTGCGGCTCATGGTCAGCGACGACGTTGGGGTCGGTAAGTCTATCGAAGCCGCCCTGATCGCCCGCGAACTGCTCGACCGGGGTGAGGTGCGGCGTGTCTGCGTTCTGTGCCCACCGCATCTGTGTGACCAGTGGCAGCAGGAGCTTGCCGAGAAGTTCCACATCGACGCCGAGGTCGTGCGCTCCGGCACGGCAGCTCAGTTGGAGCGCCGTCTCCCTCCCGGAGACCACAGCATCTTTGGGTATTACCAACACCTCGTGGTCAGCATGGACTATGCGAAGTCCGACCGGCATCGGCATTCGTTCCTTCTCCACTGCCCCGAACTCGTCATTGTGGATGAGGTTCACACCTGCGCCAAGCCCGCCGGTCGCCATGTTTCCCAACAGCAGCGCCACGAGTTGCTCGTTGACCTCACAAAGCGACTCGACCGGCATCTTGTCCTGCTGACCGCGACGCCTCACAGCGGGATCGAAGAGTCCTTCCTGTCGTTGCTCGGCTTGCTCAAGCCCGAGTTCGCTGAATTGAACTTCGAGTCCCTGTCTGAGGGCAAGCGGGAGGAACTGGCCCGGCATTTCATCCAACGCACTCGCGCCGACGTGAAAGCCTGGCTGGGGGAGATCACCCCATTCCCCGACCGTGATCCCAAAGAGGTGCCTTACGCTGTTTCCGAGGGCTATGGCAAGCTCTTCAACGACATCTACGCCTTCGCACGAGAGTTGGTGCAGTCTGTCGCGACACTGACCGGCTTCCGTCAACGTGTCCGCTATTGGACAGCCCTTGCTTTGCTTCGGTGCGTCATGTCCAGCCCTGCCGCCGCAGAGGCCGCCCTCCTTGCGCGCGCCCAGCGCCTCGCCGACAAAGGCGGCGCAGCGGCCCTCGAAGACCTTGAGTCCGAGGCGGAGGACCGCTTCTTTGCGCCCTACGTCTACGACCCGACAGAGGCAGAAACCAACGAGGACGTTGCGCCGACTCACATCGTGGATGAAGGCGAGACGACTATGCCGGACACTGAGCGCCGACGCCTGCGAGAGTTCGCTCGCCGCGCCACGGTCCTCAAGGGCGAAGCCGATGAGAAGGTCGCGTGCGCTACGCGTGAGGTCGAAAAGCTCCTGAAGGACGGCTTCCACCCCATCGTCTACTGCCGCTACATCGCAACGGCGGATTATGTCGCGGAGGAACTGAGGAAGCGCCTCAATGATGGAGGGGTGAAAGGGAGAAAGGGTGAAAGGGCGACGCCGCTTTCACCCGTTCACCCGTTCACCCGTTCACCCGTTCACGTCTCGTCCGTTACGGGCGCGCGGTCTGAGGATGAGCGACGGGCGCTGGTCGCGGAACTGGGACAATCGACGCGCCGCGTGCTCGTGGCCACCGATTGCCTCAGCGAAGGCATCAACCTGCAGGAGCGCTTCACCGCCGTTGTCCACTACGACCTGCCGTGGAACCCCAACCGGTTGGAACAGCGGGAAGGGCGCGTGGATCGTTTTGGACAACCCGCGCCGCAGGTCAAGACCGTCCTGCTTTACGGTCGCGACAACCCGGTGGACGGTGTCGTTCTGGACGTGCTCATCCGCAAGGCGGTGCAGATTCACAAGACGCTGGGCATCTCCGTGCCGATCCCGGTAAACAGTGAGACCGTGATGGAAGCGGTCTTGAAGGCGCTGTTCATGCGCGGGAAGTCCGTCACCACTGAGCAATTGACGCTTGACCTTGAAACACCGACCGTGGCTGAGTTGCACGAGAAGTGGGAACGAGCCGCGGAACGGGAAAGTCGCAGCCGGTTCGCACAGCGCAGCATTCACCCGGACGACGTGCAGCGGGAACTCGTAGAGACCGACGCGGTATTGGGCGATGTCAAAGCCGTCGAACAGTTCGTGCGCGCGGGCTGCGAACGCCTCGGCGCGCCCCTCACCCCTGGCCCCTCTCCCACAGTTGGGAGAGCGGCCAGGGGTGAGGGCGTCTGGAAAGTTGACCTCGCAGCTTTGCCCGTTCCCGTTCGTGAGCGCATGGACATCGCTGCCGTGTCCCCCCCGGGGAGACGAAGAGCCGCCAACGCAGGAGAGGAGATTCTGGCAATCACCTTCGATACGCCGGTCCCCGAAGGTGTGACATACATTGGGCGCAATCATCCCTTCACCGCCGCGCTCGCCGACTACCTGCTCGACTGTGCCTTCGATACGACCAACGCCGAACCGCCCGCCTCGCGGAGTGGCGTCATCCGCACCGATGCCGTGCAACGCCGGACGACCTTGCTCCTGCTACGCATCCGGTTCCTGTTGGAGACCAAACGCCCCTCGCCCACCGTTGGGAGAGGGGACGGGGGTGAGCGCACTCTCCTCGCCGAGGAGCTGGTCGTCTTCGGAGTGCGCGGGAGTTCTGGGGAAATGGAGTTGCTGGAAGAGTCCGACGCATTGCGCTTGCTCACCGAAGCCACGCCGACAGAGAACGTTGCCCCACCGGAGGCAGCGCGGCTGTTGCAGAGCGTGGAGGACTTGCTCCCGGCGCTTGCGCCGAGGTTGGAGGCGGTTGCGCACGAGCGCGCAACACGGCTTCTGGACGCCCATCGACGCGTCCGTCGCCTCACCGATGAACGGCTCCGCGGCTTCACCGTCCGCCCACACCTGCCGGTAGACGTGCTGGGGATGTATGTCTACGTTCCAGTCCCACAGGGAGTGAGGAAAGACAAGTGAACCGCGAAGACGCAATCTTTGGAACCGCGAAGGCGCGAAGAACGCAAAGAAGCCCAAGAAATAATCTTCGCGTCCTTCGCGCCTTCGCGGTTCAATAGTCGGAAGGAGAGGTTTTATGAAGGACATCGAAGGGATTGCCACGGACATTGTTGACTGCGCGATCAAAGTCCATCGCGCCCTCGGACCGGGGTTGTTGGAATCGGCCTACCAAGCGTGTCTGGCCTACGAGCTTCGCAAACGGGGCCACGCGGTCGAGTGCGAGTTGGAGCTTCCCCTTGAATACGAGGGCGTTCGCATCGAGGTGGGCTACCGGATTGACATGCTCATCGACGACTTGGTGATTGTGGAAAACAAAGCAGTCGAGAAGGTTCACCCGGTGGTTGAGGCGCAGTTGCTGACCTATCTCAAACTGAAAGAGTGCAAACTTGGGTTCATCCTCAACTGGAATGTGCCCCTGATGAAAGACGGCGTCAAACGGATGGTGAACAAGCTGTGAATTTGAACCGCGAAGGCGCGAAGAACGCAAAGACTTTTTTGGGTCTTCTTCGCGTTCTTCTTCGCGTTTTTCGCGCCTTTGCGGTTCAGAAGAGGCTCTTCTCTCCCTCAAGGTTTGCGACCCGGCATGTGGAAGCGGTCACTTCCTCCTCGCTGCCGCGCGGCGCATCGGGCGGGAGCTGGCGCGGGTGCGGAGCGGTGAGGACGAGCCGACGCCGGAGCAGTTCCGCCTCGCCGTGCGGGATGTGATTGCGAACTGCATCTACGGAGTGGACCTCAACCCGTTGGCCGTTGACCTGTGCAAACTCGCCCTCTGGCTGGAGGGGCACTGGGCGGGCAAGCCGCTCAGCTTCCTCAACCACCGCATCAAGTGCGGCAACAGCCTGATCGGGATTCCGCTGCCCGGACAGGTGGAGGCGGCGAAGCGGCAGGTGAAAGAAGAGCGGCAGCGGCTGGACGAGCGCATCGAGGAACTGCGAATCGAGTCCAGTCGCAGCGCCGAGGCAAAGAAGGAATGGAAGAAGCTCATCCGGGAGCGGGAGGCGCTGGTCTACGTGGGTTGGCCGGACTCGATTCCCGATGAAGCCTACCAACCCGTCACCGGCGACGACAAAGCGACGGCTGCGGTGTTGAAGAAACGCAACAAGGAAGAGCGGAGCAAAGGGCAACTTGCCTTCACCCTCGACGACACGGCGGGCGATCCCCTCGGCCAACTGGCCGATGGCTTTCGCCAGCTGACCGCCCTCCGGGAAGACACTCCTTCCGAGGTGAAGCAGAAAGCCGAGCGCTACCACCAGCTCTACGCCAGCGAGACCCTCGCCAACGACCGCCTCGCCGCCCACCTCTGGACCTCGGCCTTCTTCTGGAATCTATCGGAACCGCGAAGACGCGAAGATTCTTTGGAGTCTTCTTCGCGCTCTTCGCGCCTTCGCGGTTCAATTCCTCCCACGACTGCCACTCTCCGCGACTTCCTCGCCGACCCCGCCCAGATTCCCCGGAATCTCACCGGCCACGCCATCGCTCTGGCGTCGCAGCATCGCTTCTTCCACTGGTCACTCGAATTCCCGGAGGTCTTCTCCCACTCCGGCTTTGACGTTCTCCTCGGCAACCCTCCGTGGGAGCGCATCAAGTTGCAGGAGCAGGAATTCTTCGCCGGGCAGGATAGGGACATTGCCAACGCTCCCAACAAGGCTGCGAGGGAGAATCTCATCAAGGAATTGCCGACACGCAATCCCGCACTCGCCGCGGCGTTTGAGGAGGCGAAGCACACGGCAGAAGCGGAGAGCAAATCCGCCCGCGACAGCGGACGGTTCCCCTTGACAGCGGTGGGTGACGTGAACACCTACGCCCTGTTTGCGGAACTGGCTCGGCGGCTCCTCAACACCGCCGGCCGCGCGGGCATCATCGTGCCGACGGGGATCGCGACGGATGATACGACGAAGGCATTCTTTGACGACTTGGCAACACAGGAATCTCTCGCTCAGTTCATCGGGTTTGAGAACGAAGCCTTCATCTTCCCCGCCGTCCACCATGCCTTCAAGTTCTGCACGCTCACCATGTCGGGTGACCAAGTAAAGGTTGAGCGCGCTGAATTCATCTTCTTCTGCCGCCACTTTGAGGACCTCCAGCAAGCAGAGCGGCGGTTTCAGCTCTCCCGAGACGACTTCGCCCTCCTGAACCCCAACACCCGCACCTGCCCCATCTTCCGCACCCGCGCCGACGCCGAACTGACCAAAGCCATCTACCGCCGCGTGCCGGTGCTGGTGAATGAGGAGACTGGGGAGAACCCGTGGGGGGTGAGGTTCATGGCGATGTTCCACATGGCAAACGATAGCCACCTGTTTCAGACGGAACCGGGCGAGGGTCTGCTGCCGCTGTATGAGGCGAAGATGATGTGGCAGTTCGACCACCGCTTTGGCAGCTACGAGGGGCGCGCCGAGCGGGGGTTCACGAGCCTTCAGGAAGTCAGCGTCGAGCAGCTTGCCGACCCCTGTTGGACACCGCAGCCTTTCTACTGGGTGCCCCGGTGGGGAGTCTTCCGGCGGACGTCCCGAGTGCCGTCGGAACTCATCCAGTGCGTGGAGAGTGGCGACGCCATGAATGCGAATCGCCTGCTTGGGTATCTACTGGCACAGTATCATCATGCTATGGGAAACGATGAGACGGTTCGCTTCATTCTGGACAAACTGTCAATAGATGTCTCTGATACAATGGAAGGGAATCTCATGCGGCGTAAAAATGCCGAAGCCTCACTCGACAACGACGACCCCGCGCACCTGCTGACGGAAAGCGACCTCGCAATAATTCGTGAGCATCCCGACGATTTGCTGACAGCAGCTCGGCTCATCATTGAGAATCGATGCCCAAGGTGGTTTCTCGGTTTCCGAGACGTGACCAACGCCACCAACGAACGGACGGGCATCTTCGGCGCCATACCGCGGTCGGCAGCGGGGCACACGCTGCCTTTGGCTCTCCTCGACAACCCAATCCAATCGCTTCTCACACCTTGTTTTCTCGCCAACATGAACGGCATGCCCCTCGACTACGTGGCGAGACAGAAGATCGGTGGAATGCACTATTCCTTTGGAATCTTCAAACAACTCCCGGTGCTCCCACCCTCCGCCTATACCTCCTCCGCCGTGGCCTTCATCGTGCCGCGCGTGCTGGAGTTGGTCTACACCGCATGGGACATCAAAGCGTTTGCCGACGACCTGTGGCGGGATGCGGATGAGCGATTGAAATCGCTACTACAAGAGCAGTGGGAAGCCAACAAAGCCGAAACCGGCGGCCACGAATGGAACCCACCGGACTGGCTCCCTTCCCCTGTCAGCGACGGGGGAAGGGTCGGGGATGGGGGCAGCGGCATCCCGCTCCCGCCCTTCAAATGGAGCGACTCCCGCCGCGCCCTCCTCCGCGCCGAATTAGACGCCTACTACGCCCAACTTTACGGACTCACCCGCAAGCAGCTCCGCTACATCCTCGACCCTCACGGCCTGAGCGAAAGAGAACTGGCAGACCTCCTCGACGCGTGGGAAGACCCCACCTGCTCCGGCCCGCACCTCCTCCCCGCCGCCCCCGCCCTGGCTTTCCCCGGCGAAACCTTCCGGGTGCTGAAGAACAAAGAAGAGAAAGCCTTCGGCGAATACCGCACGCGTCGGCTGGTTCTGGAGGCGTGGGAGAGGTTGAAGCTGGGTGGGGTGTAAGTAATATTTGTGATGGCGCACGATTCGGACTCTGTGAGTCCGCCGTGATCGTCAGCCCTGTAGCCCCTGCTACAGGGGTAATGTGACGGTTCCACCTGTTCCCTGCGAGCCCCCGCTCGCTCAGCTTACCGACAGCAGGGGCTGTCTGAGTAAGGGGAGGCCCCCACCGTCTCCCCTGTAGCAGGGGCTACAGGGCTGACGATCACAAATCCTACTTGCACCCTTTTTGAGCGCACTTGTTGACAGGGTAAAACATTTGTGTTGAACTTATGACACTTGTTTTAGGAATAAATCAAAACGGTGCAATGATGACAAACGTCTGGAAGTCGTTCGACTCCAATGAGGTAACCCACAGCACGGCCCACCACCTTATGACTATCGAAAACCTGATTGAGGAACTGGGCTATGCGCGAGTGACCGATGTGGCGAACCGTCTCAACATCACACGCGGTAGCGCCTCGACCACCCTGAAGGCGCTGGAAAAGAACGCCCTGATAGCGCGGGATGTGAACGGCTTCTTGGGTCTCACCAGTAGAGGGCGCTTCATCGCCCAAGCCACCCGTGCGAAGAAGCGACTGCTTCAGCAGTTCCTGCAAGATGTCCTCGGCGTGAACGATAAGGACGCCGAAATTGATAGCTGCAAGATCGAGCACCTTGTCAGTATGGAATCGGGACACCAGCTCTGTGCCCTGGTAAGCTTTCTCAACTCCGATCATCCGACGGCCAAGGAGTTTATGGAGACCTTCCACGACTTCTGCAGCAAGGAGTGCCAACGTGAAGAATGCCAGTTCCGCGAAGAGGAGCGTCTGTTCGCGGCGTAGTGTAACGGCCAGACAATTGATTCCGGAGGGAGGTGATAGTGGATGTTGAGGCGAAGAAACAAAGCGGGCCGCTGATGCTGTGCAGACATCAACGGCCCTGTCGCCGTGGTAGACCACAACGAGATGATTAGCAGTCTACTCCGGCGGCGCGACGTATGTCAATAGCAGACCGAGTGATTAAAGGAGTAGATGCTGATGCAACGTTATTTCAATGTTCGAAAGATGAAGGAGCGCGGCTTCGGACCGCCCTCATGCGAAGCACACGGCTTCACCTTGATTGAGTTACTGGTGGTCGTGGCGATCATTGCGATTCTGTCGGCAATTTTGTTCCCGGTGTTTGCAAAAGCCCGGGAGAAGGCCCGGCAGACAAGTTGTCTGTCCAACCTGAAACAACTGGGACTGGGACTTCAGATGTACGTGAGCGACTACGAGTCTTACCCGATGATGTCGTCCCCCTCGTCATTTTCGCCGAGGCAGCGATGGGCCGACTACCTGTACCCGTACGTGAAGAATCCGCAGGTTTTTCTCTGCCCGTCCGCGCCGGAGAACCTGGCCAATAAGACCTTCGCGCACGACGCAAGTATCAAGTACGGAGGTTATGGATTCAACTATCAGTACCTCGGCAACAGCCGGTTTCCGTGGACCGCGTCGGACGCGGAAATCTCGGCGCCTGCCGAGACGATCGCGATCACCGACACGAACGGTGTCGCTTATGACGCCAATCCGTCAAGCGCTACGCTGGCCGGGTTGTACACGGTCGATCCCCCGCTGACCTCTGCCCGCGGCAGCGGCAAGGCCAGCGGATCCTATGGAGACGGAGCGGAGTGTGGCGGCGCTTATGGTTGTCGCGCCATGCCCGCAGAGCGACATAACAACCAGGTCAACGTCGCTTTTGCCGACGGGCATGCCAAACCCTTCAAACTTGCCGGACTGGACGACCGCAACGCTGACGGAACGCCGGACAACGGTTACTGGAACGGAAGAGGCGACCCTTCTGCCCGTTAACGCATGGGTTGGCAACGGCTGAAGAGACTTAACATGACAAGCCCCCCAGCGCGGGCGGGGGTGTGAGATGCGGTGAGAGACTTTGCGATATTGCCATCCATACGACACTGAGGTCACGCGATGATGGAGATAGTGACGCTGGACATCTGCCCCCCTGGCGAACAGGGGACGATTACCGAACTTTGCGGGGAACCGTCACTGGTCCAACGACTCATGGAATTGGGGTTCGTGCGGGGGGCGCTGGTTGGCGTCGTCAAGTACGCGCCTCTGGGAGATCCTCTTCAGATCGCTATCAGGGGATACAGCCTCAGCCTGCGGCGAGGCGAGGCAAAGTGCATTACTATGCGCCTCCACAACAATACTCATGAACACGACAGTCACAAATAAACACCTCGACGCACGCGCGCCCGGCGACGCGGCGGCGCCCGACAGCAGTAGCCCGAACCACCAGCCCGAGTTCATCGCGCTGGTGGGGAATCCGAACGCAGGAAAGACCACCGTCTTCAATGCGCTGACCGGGATGCGGCAGAAGGTCGCCAACTACCCAGGCGTTACCGTGGAACGCAAAGAAGGCAAATGCCGCACCGCGTCGGGGCGCAACGTCACCATCATCGACCTGCCCGGCACGTACAGCCTCGAATCACGCTCGCCTGACGAGGACGTGGTGCGCGACGTTCTGCTGGGGTTGCGGGAAGAGACACCGCGCCCGGACATGGTTGTCGTCGTCGTGGACGCAAGCAACCTCGAACGCAACCTCTACCTTGTCACTCAGGTCGCCGAACTGGGACTTCCGGTTATCATCGCCCTGAACATGCTCGACCTCGCCACTTCCTACGGGCGCGAGGTCGACGTGGATCTTCTTCAGAAACGTCTCGGCATTCCCGTGATTCCTCTCGTCGCAAGGAAGGGACGCGGCGTGGACGACCTGCGGAAGTATCTCGACGCCTTCCCCGACGAAGTCCGATGGCGTGTTCCCTTGCCATCCGTGGTTCGTGTGGAACAGGAGAACCTCGCGGCCGAGGTCAACGAGCAGCTGTTGGTTGACCTGGGGCTTGCGGACGCGCTCGCGTTGCGAATGCTGTCCAACGAACGCCTCACCCGGCAGGTGCGCTTGCGCTGGGGCAGGAACTTCCAGCCGCGCATTGCAGCCGCTCATAGTCGGATGGCTGCCGAGGGCGTCGTCCTGACTTCCCAGGGGCCCACCAACCGTTACCACTGGATTTCCGACCTGTGCCGGGACGTGATGCGCGTTCCCTCCCACGAAATCCGTACGCTGACAGACCGCCTCGACCGAGTGCTCACCCACCGCGTTTTCGGTCCCTTCATTTTTCTCGGAATCATGGCTTTCATCTTCCAGTCCATCTATTCTTGGGCGCAGATACCCATGGAGCTTATCTCATCTGCGCTCACGCGACTGGGAGGACTTGTGACCACCTTCCTGCCCCCCGGGGCGCTGACGTCACTGCTGGTGGACGGAGTCATCGGAGGCGCCGGCGCGGTGGTGGTCTTTCTCCCGCAAATATTGTTCCTGTTCTTTTTTCTCGCGCTACTGGATGATTCGGGCTACCTGTCCCGGGCCGCGTTTATCATGGACAAGCTGATGTCTTCCGTGGGACTGCACGGACGGTCGTTTATCCCGCTAATGAGCAGCTTCGCGTGCGCCATTCCGGGGATCATGGCGACACGCACCATCGACAACCGACGCGACCGCTTGCTCACCATCCTCATTGCTCCACTGATGAGTTGCAGCGCGCGTCTACCGGTCTACACCCTGATGATCGGCGCCTTTATCCCCGACACGCGCGTATGGGGGATCTTCCACCTGCCGGGGCTCACGCTGCTGTCCATGTACTTTCTCGGCATTCTGTTTGCCACCGGAGTGGGCTGGGTGTTTCGCCACACTCTCTTCAAGGGACAGCCCGCCCCGTTTCTCATGGAACTTCCCCCCTACCGACCTCCGGTGCTGCGGAACGTGGTGATTAGCATGTGGGAACAGGCGAAGGTGTTCCTCCTGCGGGCGGGTACGGTGATTTTGGCCGTCTCCATCGTGCTGTGGTTCCTCGTCTCCTATCCGCGCTATGTCGCGCAACCAGGCGAAAGCGCTCAGGTTGTCGCCGGGCAGCAGATTCGTCTCTCCATCGCCGGTCGTCTGGGGCGTCTGATCGAGCCAGTCGTGAAACCTCTGGGATTCGACTGGAAGATTGCCATCGGTTTGATCGGTTCTTTTGCGGCGCGGGAAGTATTGGTGAGTACGCTCTCCACTGTCTACAACGTCGGCGACGCCGGCGCCACCTCGGTGAACCTGAAGGAATCACTCCGGAAGGAGCGCGAGCCTGACGGACGACCCGTGTACACCCCACTCGTCGCTGTATCACTCATGGTCTACTTTGTGTTGGCGTTGCAGTGCATGAGCACCATCGCCATCGTTCGCAGTGAAACCAACTCCTGGGGCTGGGCCCTGTTCATGGTTGCCTACCTGACGTCTCTCGGGTACGTGGCATCGCTGATTGTGTACCAGGCAGGGCGGAGTCTTGGATGGGGATAGATCGTTGCCGAGAGAACGCGGCGTCAAGAGGGGTCCACGATGAGTTGGATTCGCTACGAGTCCGCAAGGGGGGTATACAAAATGACCGGAGGATTTCAGGCTCTCTACAAGTCCGCGCAGAATGTTGTGGCATTGGCCTTCGTCGGGGTGGCGTTCGGTTGGCTGCTGTGGAAATGGCGTCACAGAAAAGGAAGCGGCTGCAATTGCGGCGTTTGCCCAATGACGCGAGGGTCTCAAGCCAATTCATCGTCAGGGGACGCGTCGCTGATCTCGGAAGATCAGCTTATGGAATAGAGGAGGCGCCCCGCGGTCTTTCGGCTACAAATCCATAACATCGACCGCCATGCTCGTAAGATCCACAGTGGCCACCGTGCAGCGTTTTGTTACCCACCCTCCGGCTTCCCCCGAATTCAGGACGACTGTTCGCCCTGCGCGCACATCCAGCTTGTGAGTGTGACCGTAGACAATCAGGTCGAAGGCGCCACTCGCCACCAGAGCGTCCAGGACGTAAGGCTCATGCACAACACAAATGCTCCTTCCCGCCAACTCCAGGCGAGCTGCGACATCGTGAATCTCCCCCACCGGGGCAAACTTCTCCCGCAGCAAACGCTTTTCTCCGTCGTTGTTGCCGAAGACGCCGGTCATCCTGCATCCCAGTTCCACAAAGGGCGCGGCAGTAAACGGAGCGATGAAATCGCCCGCGTGCAGAATGTGACCGACTCCCCGGTCCTCGAAGACCTGTACCGCCGACTCGATCTTCGGCATGTTGTCATGGCTGTCGGAAATAATCCCGATCAACATCATGGGTCACCTCCCCAATTCGCCGGCGCTCAAGGCACGGAAGTTTCCCCCGTACCGACTGAAGACCATCGTTCGTGATCTCTGTCAGAATAGCAACTTCAGCGTCATCCGCCTGCGCCAGCACTGTCCCCCAGGGATTGATGATGACGCTCCGGCCGTAGCAGACAAGCCCCTCAATCTTCTTCCCTGTCTGTGCCGGTGCGATCACGTACACCTGGTTCTCGATGGCGCGCGCGCGCAGTAGCACGTGCCAATGATCGCGTCCCGTCTGCATCGTGAACGCTGCGGGAACGAAGAGTATCTCCAAACCCTGCTCCGACATCCTCCGGTAAAGCTCCGGGAAGCGGACGTCATAGCAGATGGACAGCCCGATGTTTCCCATCGAGGTGGCAGCGACCACCGCGTCCATACCCGGGGTTCGCTCGTCAGACTCCCGGTAGACGAACTCCCCGGGCAGGTCAACATCGAACAAGTGCATCTTCCGGTACTTCGCCAGAATGTCTCCATCCGGGCCGATCAGGCAACTGGTATTGAAAGGGCGCGTCGGGGCTTCCGGGTTGATTTCGAGGATGCTGCCAGCGAGTAGATGAATCGAGTAGCGCCGGGCCGCGGTCTGGAATTGCTCAACGGTTGGGCCGGGAATCTCCTCTGCCATCTCACCCGCCAACTTCCCGGGGCCAAGGAAGTTAAACACTTCCGGCAGGCCGATCAACTGTGCTCCCCGATCAGCCGCCTGCTCGACAAGTCGTAAAGCAGAGTAAATGTTCTCAGTCTTGTCTGCCTGAGAATCCATCTGGATTGCTGCAACCGTGATACAGTCTAACATGCCGAACCCCCCTCACCAGAGCCACCAACGCAAACGTATGAACGTGAGATTGGGACCGCTCTTTCATAGGAACGCCAGATACTCCCGCTTCTCCCAGTCTGTGATGGCGCGCCGATATCTTTCCCACTCGTCCATCTTAAGCGCAACAAAGTGCGTGACAAGCTCTCTCCCCAACCAGTGTTCGGCGAAATCGCTTTTGCCCAGCCTCTCCAGCGCTTCTCCGAGATCCGCGGGGAGAGCGGCGCCCTCGATGCTATTTTCAAACGCGTTTCCTTCGGTGGGAGCGGGAGGCGTCAAGTCGTCCCGAATTCCCTGAAGCCCCGCCGCGAGGGACGCGGCGATGGCGATGTACGGATTGGCTTCCCCGGCGATCACACGGTTCTCAACCCGCGCGTTCTCGGTGTTGCGCCCGATGACGCGCAGCGCAACGGTGCGATTGTCTTCTCCCCACGTCAGGCTCAACGGGCGCGCGCCGCGAGTGAGAATCCGTTTGTAGGCGTTCACCGTTGGAAGGAGCAAGGCGCACACGTCCGGGAGATGAGCCAACTGTCCCCCCACGTAATTGCGGATGCGGCGATGGGCCTCCTCGCCGAACTGCGACGCATCGAAGATCGACCGCCCGTCCGCCTCGGCGCTCAGCGTCTGATGAATGTGATAGCCCGAACCGCTCTCACCGGTCACCGGCTTGGAGAGGAAGGTGGCCGTCAGCCCCTGCCCTGCTGCTATCGACTTGACGAGAGACCGAGTGCGGAAGACATCGTCCGCGTGTTTCATCGCAGGAGTCTGATACAGAACAATCTCGAACTGACCCGGGCCATCTTCGGACATGGAGGCTTCGTAGTTGATTCCGGTGGCGGACAACTTCGCCTGCACCGCCGACAAGAACGACTGTTCCTGTCGGCCGTGAATCAGTCGGTAGCAGTTCTTTCCCGGTGGCAGCGTGGTGTCTGCTTCTCCATCCAGCAGGTAGAACTCCAATTCCGATCCGATGCAGGCCCGGAACCCCATCTCCGCGCAGAAAGCAAGCATTCTTGCGAGAACAACCCGTGGCAGATGGGGGATGACCACGCGCGCTCTGTCTTTGAGGTGACAGATAACTTCGGCCGTGTCGGGGTCCAGAGCGCACAGCCGCAGGGTAGACATGTCGGGCGATGCAAAGCAGCTTGTCCATCCAGTGCGTGACGCATCGCCATGGAGATCCACCACCTCCCCCAGCAGGTTCATATAGAGCGGAGCGATACTGAACGTAATGCCTTGGTGCAGTTCGTCAAAAAACTTCTTCGTAGAGATGACCTTGCCGCGAGCCAGCCCGTGCAGGTCACACCAGATGACCTTCACCACCTTCACGCCGTGCGCCGCGAAGAAATCCGCAACCTGCTTCAGACTCTCTGCATCCATCCTTCCACTCTTCCGGCTGTGCCTTGTGTCATCTTGGACGACTATTCTATAATCTCCTTGTATCGACTGCAACCTACCCCATACTATGAAGCATCTCCGTCGCCTTGCACCCTACGCGCGCAAGCGCAAATACCTCATCATGGCTGCCATCGCCTCATCATTGATTAGCCAGGGCGCGTTCCTCATCATGCCCAAGCTGCTGGGGGATATTGTCGACCAGGTCTTCCAGGGAGGCCAGCGCGACCGTCTCGCGTTCTACGGATTGCTCATCCTTTTCCTGTCTGTTGTCCGAGGGGCATTCAACTTCCTCGAAATCATCGCCGGGGCCCGATGCGGCCAGGCGGTGCTGCTCGACCTGCGACAGGATCTCTACGCCCACCTCTGCAGGCTCTCGTTTACCTACTTCGACAAGACGCGCACGGGTCAACTCATCTCGCGAATCACCAGCGACTTGGAACCGGTCAGCATGTTCCTCACCTGGGGATTCCGGATGATCTTCAAGAACATTCTGCTGTTCGTGGGTGTCGTCGTTATCTGTCTCCGGATGCACGTTACACTGACGCTGGTGTCGATGTCCGCCCTGCCGCTGCTCACGCTTACCGCCATGGTTATCGGCGGGAAAATACGGCCCGCATACGAATCGGCGCGCGAGCAATTGGGCGTGCTAACCTCGCTGCTTCAGGAAAATATTCAGGGCATTCGGCTCATCAAGATGTATGTGAAAGAGAAAGCGGAGATAGCCCGCTTCGAGCAGGAATCCGAGACGCTTCGCGAAAAGACGTATAAGGCGCAGAGGCTGGACGCCATCTACTACCCGATAACAGGATTGTGGGCGGGGCTCGCCAGCTTGCTCGTGCTCTGGTACGGAGGGCTTCAGGTCATCAACGGTTCGCTGACCCTTGGCGAATATGTCGCCTTTGAGACCTACCTCATCTTCATTACTCTGCCGACGAGAATGCTGGGGTTCATGGTTTCCGCCATGCTGCGAACAGACGCGTCGATGGAGCGGGTTCACGCGATCATCGACGCGGTGCCCGACATCACCTCGCCCCCGCGCGCGGCGTCGCACTCACCTGTCAGCGGTCGCGTCGACTTCGAGGACGTCTCCTTCGGCTACACTCACGAAAGCTCCACTCTCACTGACCTGGCGTTCACCATCGAGGCCGAGGAGACGGTCGGTATCATCGGGGCTACGGGTTGCGGGAAGAGCACCCTCATCAGCCTCATCCCGCGGTTCTATGATCCCCAACGAGGGCGAGTGCTGATTGACGGCCACGACGTCCGCCAGTGGGAACTGTCAGCGCTTCGTCGTCAGATCGGCATTGTCTTCCAGGATACGTTTCTCTTTTCCGGCACGCTCCGTGACAACATCGCCTACGCAAACCCGGACACGGACGACGAAGACGTGGCGCGCGTCGCTCGACTCGCTGCGCTGGATGAGTTCATTCAACAACTGCCGGAGGGATACGACACCGTCGTTGGCGAACGCGGCGAACGGCTTTCCGGCGGACAGCAGCAGCGACTCTCCATCGCGCGCACGCTACTTTGGCAGCCGCGCATCCTGCTTCTCGACGACTGCACCTCCAGCCTCGACACGCACACGGAATACCAGATCCAGCAGAACCTCGAGAGCGAACGCAAGGGACGCACTACCATCATCATCGCCCAGCGCGCTTCAGCCTTGTCGACGGCAGACCGCGTATTTGTGCTGGAAAGCGGGCGCGTCGTCGAGACAGGAACTCCCTCCTCCCTTGCCCGCGATACGGGCAGCCTGTATGCACGTTTACGCGCGTCCCAGGGGCCTTCCGGCACCGACGACCCTCTCCCCACCACTCCGGAGGGGGTGCCATGACGACAAGGAACCGCCCACGAAAGCCACTGTTCCTGGAGCGCCAGAACGTGACTACGCAACGTGCAGACAAGCGCGCCACGTCCGTGGCGCGGTCCGTCTGGCGCGCGCTCAGTATGCTGTCGGTTTTCCTCCCTCAGTTGTTGGTAACGTGCGCATTGACCCTCATCATGTGTGTCTGCACGCTCATTCTGCCCAAACTCAAACAGGTGGGGATCGACGAGGGCATTGTCGCGCGCGACGCGTCACGGCTCACTCAGGTTGCGTTGACGATCGCAGCATTCCACATCGTCAATGTCATCGTCGGCATCGGTCAATCCGTCCTGCTCAACTGGCTGGGACAGCAGGCCATCCACGATCTCCGTCGCCGACTTTTCTCGCATCTGCAGCGTCTGTCCATGGACTTCTTCGAGCGGCGTGATCCGGGCAACATCATCTCTCGCGTCATCAACGACATGGACGCCATCAACGAACTCCTGTCCTCCGGCATCATGTCGCTGCTCTTTGACCTCGTCATGCTGGTAGGCATCAGCATTATTCTCTTCCGCTACAACTGGAAGCTGGCCCTCGCGGTGCATGTCATCCTGCCCATCATGGTGTTGCTGGCCTTCATCATCCAGCGATATGTGCACGCGGTATTCATGCGGTGCCGGGAGACCATCGCCGAGGTAACCACCAGCCTGCACGAAACGGTGTCCGGGATACGCGTCATCAAGAGTTTTGCGCGAGAACGGCAGTGCGCGGCGGAGTTCACCGAGAAGAACACGCGCAACCAAGACGCCAACGTCGACGCGGCCAGGCTCGTGGCAACCGTCTTCCCCATTCTGGAACTCGTCAACGCGCTGGGAACCGTCACCATCTTCTGGTATGGCGGGCTTCTCATCGTGCGCCACGAGATCACCATCGGCGTCGCCGTCGCGTTTGTCTTCTATATGAATCAGTGGTTCGACCCGGTGAGACGATTGACAGAGATGTTCTCCACCTTCCAGCGCGCGGTCGTCGGGATCGACCGCGTCTACGAAATACTCGACACGGAACCGGTTATAGCCGATGCCAAAGACGCCGTCGACGCGCCCCGTTTCCAGGGAGCTGTCCGGTTCAACAATGTGGGCTTCGGCTATGATGAAACGTCAAAGGTTCTGCACAACATCAACATCGAGGCGAACTTTGGGGAAACAGTGGCCCTCGTGGGACCGACGGGAGCCGGCAAGAGCACCATCATCAAGCTGCTGACGCGCATGTACGACGCGCAGGAAGGAAGCATCACTATCGATGGACATGACATCCGCCGCCTGAAGTCAAACAGCCTGAGACGGCAGATGGGCATCGTTCCGCAGGATACCTTCCTCTTCACGGGGCCCATTGGGGAGAATATCCGATTCGGGAACCCCCGCGCCACCGATGAAGAAGTGCGCACCGTGGCTCGCATCGTCAACGTGGCGGACTTCATCGAATCGTTGCCGGAAGGCTACAACACCGATGTCCACGAGCGCGGCATCAAGCTGTCGGTTGGCCAGCGACAACTGATCGCCTTCGCGCGCGCCCTGCTCACTGATCCTCGCATCCTGATCCTCGACGAAGCTACTTCCTCGGTGGATCACTTCACCGAAACCCGCATCCAGGAAGCGACCCGCGCCCTGCTGGTAGACCGCGTCTCCTTCGTCATTGCCCATCGACTCTCCACCATCGTCAATGCCGACAAGATTCTCGTCGTCGACCGGGGCCGCATCCTGTGCGAAGGGAAACACGAAGACCTCCTTGCGCACTGCGAACTCTACCGCAGCCTCTATGAGCGCAGGTTCCAGGAATCCGAACCAACACCCGCCGGAAGTTCCGTCGTCGCCGGAGAGTCGTGAGACAACGTTCCATCCCGCATTGGGCCAAACCAAACATTTCTGCATTTCCGCGATCATAAGGCGCATATACTCATTGACAAAGGCATTCGATGGCGTTAGAATCCCTTCAGTATTGGCGTTACCCCGGTTCCTCTTCGAACCTGGATTTGCCGTTGACCATGGAGAGCCACAAAGCTCAGCAAGTCGAGACTATCACCCAGAGGCGCTCCGACGGTCAATAGACGCTGAACCGTCCTTCCGGGAATGGCAGAACGACCATAGCAATCCTTCGTCGTATGACCGGCGAATGATCGAGGAGACAAGCATGAAAGTTCTCTGGCGCGAGTTCTCACTGACAACAGAAGGGAGCATGCAGCTCATCGACCTCACCGAAAAGGTGAGTGATCTCCTGCGTTCCGCCAACATCAAAGACGGGTTTGTGAATCTCATGTCGCTCCACACAACTACCGCGGTTTTCCTGAATGAGTGGCAAACCGCCCTGGCCGAGGACATGCGCGAGTTCCTCGCGAAGCTGGTGGACGAAGCGGCATCCTACGGGCACAACCTCCCTGAAAATGCCGAGTGCGAACGACAAAACGCGACCGCCCACCTCCGCAGCCTCCTCTTGGGGCAAACCCTTTGTATCCCCATCGTTGCTGGACATCTGCTGCTCGGGGAATTCCAGCGCATCATCTTTGCGGAGTTGGATGGACCGAGAGAACGGGAACTAAAAGTCCAGGTACTCGGTGTCTAAATTTCCCCTGGTCCACTGACTGCAGTCGTGCCCTGCAACCCGGCCTGGACTCCCTCCGTGTCACCAATTCGCTGGTCTCCATGTTAACTCCGTCTATGACCATTACTTTCCTGGGAACGGGCACGTCACATGGAGTTCCACGCATCGGGTGTGATTGTGATGTGTGCGTCTCAACGGATCCCAGAAACAAGCGCTTCAGAAGCTCGATACTCGTCAACGCCGAGAATTCCCACCTCGTTGTCGACACCACCCCCGACTTTCGCACTCAAGCATTGAGGCACAAACTGCGGTCCCTCGACGCCATCCTTTTCACCCACGCCCACGCAGACCACCTGAACGGAATGGACGACATTCGGTGTTTGTGTCCACGGGGCGGACTGCCCTGCTATGCGAGCCCCGACACGCTCCAACAGGTCTGCGCTCACTT
Organism: Armatimonadetes bacterium CG2_30_59_28; assembly: GCA_001872605.1. Lineage (GTDB taxonomy): Bacteria > Armatimonadota > Abditibacteriia > CG2-30-59-28 > CG2-30-59-28 > CG2-30-59-28. Next base: position 25,052 of record MNXM01000035.1, on the reverse strand, counting down.
TGACTACGCGGTGCGCGAGGATCTGAATTTGCCCGGGATGCCCAGAATTACCCCTGTTCCTGTGGATAACTTATTCAATGTCGGATCTCTGCGAATCACGCCATTTGATATCAGGCATGGACGTATCACCATCACCGCCTTTCGATTCGAGGACGCACAGGGCCGCGCCTTCGTGTATGCCACCGATTGCAGTGAAATTCCGGCGCGTTCGGAACGACACTTTCACGAACTCGATCTGCTGATTCTCGGAGCGTTGCGTCACCGTCCGCATCCGTGCCATTTCAATGTGGAACAGGCAGTGGAAATTACCAGCCGGTTCCAGCCTGCGAAGACGCTTCTCGTTCACATAGATCACGATCTGGACCACGCACTCACCAACTCACAACTTCCCTCCGGAGTGGAGCTGTCTTACGACGGCTTGATTGTTGAGGTCTGACGCTCCCGTTGACAATCACATCGTCGGGCAGTTAGTCCATCGAGGTCGACTTATCCGGCGCGACGCACTTTCCGACACCCAGGTTCCCGTTCTTCTTCACCAGTTTGATGTAGCACCCTTCGTCTGCCACCTTTTCAGGAGCACCGGTAAGGCATATCGGGTAGCCCTGCAGAATGGCCACCCACTGACCCCACGGGGCTTTCACAATCTGGTCAGGACGAACCACATACTGCTTCTCTAATTTGAGGAATGAGTAGTTCTTCCGGAATTCCTGAGTGTTCCCCTGTTCAACGCGAAAGTTTTCAGGGGACACACGATTGGCGCATACAACGAACAATGCCTTGCCGAGGGACTTCTGCAGGTCGTCTGCCAGTTCACCGTCTTCCCCGATCATCTGTAGGGCAACCGAGGGGTGAGCGATGACCTGCAGAGCTTTCACGTCCTTCTGTTTCGCATAGCGCCGCAAGGCTGTCTCGATATTGATGACAACGCTTTCCGGGGAAAGAACGAGTCCATGACCATCGCAGGCGGGGCAGGACACATGCATGATCTCCTGCAGGGCCTTGCCTGTCCGCTGCCGCGTCATCTCCACCAGCCCCAGCGGCGTCAGGTGCAACACCCGTGTGCGCACGCGGTGACGTTTCATCTCTTCCTTCAATGCGGACATAATGCGGCGCTGATGCTTCTGCTTCTCCATGTCGATGAAATCTACGACGATGATCCCGCCGATATCCCGCAACCGAAGTTGACGACTGATCTCCCGCGCTGCGTCCAGATTGGTCCGCAGAACGGTCTCCTCGAGGCTGCCGGTTCCGGTGAGCTTCCCACTGTTGACGTCGATGACGGTGAGCGCTTCGGTGCGGTCGATGAAGAGATAGCCGCCGTGCTCGAGCCATACCTTTCGCTCCAGGGCTTTCTGAATTTCCTCTTCGAGGCCGTACGCCTCGAAAATCGGGACGTCCCCTTCGTACAACATGACCCCCGCTTTCAGCTTGGGGGCAATGGTCCCCAGCAGATCGAGGATTTGTCGATAGGTCTTCTTGTCGTCAATGATGAAACTCTTAACGTCCTGACTGAACACGTCCCGCAGGACTTCGTGGGAAAGGCTCAGCTCCTCGTGGATCAGGGCGGGAGCCTTTGCTGTGTGCGCGTTACTGTCGATGCGTTTCCAAAGACCTTCCAGATACCGTACATCCCGTCGCATCTCTGTGACGCCAACCTCGGAAGCCTGCGTCCGGACGATCATGCCAAAGTTCGCCGGACGCACCTTCTCACCCATCTCGCGCAATTTGTGGCGGGTCTCGTCATCGGGGATTTTGCGGGATACCCCCACCTGTTTCCGCGCCTGCGCCATCAACACGGAATACTTTCCTGGGAGAGAGATACGCGAGGTGATTCGCGCGCCTTTCGTGCCAACGGGCCCTTTCGTCACCTGTACGAGAAGCTCCTGGCCGTCCTTGACAACCTGCCTGATGGGAGGAACTTGCTCGCGACCTTTTCCACGTTGTCGTCGATCCGGCTCCTCATCCAGAGCGTCGTCCACGTGTAGGAACGCATTTCGCTCGAGGCCGATGTCGACAAAAGCAGCGTCCAGGCCTGTCACCACCTGATTGACCTTCCCCTTATAAATGTTGCCGACAACCTTCTCGCCACGCTCAATGTGTAGTTCCGTGAGTCGTCCGTCTTCGAGGATGCCCACCCGTGTTTCTTTCGGGTGAACGTTTACAATAATCTCTGTTTCCATATCGTTTTTAGATCACACCTTTCTGTAAAAACGTGTCCCGGCCGGGGTCCGAGTGGACGCGCCAGGGACAGGACCGAAGGAATTTTCCGAGTACGCAGATCGTCGACGCGCCAGACGGGCGGCAACGAGGAACGAATTGGAACGGAGGGAAAGGGCTCCCGGGAGGACGCGAAAGCCCTCATCCGGGTTACTGACGGATCCGAGGGCGTCACGCGCCAAACCGGACCGATCCACGCCCGACGATAGACGGGTCTGCTACTCATATTCCCTGATTCAGTCTGAAAAAATGCAGAAGAAAATCTTGTTTGCCAATGCGACAGGAACAGTGCCGGCGCGGCGGTTGCGGCTCACCGGTCATTCCGATGTTGCAGTCGGAGCCCGACTTGTGTCGAACCACTCACCAATGAGTGTATGCGCCGTTGCCCCCCTCACGCGCAGGGACCGGATATCACCGGGCATGCACCCATTGCCGGGAAAGACCACCGTCTTGAACTGGCGCGATTTCCCGGAGAGCTGTCCGTCTCCATTTTTGGACTCGCCCTCCACCAGCACCTCCACCTCCCTGCCAACCCAGCTCCGGTTGATTTCGGCGGAAATGCCCTCCTGTAGTTCAATGACCGTCCGAAGCCGGCTCCCCTTCTCTTCCTCCGACACCGTATCGCCCCACTTGCAGGAGCGGGTACCTTCGCGCATCGAGTACTTGAACATAAACGCCGAATCAAATCGCGTTCGCTTCATATACTCATGAGTTGCGAGAAAGTCTTCCTCGGTTTCGCCGTGGAATCCCACAATGATATCCGTTCCCAGCGCAATATCCGGAATACGCTGGCGCAGCTTGCCAACAATTTCATCATACTCATCAATCGTGTACGAACGCTGCATACGCTCCAACATGGCATCCGACGCCGACTGCAATGGCAGGTGCAACTGCGGCATCACCTTCCCGCAATCCGCCATCGCGTCGATGACACTGTCGGTCATTTTTGCTGGATGCGGTGAGGTGAAGCGAATCCGCTCGACCCCCGGAACATCGTTCGCCCTGCGCAGCAAGTCCCCGAAATCGGTATCGCCGTCCCTGTAGGAGTTGACCGTCTGTCCCAGAAAAACGATCTCTTGGAACCCTTCGTCCGCGCACCGTGTCACCTGCTCCAGCACGGTTGCCGCTGGCAGACAACGTTCACGACCGCGCACAAATGGCACGATGCAAAAGGTGCAGAATTTGTCACAACCCCGCATCACGGAGACCCATGCCCGAACGCCTTCCGTACGCAGGGGATCGACGTCGCTGTAAAGCTCGTGACGGTCGAGGCGAACATCCAGGAAGGGATCGCTTCCCCGGGCGCGGTCGATGAGCTCCGGCAGCCGCCGGTAGCCATCGGGACCAATAACGAGATCAACGCCATCAGCTCCATTGGAAGGTGTCAGTAACTGGTCTTGCAGGTGCTGCCCCATGCAGCCGAGGACGCCAACCACGATATCCGGTTTGCGGGACTTGATGGTGGAGAAGTAACCCAACCGACCGAGTATCCGCTCCTCCGCGTGCTCGCGAACAGCGCATGTGTTGACAAGAATCACATCGGATTCCGCGATCTCGTATGTGCGTGTATACCCTTTGTCTTGCAGAATACCCAGAGCCAACTCGGAGTCAGCTTCGTTCATCTGGCAACCGTACGTCTCAATATAGAGTTTCTTGCCCATGCAGATACGCTTCGTTTCGATTCATCTCCTGACAGAAGGGATTTTAGCACGTGAACAGCATTAACACAAACGGGAGTCGTCATTCGACGAGAAGACACGGCACGATTGGGTCCCCTTGCCAGTGACCGGTTCGGCTGGTATCATACATCGCTTAACCACCGATTCCGAGGTCACCACAATGTCGACTCATTGCATGATACCCGACACCATCCGCAAGATCTTCGCAGCGTCCTACTGCAACATCGGGTTCGTCGGCGGGTCACTCACCGCGGCGGCGGGGGCCGGAGACACCACCGTCACTTCCTGGAGGCGGCTGTTCGTCCAGTACATCTACGAGCGGTACCACCGCGCCTACCACTGCCAGCCGATGGAGGTCATGGGCGGAGTGGGGGCGATGGAATCCTTCGGCGCGGTCTTTACCCTTGAGCGCAACGTTATCCCCTTCCTGCCTACTATTGTTTTTGTGGAGTTCTGTGTGAATGATCGCAACTCGCCCGACAAGGACCTTGTGAAGAAGGGCATCGAAGGGATCATCCGTCAGTTGCGCGCCTGCAAGTCGCACCCCGATGTCGTTCTCGTGGGCGCCGGATGCCGCCCCGGGTCAGACCCCTTCACCGGCGACCTTGTCGATCACACAATCCACCGGGATATCGCCGATTACTATGGACTGCCCTTCATCGATGTGCAGGACTATCTGCTCACCACGCTCGCGCAGCGAGGCCAGACCTGGGACGATGTGTCCATCGTATTTGAGGCGAAGGACAGTGTGCACCTCAACGACTACGGGAACCGCCTGTGGTTTGAGGCGCTCCGAGAATGGTTCGAGGAACAGGTCACCCAATACCGGATGAACCCCACCGACGAGTGGAGCCAACAGTTGCCCCCCCCTTGCTTCTCCGATGAGTTCCAGTATACTTCACTCATCGACCCGTCTCGACGAGACAAGAGGTTCTCGCTGGAGGGAAGTTGGGAAACGAAGAATCCTGCCCTCGTTCCCTGGTATCTCGATCATCTTCTTATCGGGCGGCCCGGGGACAAGCTAACCTTCACCTTTTCCGGAACCGCCATCGGCGCCATCGCCCTCGTTTACTGCAACGGGTTAAAGGTGGAAGCGGTAGTGGACGGGGAGAAAGTCATTGGCCCTTACACCAACTTCAGCATCGAGTTCGGCAAATTCTTCCTGATGAAGCACGGCATGGAGAACCGGGAACACGTCCTCGAGCTCGCAGTAGCTGAACCCATGCGCCGCCAAAACAAACTCGAGGACCCCCAGGCCCAGATCGGGTATCTGTGCGTGGCGAAGAGAGAGTAGCGGCACGATCTCCTCGCGAAGCGTCCCTCCCTTTTGCGTGCGGACGACACCAAGCTGATGAAAATCCATCGCTGCAATCTGTGTGCTCGCCTGCGGTACACAAAAGCGGGAAAGCCGTCGCCGCATGGGCTATACTTCTGCTGTCCTGGGAGTGAGTTTGAAGGAGGGAGCAAGAATCATCAACGGTACCCACGCGCTTCACCACGATGTTGCGGACGATCTCGATAACCGCGCGGCCAACCCCCAACGCGTGTTGAGGCTTGCAGCGGCTGTTGCTATCCTGCTATCGTTTCTTCTGAACCCCGATGCCGTCGGTGTGTCGCTGTGTCCTTTCAAGATGATGACCAGCCTCCCCTGCCCCGGTTGCGGGCTGACCCGGAGCTTGATAGCGCTGTCTCACGGCAGTTTGAGTCTATCGCTTCGGTATCATCCATTTGGCATCATCGCCTACTTGTTCCTTGTCGGAGTTCTGTGCGCTCCGCTACTGCCGCGTCGCGCCGCTTGCACCGCGGCGGCATTTCTGCGCTCGACACACTTCGGCTACCCCTTCACGGCGGCTTTCATCGGCTACGCGGTATTCAGGTGGCTATCGATCGTTTACGGACCCACGGACAACATCTGGTAAAGGAGTGAACAAGTGCTTACATTCATTAGTGGAGTTGGCGCCATCGCCTGGCTGATAGCGCTGATACTGTTCCTGGTAGACGCGTTTCAGAAAGAGTGGTGGAAGGGGCTGCTGTGTCTTCTGTGCTGGCCGTATCAGGTCTACTTCATGTTCGCCGAGTTCCAGCATCCCCGCAAGACTCAGGTTCTGGTTGCGTATTGGCTCGGTGGACTGGTCGGGGGCGTGCTTGGGAAAGGGCTGCTCGGCTAACCGGCATCCGTGGCAGCCAGTGGGGCGTCGAAACGATGGCAGTCTGTCAATGCGCCCCAAGCCTCTCGAGGGCGTCTCGCGCGGCATCCTTCACAAGGTGAGTTTCTTTGCGGTTGAAGAAGCTGGCAAACTCTTTCAGCGCAGGGACAGCCGCTGCGTCCCCAAGTTCACCCAGTCCTTCGATTGCAGCAAGGCGAACCCCGGTGTCTGGTGAGTTCAGCGCGCTCAACAGCGCTTCCCGAGCCTCAGCGCAACGGAGCTTGGACAGGCAACTCAGGGCGGAGGCGACAATCTGGGGTTTGGGATCCTCGAGCAGCCTAATCACCGCAGGGGCAACGGAAGGCTCCCCGATCTTGGCAGCAGCTTCGAGAGACACTGCCCGAACGCGAGCGCTGTAGTCTTCGAGGCAGTCAACGATCGCTGGAATTCCTTCACGACTACCGATTCTCCCGAGTGCTTCCACCATCAAGCAGCGCACGCCGGCATCCGGATGGCTGACGAGCGCAACCAACGGCTCAATGGCGGCTTCACCGATCGACGACAGCGAAGCAGCAGCAGCCTCGGCAACCTCTCCCGACGCATCGGGCAATGCGTCCACGAGAGGCTGCACGGTCTCCGGCGACTTGAAACGAGCAAGCGCCCGCGCGCACGCAGCACGCACCTTGGGACCCCCTTCCCGTAACGACCATGTGAGAGGATCAACGAGGTAGTTCTCGCCCAGCTCTGCAAGCCGTTCCACCGGTTCAACCATCCCGCGGAAGAGCTGGACCAGCAGTTCCCCGGCGGCTGTGCCGGTGATCTTCCCAACTGCCCCACAGGCCGCCTCCTGAACAGCCCCGGTTTCATTGTGGATCGTGACGATCAGGGGCTCAATGGCGCGGTCATTTTTCATGTCTCCCAACGCCTGCGCGGCGCCTTCTTTGACCACGTCGTCGTCGGATGACAACAGCCCGATCAAGCGATCGATGGCCATCGGCTCACCCAAACGCCCCAACGACCTCGCTGCCGACGCCTGCAGCTCGGCTTCCGCAGAGTCCAGAGCGGTCAGAAGCACCTCGATCACTTCCGATGAGTAGAACGCCCCCAGCGCATCGAGGACACTTCCTCGGACAACCGGATGGGAATCGCTGTGGTACAGGTTGAGCAAAGGGTCGATGGCCTGCTCCAGCCCCATCTGCCCGAGAATGTAACTTATCCCAACACGGACTATTGCTTCCCCGTGCTCAAGAAGGTCAAGCAGATAGTCAACGTCAAGGTACCCCACCGCAACCAGACATCGTGTGGCGGACGGAAGCGCACCGTAGATATGGGCATGCGCCAGAGACGGCAGCACTCGCGGGTCGCGGAGCCGAATGAGGCGGTCGGCGGTACCCGGACTCCCCTCCATCGCCTTGATAAAGGTGTCCGCAACTTCCGCGTCACCCCGCTGCCGCAGAATCTCCGCCGCGGCTGCCCGTTCATCGGGGTCCGGGTCGCCCAGGTCCCAGAAGACGGAATCCTCTCCCTGCACAAACCGGGATTGTTCCGAAAAAGCCCGGGAGAACTTCTTGTCATCTCTCCCAACGGTGAGATCTTGATGGAGGGCGTGTTGAGATAGAACCTCTGCCGCCAGAGCGCGTACCGATCCATCCCCATCGACGAGCAGACTCGTAAGCGAAGCGGCGATTGCACCATCGATGCTGTCTCGTTTCAGAAGCGCGCGAAGTGCGGCACGTCTGTGTTCTGCATCGCCGTTCCGCAAGTCAGAAACCAACTGATTCTGACCTTGATCGTCCATTTGTCGGATCCCTTAGTGTTCCGGCTCTATTTGCGCGCACCCGTGTGAGCGCGCGTGCCAGCCGCTATCCCTGGCTATCCGCTGTATCCTCTTCGACGGGGAGCGTTAAGTCGAAGTCATCGAAGCTGATCTTAAGGCCGTCGCTTGCGGACGGACTTTCTGCAGGGGTCTCGTCCGGCTCAGCGCCTTCCGCTGGTGTGTTCGCCCCGGTGTCCGCAGCAGCATCCCCGAATATATCATCGTCCAGCTTGAACATAGCTTCGGGTGCGTCAACTGCATCGAATTCCCCTGCGGGCTGTTTCTCATGGGTTGCAGGTTCTTGTGCGTCCGCGAGGTCGGGAGAAGCAATGTCGAGAACGGGTTCATCAGGCGCGGGTGACTCTTCCACTTCCTCAACCGGGGTTATCCACCCAGTCTCAGCGGCCTCCGACTCAACGTCCGTATCTGCGCTATCAAGAGAAAAATCGAAGGGAGTCGTCTCCAGCTCCGCGGCGGGTTCGGCAACCGCGGTGTCAGTCGTTTCCGCTGCATCCTCCGCGCCAAATTCTTCCACAGGAGAAAAGTCGATGCCGAAGGGACTATCGACGGCTTCCCGCGAATCGTCAGGCGCTGCCGCCTCTGCCGAGGGAACCACTTCAACATCAGAATCATCGGTCGCTGCGTCCGGGTTCTCAGCGGGATCGCTTACGAATGGTTCGCCGACCGGTTCCCCAAAGTCCACATCGGAGAAATCGAACTCAGATGCCTCGTCTTGGGTGTCGGCACCCGTCCCGGGAGTCGGCTGCAACACTTCTGTGGCAGCAACAATCTCTTCGCTCAAGAACCCACTGTCCGGCATCGTTGCTTCCGCGCCGCGCCACACCCCATCTTTTGTCGCTCCCCCCTGCCCTTGACGGAAGTCTCGTTCCGCGTGGTAGACAGCCATGAAGTGATCATGGAAAACTCCTGCGCCAACCGCAAGGACTGCGAGTCCTTCAGATTCACACAGTTCCGCTACCTTCTTCCGGTGTTTTTCAAGCAATCCCTCAGCAGACGCTTTGGGGAATGCTTGCACACGAAGGTTCGGAGGTTTGTCAACCAGCCCCGCCTTCTTGGAGGTTGTGGTGGTAAGGGAGCTCCCATCCCCAAACGGGGTTACGAGGTCCACCCACGGTTTGAGGACTTTACCTCCACCCGGCACGAGGTAAACGATGGCGAAGGTGTTGACGGCGGGATTCACCATCGCCCTGAGGCAGGGTGTCATGTCCATCTCAGGAATCTGGTAGTCGTCAATCCGCTCAAAACCGCACTGCTGCAGTTCTGCACTCAGCAATGCGACTTCGGCAGTGTCGTCCTCCAGATCCTCAAAAGAGACAGAAGTGAGAGAGATCGTCTCGGGAAGGCTTGCGCCACCCGCACGCGCAGCAGCGCCCCCTCTTGTCTTCTTCAGGAACTTCACGACGGCAAGGACGACGACGAGAAAAATGAATACGGCAGCAATCGGGGCATATCTGGAGAGACCCCCGACAATCCCTTTCGCTTCCTTTTCTGGTTCTTCCGCGACGGGTTTGTCGCTCGCTCCCATACCGGGGGGAGCCCCAGGCGGAGCAGCAGGTCTGTGAGGGGCAGCACTGGGCGACGGACCGCCCGGCGGAGTTCCGGGTGAAGTTGACGGTGCGGATTTTGCATCAGCTTTGGGGGGAGGGGCTCCTGGCGGACCTCCCGGCGGCGCGCCCGGCGCTCCCTTCGCAGGCTTATCCACAAAAGGAGAAGGCGGCGTTGGCGCGGGCGCTCGGGCCGCAGGGGCCTTGCCCCCAAGTCGCATCAGGGCACCTTTGGCAAGTTCGGCGTCCTCGCCCGAGAGTCCCAGCCCCATGGCCTTCTCGAAGTGCTGTGCTGCCTGTTTCCGATCCCCGCGCTTGATCAGTACCCACGCAAGGACATAGTGGGCGCGGGCATCCTTGTCGTTGGACTGAACAGCCTGCTTCGCCTTTCCCAACGCCTTCTCAGTGTTGCCCTGCCTCTTGAGAGCCACTGCCTGCTCCACAATGTTTCCCGCGGGGCCTTGGGCAAAGACCAGGAAAGCGAACGCAAGTGTCAGCAGAATCGCCGCAATGATGGAGAGCCGAATGGTCACTTGAGGGACCTCCCGTAAGTAATGGGGTGCGGTGATTATAGGCAGGAGAAAGGCATTTGTCAAACGCGCAGGAACGCAGCCCGATACGCGGAACCCATCGCGTCTGCGCAGATCCGATCCCTGTTACGCCATCAACTGACAGTAACGGCGAGATGGCGTAGCATTTGCGGTTATACTCGTTACGGTTGAGAAATGGCCCTGTGAAATCTGATTGGACGCTGTCCTTCCCCAACAAGCGCCTTCCGTAGATTGACAAAGCTGGAGCTTTATCCTACGGATTTGAAGGGCGACAAAGCTGGAGCTTTATCCTACGGAAGAAAACATGGGCTCTCAACCATAACGAGTATGGTGGCACTGTGCAATCCGCCCAGCAGGAACGCAGTGACACCACTCTCCAGTGGCCTGCAGGCCGCGAATGCTCGCCCGACTCTAACCAGGGCTGGTTATCTCCGCCGCGCCGTTCTCGGTTGCCCCTCCGTCGAGAGTCAACAGGTATTGATGAACGGTCGCGGCGGCCTTCTTCCCCGCCCCCATGGCGAGGATGACCGTTGCGGCGCCAGTAACGATATCGCCTCCGGCAAATACTCCGTCACGGCTGGTCGCTCCGGTCTCTTCGTCGGCCACAATATTGCCATGTCGTCCTGTGTCCAGCCCGGGAGTGGTCGATGCGACGATTTGATTCGCGCCGTTGCCGACAGCCACCACCGCTGTTTCACAGTGGATGACGAAGTTGGAGCCTTCAATGGGAATCGGGCGCCGTCGGCCGGAATCATCAGGTTCGCCCAGTTCCATGCGGACACATTCCATACCAGCCAACCAGCCCTCCCCGTTGTCGATAAAGCGCACAGGATTGGTCAGCATCTGGAAGTCGACCCCCTCCTCCTCGGCATGGTGGATCTCTTCAGCGCGACCAGGCATTTCTTCACGGGAACGACGATAGACCAATGAGACCTTCTCCGGCTTCAGACGCAGGGCGGTGCGTGCAGCGTCGAGGGCCGTGTTGCCTCCCCCGATGACCGTGACATTGTTTCCCACGTGTACCGGTGTGTCCACGTTCGGGAAGTCATAGGCCTTCATCAGATTCACGCGAGTCAGGAACTCGTTGGCAGAGCAAACACCATTGAGGTCCTCGCCGGGGATATCGAGAAAATAGGGAAGTCCCGCGCCGGTCCCAATGAAAACCGCATCGAACCCCTCTTCAGCAAAGAGTTCATCGACAAGGACGGTGCGTCCAATGACCACATTGGTCTCAATCTCGACGCCAAGTTTGCGAAGATTGTCGATCTCCTGAGCGACAATGTCCTTGGGAAGCCGGAACTCCGGGATCCCATACACGAGGACGCCGCCCGGTTTGTGGAGCGCTTCAAAAATAGTCACCGCGTGGCCCAGTTTGGCCAATTCTCCAGCAGCGCTTAGACCTGCGGGGCCTGAACCGATGATGGCCACCTTGTGCCCGGTTGCCTGTCCGGGGTTGGGGAGCAAGTCCAGACCATTCTCACGCACGTAATCGGCGACGAATCGCTCGAGGCGGCCGATGGCAACCGGTTCGAACTTCTTCCCCAACACGCAGACCGACTCACACTGGTCTTCCTGCGGACAGACGCGCCCGCAGATTGCCGGAAGCGCATTCGACTCAAACAGCACGCGCGCCGCGCCCTCAAGATCATCGTTTACCACGCGCTGGATGAAGGATGGAATGTCGATGGAGACCGGACAACCCTCAATGCAGGTCGGCTTTTTGCACATCAAACACCTTTCAGACTCCAGATGCGCGATGTCAGGCGCAAGCCCGAGTGCAACCTCACTGAATGTTGCCACACGCGCCAGAGGGGATTGCTCTGGCATTTTCTGTCGGGGAATGCTTCCAGGCTTCGCTTTATCACGCGCCATCTTATGCACCTTCCTTTGCCACGCGCTGCAGAGAGCACTGTTCCTGTTTGTGATACATCTTCAGTCGGTGAGACAGACTCGCGAAATCGACCCCCAGCCCATCGAACTCCGGCCCATCTACACAGGCAAACAAAGTTTCTCCGTGGACTTTGACGCGGCATCCGCCACACATGCCGGTTCCGTCCACCATGACCGGATTCAGACTGACGATCGTCGGGATGTTGTATTTCCCTGTCACTTTGCACACCGCTTCCATCATCGGCAGCGGGCCAATGGCAACGGCATGGTCATACGACTCCCCCGACTGAATGCGTTCATCCAGAAGCTGGGAGACAAATCCGTGGAATCCAACGCTTCCGTCGTCTGTGGCGATACGAAGGGCGTGGCAGACCGTTTCCAGCTCCTCACGGAGAATCATCAGCTCCTCATTCCGCGCACCCAGAATGACCGTAACATCATTGCCCACGTTCTTCATCCCCCGGGCGATTGGGAATAGCGGCGCGGCGCCAATGCCACCGGCGACGCAAACAACGCGTCCGAATTGATGGATGTCCGTGGGCTTGCCAAGCGGTCCGGCTACGTCGAGCAGGAATTCGCCCTCTTCGACTTTGGCGAGAAGTCCTGTGCTCTTACCCACCTCCTGTGAAACCAGCGCAATGGTGCCGGTCTCTTTGTCAGAGTCCACGATAGTGAGCGGGAAACGTTCCCCGCCTTCACAGACTCTCACCAAAACAAACTGCCCTGGCTTGTGGCGCTTGGCCACCAGTGGCGCTTCAACCAGGAACCACGTGGTTAGTGGCGCCAGTGTGCGCTTCTCAACGATTTTGTACACGCTATCAAACTCCTTGCTGACAGATCCGGCTTCCCACAATGCCTCACGATGGAAGTCCGAGCATGCGACGCCCATTCATCGACCCACGAGGCGTCGGGCGCACGTAGATCATATACTCGTTAAAGTTGAGAATCCACGTTTTCTGCCGTAGGATAAAGCTCCAGCTTTGTCTCACGGTGAGGCGAGTCTGCTGATTGACAAAGCTGGAACTATCCTACGGCAGGTGCATGTTGGGGCAGGACAGCGTCCCATCAGATTCCGCAGGGCCATTCCTCAACCTTGACGAGGATAACACATACTCTCCTCCGCAAAACTGTTGCCAGCCGACGCGACGGGCAGCAAGTATTGTGCGGAGCGCTTTTGAGCGTTAGAATAATATACTCGTTACGGATGAAAATCCACCTTTCCCCCTCACCCCGACCCTCTCCCCATCGGGGGAGAGGGTCGGGGTGAGGGGGTGTTTTCACCCGTAACGAGTATAACAAACTTATTGGATCCCTGCCGACGCGCCAATCGTCGGTGAATCGATTTTCAGTTACCACCACCAATGTATGGAAGGAGACAACAATGAATATCCGTTGGTACTGTATCCGGGGCATCACCGCAGCGCTGGCATTGCTCATGGCAGCAGCCAGTGCGCAGAACGACACGCCTGGCGACTGGCAATTACTCGGTGAGGGCAAGAGCTCCTCCAAGTCAGACGACGACAAGTTTGCGTTTAGCATCAAGTACAACACTCGCTATGAAGTCCAGGTGGACCACGATTCCACCGATGACTTCAGTGTCATGGTCCGCGACGAAGACAAGCGGGAGCTAACGCGGCGCGAGGGGAATCGGTCAATTATCGCTCGCTTTGATACCAATGAAGTGCAAGGAGGCAAGGTTTACATCCATGTCATATCCAGTGGCGCAACTGGCAAGTACCGCGTCTTTACTCGGGAAGGTTGGTCGGACGATCCTCTCGACCGCGATTTGGATGGCACCTACGACCTCGATTTCCCGAACAAGCCTTCCTACAATGGCACCGCGACGATCCGCCAGACCGGCAGCTCCTTCACCATCGAGGGACGGCAGGGGACGGGCGCCCGTGCACTTACATGGTCAGGCAACGGGAATGTCTCTGGCGACCGCGTTACTTTCTCCTACCGAACAAGCAAGGCAGAGCGCGGAGAGGCCGATCTACGGCGCAGCGCGAGCGGCTCTCTGTCCGGGACCTACAACCTCGGTGGCAAGTCGCGCGGCGACCTGGTGATGCGCCCTACCGGATCGCGGGCACAGCGGGCCGGAGCTAACAACTGGCTCGACGTGGAAACCCCCACAAAATTTGCCATCGGCTTTGGAGGCGACCGTGGCTTATCCGGCAACGCCGAGGTCACTATCCGGGGAAGTTCGGCAACCGCCAAAGGCGAGAACCGACGCAACGGACGGACCGAGATTTCCTGGGAAGGCACCGGAACCTACGACAAGATGGCGCGCTTGCTCAAACTGAACCTCAACATCAAGAACCACACGAAAACAAAAGGCTTCATGGAGCTGAAGTTGACGCGCGATGGCACCTTGGAGGGCTACTACCAGGTGGCCGACGGTCCGCGTAAGCGACTTGTTATGACACCGGAATGATATCGCTATGGTGCGCTGAAAGTGGCGCTCCCGTCGCTCACCTACATCGCTTGTGCAGGCTGAAGCAGCGATTGTGCCAGGTCTCTGAGGGATGATACAATTCGGTCTACCGCTTCTTCGGGCTGGTCGGTTACCTGGATGAGGTCAATGTCGTCCGGCGAGATAAAACCCTCTGTCAGCATGGTATCCCTCACCCAATCGAGCATCTTCCCCCAGTGCTCGCTGCCGAATAAAACGACGGGGAAATCCAGAATCTTCTGAGTCTGCACGAGGGTGAGGGACTCAAAGAACTCATCCATGGTCCCGAAACCGCCGGGAAAGATCACGAAACCGCACGAGTACTTCACGAACATCAACTTGCGGATGAAGAAGTAGCGAAACGTGACAAGGAAGTCGGGGTCAATATAGGGATTTGCGGACTGCTCGTGCGGAAGCTCGATATTGAGTCCCACCGAAACACCACCGCCCTGCTGAGCGCCGCGGTTGGCGGCCTCCATGATGCCCGGCCCTCCTCCGCTGATGATGGCCAGACCTTCCTTTGCGAGTAGTTCCGCGGTTCTCACTGCCGCGTCGTAGTAGCGGTTCCCGGGCCGCACTCGGGCGGACCCGAAGACCGTTACTGCGTGTCCTGCTTTGGACATCGCCTCAAATCCCTGCACCAGTTCACCCATGATACGGAACACCCTCCACGTATCCTGCTGGGTGAAATCGCGGTTCTGACGCGACGCGTCGAGTAACTCAAAATCGTCCGTCAGGCGCGATGGTAGCTTCATCGTTGATGACCTTCGGTCAATATAGTGGTGGTTGCGGAGGAATCTATTTCTGTTTCAGGTGCAGGCCGCACTCTTTGGTCTCCGGGTTTTCCCACCACCACCGACCAGCGCGAATGTCCTCGCCCGCTTCCACGACACGCGTGCAGGGCGCGCACCCGATGGAGGGGTATCCCCTGTCGTGCAGATCGTTATAGGGCACGTCGTTGGACTTGATATACTCCCACACCTGTTCATGCGACCAGTCGGCGATGGGGTTCACTTTGACAATTTCCCCGAAGGCGGTGTCAATCTCCACCCTGGGCAGGACCGTGCGGGTGACGGCCTGGTCGCGACGTAGTCCGGTAACCCAGGCGTCCAGAGAGTGCAGCATTCGGCGCAGCGGCTTCACCTTTCGGACGCCGCAGCATTCCTTGCGGTTGTCCACCGAATCGTAGAAAAGGTTGATGCCTTTTGAGCGAACCATTGCCTCCACCAGGTCATGTTGGGGGAACAGTACTTCTACATCGCACCCATACCTCTTGCGGACGCGATCGATCACATCATAGGTTTCGGGGTTCAACCGTCCGGTGTCCAGAGTGAAGACCCGCGCGTCAGGGTTGATCTTCAGCATCATGTCAACAACGGCCACATCTTCGGCTCCACTCCACGCCATTGCAATACCAGGATGGAAGGTTTCCAGCGCCCATGTGAGGACTTCCTGCGCGGATTTGCTCTCCAGATCGGCGTTCACGCGCTCCACGTCGGTCTCCGTCATGTTGGCAGTATTGGTCATTCGTTACTCCTTCGGCTACCGGGTCATCAGATCGAGGCTAAGGTCATCGTCAACAGGATACTTCATTCGACTTGGCAGCGTCAACCGTTTCGGTCGATTGAATTAATCCGGCGGTTCGCATAGTCCCCGCCCTGTGGGGAAACGTCCGCACCCTCGAATCGCGGAGGGGAGAGGGTACGCTTTAGCGGGGGTGAGGGGAGAACGTTGCTTGCCACCCCTCACCCTGGCCCTCTCCCCTCAGAAGGGGTGAGGGGACTCCCTCATCACCGCGAATAGCGCGCAAGCAGTCTCGGCGCCAAATGGCGGGCAGGAATGCCCGCCCTCCTGTTCCCGCACTTTCCGCGGGCATCAATTCACCACCTCCAGAATCGCCTTGCAGAGGGTGATGCGGTTGTCGCGGTCGATCAGAAACGTCCGATCTCCGGTGTTGGAGATGAATCCAAACTCAATCAGCACAGAGGGACCCCCGGTGAACCGGAGCACGGCCAGGTCGGTGCGCTGCTTCACTCCCCTGTTCCTGAAACCCGTCACCTGGATGAGTTTGTGCTGGAGAGCGTCTGCAAGAGGCTTATCCTTCCCCGCGTTCCGATACAGCACCTCCAGCCCGTTTGCCTAGGCGGACGTGGATGAGTTCAGGTGCAAGGAAATGAAATGGGTGCAACCGGCGTTCTTTGCGCGTGACGCCCTACCGCCCACTGGCACTCCGCCCCGAACGGCAACCACGCGAACGAGGCGGAGTCCTTCCGCGTTCTATAGCGGTATCTGCGTGGTGAGGGCTTTCATGTACTGCGCCCGTTCGAAGGCTTCGGGGTGGGGGCAGTTGATCTGGCTCATGCTGCCCTGCATCTGCTTGACCGACTCGTATTCGTGCTCTTCCATCCACTGAACCATGCTGTGCTCAATGGTCTTAATGTGGTCGATACCGTGCTTGAAAAGGCAGGAACAGAGTTGGGAGACCTTGGCGCCAGCCATGAGTATCTTGAGAACGTCTTCACCGGTGTAAATGCCACGCGTGGCTGCCAGGTCTGCTTTGATGCGCCCGTGGAGTATCCCAATCCAGTTCAGGGGAACCCGCATGGCAAAGGGGGTGCTGAGAATGATGCTGGGGCGCACTTCCAGCGCATCCAGGTCGATGTCCGGCTGATAGAAGCGGTTGAAAAGCACCAAAGCATCGGCTCCTTGCTCATCAAACTGCTTGGCCATGTTGCCGATATTACTGAAGAACGCGGACGTCTTGATCGCCACTGGAATGGATACTTCAGACTTGACCTCTCTGAGTACGTCCACGTACACTCTCTCGATCTGGCTCCCCGCAAGGTCAAGATCGGTGGGAACGAAGTAGATATTCAATTCCAGAGCGTCGGCTCCCGCCTGCTCAATCTGCCGCGCGAAGTCAGTCCACCCTCCGATGGATCTGCCGTTGAGACTGGCGATGACAGGGATATCAACGGCTTCCTTCGCTTTTCGGATGTGCTCGAGATAGCCTTCCGGACCGACGCGAAATTCCTCCGGCTCGGGAAAGTACGTCAGCGCCTCTGCAAAGCTATCGGTGCCCTGGGTCAGATGGTAGTTCAACTCATAGCTCTCCAGCGACAACTGCTCCTCAAACAGAGAATAGAGCACGACAGCAGATGCGCCGGCGTCCTCCATGTGACGGATGTTGTCAACATCATCCGAAAGGGACGAAGCTGAAGGCACCAGAGGACTGCGGAGTTTCATGCCCATGTATTCGGTTGAAATGTCCATTTTCATATCTCCCTTGCCAATGCGGATTTCGGAGTGCGAAATGCGGAATGAATCGCGTCCCAAACACTCGGTCTTCATATTGTGTGGCGCCGATCCATACGGATCCGAACGGACTGGTCGGCATGGTGATTCCTCCTATAGCGGAGCGACGACGAAGGGGTGCCGACTGGTGAGCGGCGGGTCTACTCGTCCCCATCGCGTGTCGTCGTCGCTTCGTCGGTTGCCGACGAGAACGGGCGCGCGGCGAGATACTCGTAGAGTGCCCAACGGGTGTCCACATCCACCTGCGCCTGCGCAAAGAGGTCTTTCGCCACGTCGGGCTTGCTCTTCGTCAGCATCTTAAAGCGATTCTCCATCATCAGATACTCGTTGACTTTCGCCTTCGGGGGCTTGGAGTCCAGTATAAACGGGTTCTGTCCAGTCGCGCGCAACTGAGGATTGTATCGCCACAGCGGCCACTGCCCGGTATCCACCGCCGCCTTCTGGTTCTGCATGGCCGTGGTCATGTTGATTCCGTGGGCAATGCAGTGACAGTAGGCGATGATCAGTGACGGACCGGGGAACGCCTCCGCTTCAAGGAAGGCTTTGAGGGTGTGCTCATCGCGGGCGCCCATGGCCACGTGGGCGACATACACGTTGCCGTATGTTGTCGCCATGAGTCCGATGTCTTTCTTTCCGGTGGATTTCCCTCCCTCGGCAAACTTTGCTACCGCCCCGCGTGGGGTGGCCTTGGACATCTGCCCGCCGGTATTGGAGTAGACTTCTGTGTCCATCACAAGGATATTCACGTCCTTCCCGCTGGCCAGAACGTGATCCAGTCCACCGTACCCGATGTCGTACGCCCAGCCATCGCCACCCACAATCCAGATACTTCGTTTCACAAGACCATCAGCGAGGCTTAGTAGCGACCGCACTTGCGCCTGGATGGTCGAGTCGTAACTGCTGATGCCCTCGAGCTTCTCCTTCAACTGAGTGACGCGTTGGCGCTGGTCATAGATGCCAGACTCGTCGTTTTGGGTTGCAGACAAGATGGATTGTGCCAGGTTCTGCCCTACATGCTCAGCCAGCCTGCGAAGCAGTTCTTCTGCCTGTTGCCGTTGTTTTTCGACGGAGACACGGAACCCTAATCCAAATTCGGCGTTGTCCTCGAAGAGGGAATTGCACCATGCCGGGCCACGTCCGTCGATGTTCGTTGTCCAGGGAGTCGTCGGCAGGTTCCCTCCGTAGATGGATGAACAGCCGGTTGCGTTGGCGACGATCATTCTGTCGCCGAACAACTGGCTGATGAGTTTGAGGTACGGCGTTTCGCCGCACCCGGCGCAGGCGCCGGAGAATTCAAAGAGCGGCTCCATCGCCTGTTGCGTACGAATGCTGGAAGCCTTTACGGTTCGTCGATCCATTTCAGGGATGCGAAGGAAGAACTCCCAGTTCTCCGCTTCGGGCTCTCGCAGCGGAGCTTGAGGTTGCAGGTTGATGGCTTTCAGTCGGGCGGCCTCTTTGTTCTTGGCCGGGCAGACATCCACGCAGAGTCCGCAACCGGTGCAATCTTCCGGCGCCACCTGGAGGGTGAACTTCAGTCCCTGGCTCTTCCATTCCTTCTCTCTTGCGTCCGCGCTCTTGAATGTGGCTGGGGCGCTGTCGAGCAGTTTGGGGTCATACACTTTCATGCGGATGACCGCGTGCGGACAGACGAAGGCGCACTTGCCGCACTGGATACACACCTTCTCATCCCAGACAGGAATCTCCAAAGCAATGTTGCGTTTTTCATATTTTGTCGTCCCGGTGGGGAACGTGCCATCGCAGGAGAAAGCGCTGACCGGCAGCGAGTCTCCGCGGTCGGCGATAATCTCTCCGAGAACCTCGCGCACGAACGCCGGTGCATCCGTCGGCACCGGGGGCGGGACGGGCACATGACTACCGACTATGTCGGGCACCGGAACTTCGTGCAGGAACTCAAGCGACTGATCCACCGCGTCCAGGTTGCGCTTGACGATCTCGTCTCCTTTCCGCCCGTATGTGTCTCGTATGGACTGCTTGATGGCCTCGATGGCTTCCTCTCTGGGCAACACGCCGGAAATCGCAAAGAAGCATGTTTGCATGACAGTGTTAATTCTACTGCCCATGCCGGTTTCCTGTGCGACCTTGATGGCATCGATCACGAAGAGCCTGACGCCCTTATCGATGATCTGCTTCTGCATGCGCTCCGGCAGGTGCGACCAGACTTCATCGGCAGGGTGGGGGGTATTCAACAGGAAAGTGCCACCGGGGGCGATGTCCTTGAGCATGTCGTACCGCTCCAGAAACACCGGTTGATGGCAGGCGATAAAATTGGCTTCAGCGACCAGGTAGATGGAGCGGATGGGACTGGGTCCGAAACGCAGGTGAGAAACCGTCATGGCGCCGGACTTCTTGGAGTCGTAAACGAAATATCCCTGGGCGTAATTGTCCGTGTTCTCACCGATGATCTTAATAGAGTTCTTGTTGGCTCCCACGGTACCGTCCGCGCCGAGGCCGTAAAACAGAGCGCGGGTCACATTCTCGGGTTCGGTAGAGAAGTCCCTGGGATATTCCAGGCTGGTGTTGCTGACATCGTCGTCGATCCCGATGGTAAAGTGTTTCATCGGCTTCTCACGCCGCAAGTTGTCGAAGATCCCCTTGATCATCGCGGGAGTAAATTCCTTTGAGGAAAGGCCATATCGACCTCCAACCACTCGAGGCGACTCCGCAAAACTGCACCATCCGCTCTCCATGCCCTCGCTGATGGCGTTGACGCAATCGAGGTAGAGGGGATCGCCCGGGCTGCCAGGCTCCTTGGTGCGGTCGAGGACTGCGATGGATTTCACCGAGGCGGGAAGAGACTCGACGAACTGCCGAATGTGGAAGGGACGGTATAGGCGAACCTTGACCAGCCCCACCTTCTCTCCGCTCTCAGTCAGGGCGTCCACCGTTTCATGCGCAGTTTCGCAACCAGAGCCCATCAGGATAATCACGTCCTCGGCGTCGTCGGCGCCGACGTAGTCGAAAAGGTTGTACTTCCGACCCGTGAGTTCACCAAAACGATCCATCGTGTTCTGCGTGATCTGCGAGCAGGCGCCATAAAACGGATTGCAGCGTTCCCGCGCCTGAAAAAAAACATCGGGATTCTGAGCAGTGCCGCGAACAACCGGATGGTCGGGCGAGAGAGCGCGGGAACGATGCTCCAGCATGTGCTGCTCATCAATCATGGCGCGCATCTGGTCTTCCGTGACCATCGCCACCTTTTGCACTTCGTGAGACGTGCGGAACCCATCAAAGAAATGAAGAAATGGGATGCGCGACTCCAGCGTCGCCGCCTGCGCGATGAGGGCGAAGTCCATGGCTTCCTGCACGGAAGCGGACGCAAGCAGGGCGAACCCGGTAGTGCGAGTGGCCATGACGTCGCCGTGGTCGCCAAAAATCGAGAGTGCGTGGGTGGCCAGAGTTCTTGCAGAAACGTGAAAAACTGTGGGAGTCAACTCGCCCGCGATCTTGTACATGTTCGGGATCATCAGGAGCAGGCCTTGTGACGCGGTAAAGGTCGTGCCCACAGAACCTGTTTGCAGCGCGCCGTGCAGTGCGCCTGCCGCGCCCCCCTCGCTCTGCATTTCCGTGATGGAGGGGACTGTTCCCCAGATATTGGGCTTGCCCGAAGCGGCCCATGCATCCGCAAATTCTCCCATCGGAGATGAGGGAGTGATCGGGTAGATGATCACCACCTCGTTGACGCGGTACGCCACATGCGCCACCGCTTCGTTGCCGTCCAATGTCTTGAAATATTCCTTCATGGTTTCCATTCCTCCCAGAATCTTTGGGCGACTTCCTTCCGGTTACAGATCGATGAATGCTCTTACAACTTCATCACCAAGCCCCCCCTGCACCGTGAATCCCGCCCGCTCGCAGAGAGCCTGCATGTAGTGGTTTTCCTGCAGAATCTCGGCTGTCACGCGATGGATGCCTTCGTCTTTGGCTATCCTGAGCAGCAGGTCAATGAAACCGGTGCCAAGCCCGCGTTGTTGCCAGTCATCGCGAACTATCACGGCGAACTCCGCCTCTTCCATGCCGTGAATCTGGTTAAGCCGCCCCACTCCGAGGATCTCGTGCTCACGCGATTCGGGGATTTCCCGCTCTGCCACGAGGACCATTCCCGCGTCGTAGTCGATAAAGCAGATGCGACACAACCGCTCGTGGGAAACCCGCTGACTTAACTTGACCATGTGCATGTAACGAAGGTACACGCTCCGTTCCGACAGACCTTCATGAAATTTTACCAGAAGCGGCTCGTCTTCGGGACGGATGGGACGGAATGTCACCTTCCCGCCCTCCCGAACCTGAAACTGCTGGACATACTGATTTGGGTAGGGGCGAATCGCCGGTTGCGGCAACTGCTCCTCCAGCGTATCAGCATCGTGAAGCAGCACTCGAGCATCCAGCGCGAGCAGTTGATCGGGAGATGCCAGCAGGGGATTGATGTCAATTTCTTTGATCCAGCGCTGCTCCATGACAAGTTGGCTGAACGTCACCAGCAATCGTTCGAGTTCGCCGAGATCGACCGCTTGTCTGCCGCGCACTCCCTGGAGAGCGGTGTAGATCTTGGTTTGCTCAATCATTCTTCGGGCGAGTGTTGTGTTCAGCGGCGGCAGCGCGAGCGATCTGTCTCCAAAGACCTCCACGAGTTGACCGCCCAGGCCAAAGAGGAGTACCGGGCCAAACTGCGGGTCGACACTGCTCCCGATAATCAACTCGTACCCTTCCGATTTCACCATGGGCTGCACGGTGACCCCCAGAAAATGCTCTTTGCCGACCTTCTGCCGAGTTGACGACGCAATGGACTCGTACGCGTCTTGGACGGCTTCCAAGGTCTTGATATTCAGAATCACGCCGCCCACATCGGTCTTGTGAGTGATGGTTTCAGAGTACAACTTCAGAACGACAGGAAAGCCGATCTCCTCCGCGGCCTGCACCGCCTGGAGAGGAGTTGTTGCCACCTTCGTCGCTACGACCGGAATGCCGTAGGCAGCGAGAATCTCTTTGGATTCGTGTTCGGTGAGCACCGTCCTCTTCTCGCGGCGCGCCGCGTCGATGACGGTTCTCGCCGACGCGCGGCCCCGTAGACTACCAGCGGAGTCATCAGGCATCTCCGGGGTCTCATACAGTCCTTTAAGATTGTATGAGTACCTCCACATGTAGTAGAACATTCGGGCCGCGGTGTCCGGGTAAGAGAACGTGGGAATGTTGGCGCGATTGAGGATCGACTGTCCCGCGGCAACGTCGGGGCCTCCCATCCAACTCGCGAGAACGGGCTTTCCGGTCGTATGGGCGAGTGGCTTTAGCGCCTCAGCGGTACGGGTGGGGTCGGTCATCGCCTGCGGGGTCAGGATGACCAGGAGACCGTCGCTGTTGGGGTCGATGGCCGTAACCTCGAGCGCTTTCGCGTATCTTTCGGGCGAGGCGTCGCCGAGAATATCGACCGGATTACCGTGCGACCAGTGCGCAGGGAGGAACTCATCGAGTGCATGGATGGTTTCGTCTGAAAGCTCCGCCAACTTGCCACCCTTGGACACGAGCGAATCGGTGGCCAGTACGCCGGGGCCACCGGCATTGGTAAGAATGGTGAGTCGACACCCATGGGGCCGCGGCTGTTTCCCCAGTACTTCGGCCATGTAGAACAACTCGTGCATGTGTTCCACGCGGAGAACCCCCGATCGGCGAAAGGCCGCGTCGAGCACTTCATCGCTTCCGGTCAAAGAGCCTGTGTGCGACGATGCCGCTTTGGCGGCAGCCTCTGTGCGACCCGCTTTGATGACGATGATCGGCTTGGTGTACGAAACCTCCCGGGAGGCGGAAAGGAATGAGCGCGCATTCCCGATGGATTCCATGTAGATGACAATGCTCTTGGTGCGCGGATCGTCTCCCAGATAGTAGATCAGGTCGCCCCAATCCACATCCAGCATCGAACCGATGGAGACGAAGGCGCTGAATCCCACATTGTCCTTCAGGCTCCAGTCCAGAACGGCGGTACAGAGCGCGCCGCTCTGGCTGACAAAGCCCACGCTGCCAGGACACGCCATGTTGCTTGCGAATGTTGCATTGAGACCGGTCAACGGGCTCATGACGCCCAGGCAGTTTGGGCCGATGATTCGCATGTGGCCGCGGCGCGCCTCGGCAAGCACCTGCTGCTCAAGCTTGATTCCCTCTTCCCCTGTTTCCTTGAAACCGGCGGAAATAATGATCGCGCCTTTAACTCCGGCATCCACGCACTCTCCGATCACCGAGGGGACCGCCGGGGCGGGAATGACCACAACAACCAGGTCCACGCGCTCCGGAACGGAAGCGATGTCGGGATACGTCTTGATCCCGAGCACGCGTGGGCGCTTGGGGTTGACGGGGAAGATCGTCCCACCGAATTGAGTATTGATCAGGTTCCAGATGATGGTCCGGCCAACGCTGCCCTCCTTCTCCGTCGCGCCAATCACAGCGACGGTTTTGGGGGCAAAAATAGCATGGAGCGTTCCTCTGCGGTGGAGCCGTTCCTCGGTGGCTCCATCGGTCTTTCCTGTCTTGCCTGTTTTCATGTCCTGCTCCTGTTGCGCGACAACGACGGCTCCTATGGTGAGCGACTAAGCGCCGATGCGGCATTTCACGAACTACAAAGGGGCTTCTCCCGCCAACGCCGCGAGAAACTGCGCTACCGATCTCGCGGAAAGGGGCCCCAGTGGGGGGACTTCCGGCAATGTGCCCCAGGCGGGGAACTCACCAACGACAGACATTCACCACATGGCGCGTCAGACCCGCAAGCGAGTCATTGCAACACTTTTACCGGAGATGCAACCTTTCGGCGATTCTCTCCACGGCGTTGTCGGCCAAATCCCCGGTGCGTGACGAGAGTTGCCTGCCGAACTGGAAATCGTGCCCGCTTAGAACTCGGCCAACAATAATTTCGCGTCAAGTTCAGCCGAACACCTCGGAGCGACGGCGATGCCTGCTACTAAAACGCGGAGTTATTGTTGGATTTGTTCTTACGGCGACGACCTTCCCTGTCGGCACGCGCAACCCCATGTTCAGTGCAGCCGCAAACAGGTTACCGGGGATCACGTGGTGGGAGGTGAATGAGAGGGTCCTTGCGGGAACCACGTCTTCGATGGATAAACCCGGGCGGTCTGGATCCGCGTGCGCATCAACAAACACAATATGATCCATGTTCCCGAGCTCTTCGACAAGGGTAATGTCATACGGATGCTGGAACGACAATGTGACACACAGACCCAGGGCGATCGCACGAAATCGCCGCCCGTAGCTTCATGCTGACGACAGCACCTTCGAGAGGTAATCATCGTCCCAGGCCGCTTTGAGGCGCTTCGCCCCGATGCCGACCTTCGCGGACTTCTCGTGCTTCAGGAGATTCATGGTTAGGCGGCGGATGAGAGAAAGGTTTTGCGCAGCGTGG
>MNXM01000169.1 GCA_001872605.1 Armatimonadetes bacterium CG2_30_59_28 | reverse complement strand
TAACCTTCCCCCGGAACAAGTCCGGGGGGATTGAAGAAGAGGTTGCGCGGCGTTCGGGTTGTAGCGCGAACCTAACCTTCCCCCGGAACAAGTCCGGGGGAATTGCCATTACCGAATCAAACTGTCAAATAGCATAACCCCCCACTACCTTTTCGGGAACTATGGGACAGTATTTTTGACCGCCTACTTATGTTGGTCGGGGATACGTATCCCCGACCACCTTTATTGGGGAGGTCGGGTCAGATTCCCGGGGAGTCCTCGCGTTGCGGTTGACGCTCCCCAATTGTGTTGTTATAGTTCACCCCACAAGGAGGGAAAGGAAATGAAGACCTGTGTAATTGGTGGGACTGGGCACATTGGACAGAACCTGACGCGAATGCTGGTGAAAGCGGGGGATGACGTGACGGTGGTCTCTTCAGGCAGAACTCCCACTCCCGAGGGAGGAATCTGGAAAGAAGTGAAGACCGTTGTCCAGCAATATGGAGCGGAAGGCTGGACCGACACAATTCGCGATCTGGAATGCGAGGTGGTGATCGACATTCTCCAGGGAGATTCGCCCGCCCTGTATGATGCGCTCAGCGACACTTGCGAACACTTGATCGTGTGCGGCTCTGTCTGGATGTTCGGTCTGCCGCGGACGGTTCCGACGCCAGACGAAACGCAGGCGCCCTGTCTTTTTGACGGTTACGCTCGGAGATATGCACAGATGCTGGAGACGCGCGAGCGTGCCCTCGCCGACGGCAAGGCGTTCACCGCGGTCATGCCACCGAACATCTGCGGGCCGGGGAAGATTCCTCTGGACGGCAAAGGCGGGCGCGGCCTGGAAGTTCATCGCTCACACCAGCGCGGTGAACCGGTCGTCCTGCCGGACCCGGGCAACAACCTGATTGGGCCGTGCGACGCCGAAGATGTCGCACGAGGTTTCTTCTGCGCGGCACAGAACCGCCATGGCGCGTCTGGGGAGATCTTCAACGTTGGATCCGCCTACGCGCTGACCGCGAGTCAGTTCATTGAGACCTATGCGGGAATCTACGGTGTAAGCATTCCAGTGGAGTTGGTATCTTGGCGCGAGTTCGAGCAGGAAGTCCTTCCCGACCTGGGCGCCAACTACCATTTCAAGGCCAACATGTGTCCGAATATCTCAAAGATCACGGACAAGATCGACTATCGGCCCGCCTACACTCCTGAGCAGAGCATGGAGCGCGCCGTGAAGTGGATGAAGGACGAGGGGCTTCTATGATCGAGCACACGCACGTCATGCAGTGGCCGCGCGGAACACACGGCTACCGCGGGAGCATGGGTGACTTCGCTCAACTCCAGGATGGGTCGCTGGTAATGTCCTACACGGAACAGGACAACTCCATCGCAGCCATCCGGTCAACGGACGGGGGAAGAACATGGGAAGCGCGGGCGACTCTGGTCCCGGCGGTTACCCCGCCGGCCAAAGGATACATCTGTCACCCCAGTTTCCTACGTTGCCAGAACGGCGATCTGCTTTTGTCCTACATCTACTCCACGCACCCCACCACTCCCTACTACGGTCACAATTACTACAGGCGTTCGTCGGATGACGGGAAGACGTGGACAGACCAGTTCGTGATGACGCCTCACCCCGGGTACGTCCTTGTCCACAATGATCGGCTCTTCATGTTGTCCAGCGGTCGCATCGTGGCGATGGCGGAATACAAAGCGCACAAACCGAGTTCGGAGGACCATGCCGGTTTTGTGGGACTCGCCTTCTACTCGGACGACGATGGCTACAGTTGGCAGGTCAGCAGCAACGTCGTAGACATGCAGCCGGTAGAGGTTCAGGAAGCGGATGGGGTTGAGTTGCGGGACGGTCGCGTAATGATGTTTGCGCGCACATACAGTGGTTATCCTATGCGCGCGTATTCCAGTGACGGATGCGAAACGTGGTCGGAAGGTGAGGCGATAAGTGAACTGAAAATGCCGTACGCGGGTCTGCCCACCGTTCGGCGGATTCCATCAACCGGCGACCTGCTGTTCATCTGGATCAGCGGGAGGTCTGTGGACCCAACCGATCCACGCATCCACCGGCGATGCAGGCTGACCTCCGCGATTTCGGCAGATGAGGGAAGAACGTTTACTCATTTCCGACACTTGCTTGACGACCCCGATGACGACTTCGGCTACCAGTGCGTCGAGTACCTCGGGGACGGCGTTGTTCTCATCGGCTATCATGCGCGAGATGGTCTGCATGTGGCCCGTGTCGCTATTGGTTGGTTCTACGGTGGGAACATTGCTTGACTCCGATGCCCAAACGGAGTATACAAGGTCAGTCCGAAATGAAAGGGATTCTTCATGCAACGTCTATTCGTTGGTTTTTCGCTGTTGGCGCTTCTCACCAGTCAGGCGGGGAACGCCGCCAAGGTCTCCAGGACGTACCCCTGCCACCGTCTTTCCGCTCCCCCCATCGTGGACGGTGAGGTCCGCAATGACCCAGCTTGGATGTCTCTGCCCGTGGTCACCGGCTTCTCGGTTCTGGGCAGCAGCTTCACCCTCGCCAAGCAGACGGAGGTGCAAGCTTGCTGGGACGCAGATGCGCTGTATCTGGGGTTCGTATGTGAAGAGCCGGACGTCGATATGATGAAGTTCAGCATTGCGGATGGTGGAGATGCATGGCTCGATGACGGCGTTGAGATATTCCTGCAACCGGGGGGCGCCGGTCACCAGGTCTATCAACTCATCGTCACTGCGCGCGGCAAGCGAAGCGGGTTCGAGGGCGCGCCCGACTTCACCAAACTGCAAGCGGCAGCGCTTAAAGGGGATGGCTGCTACAGTCTGGAGACCCGCATCCCTCACAGTCTGATGGAGACCAGCCCGGCGGTTGGAATGCGGTGGCGGGGGAACTTCTGCCGGAACATCTTCACGATGAAATCGGGGGGCGACCGCTTCACAAGTTGGGCACCGCTGAAGACACGATTCCTCGAACCCGACAACTTCGGAGAGTTAGCCTTCATGGGTGCGCCGCCTGCGCGGGAGTCGCTGCAAAAACTCAACGACCGGCTCAACGGACCCTACCGTCGGAGCTTGATAGCGAAAGTGGTCTCTGCCGCTCGGAAGGCTCCGGAATACGAGGCTGCGCTGAAGGAAGCCGCCCAGGATGCCGAATACGGCAAAGCCGCTATGGACCTTGCTGACCGCTGGCAAAGAGTCAAACGCGCGGCAGGTGAGGCGGGGAAGACCGAGATCACGGAACTCCGCACCGCGGCGGTAGACGCGGGCAGTCTGGAAAACGCCTCCTGCCGGTTCAAATACACCTACCTTATCTACAGGCTGCTGGAGGAGAACTGAATTCCGCCACAGCACGTTGACTGGCCACTCAAACGAGAACACTGCTGGAAAGAAAGGACTCCCATGAAACGCTGGCAAACACTCTTCATCTTGGAGATCACCCTGCTGTCCCTTCGAGGACTCCCCTCATTCTCCGCGTCCATCGATGCGAAGGAGGTGGAGGAGGACAACTCCCTTGCATCCACCCTCGTAACTCCCCACGAGCCGTGGGGCAAAGGTTGGGCGGGGGGCCCGGCGCGCACGCTTTTCTTCGTTTACACGGGTCCCTATGACGGGACGTGGGAGGATACTGGCACGCGCGTTCGTGAGGTGGTCGAACTGCAGCAGCGATTCGACCTTCCGGGAGACGCGGTGCTCTTCTGCGGGAAGGGGGACAACTGGGTCTTTCACGGACTTCGTGATGGCGAAGATCGTGCCGAACGCCTGCTGAAGAAACCCTACGACCTCTACGTGATCGCGGGGTTTCCCTTGGACAAGCTGCACCCCAAGTTCCAGTACCTCATTCTGGAGCAGGTGGCCAAAGGCGCGGGGCTGGTATGCTGCGGTTCTTCGGCAAAGGATTTCATGGTGGCGCGCCGAAAGATCGACCCCACCCCTTCCGCTCTGATCAATAGCTTGCCGGTACTCGACGCAAAGACCGCAGCTCAGTATGTCACTGCCTATCGTCTCGGCAAAGGCAGAGGCGTATGGCTCAACTACGGAGCGCAAAGTGTGGGGCCGCGACGCGAGTTTTCCTACCGGGGCCTGACCGAGTACGACTACTGGATGGCGCTGGTTGGTCGCGCGGCTCTGTGGGCTGCGGGAAACGAATCGCCCGTGGGAATCGACGCCATCAACGGCGACAAACCCGCGGCGCTGGATCGAGCAAGTCACGGGAACAATGTTGAGGTGGTCCTCTCAAACGGAGGGGAACAGTCAACCAGTGTGATCGTGGTCACGGCCCTTCGCCGCGCGTCGGATGGCATGAAACAGACCCTCGGTGCAACGAAGCTTGTTTTGGAAGCGGGGAAACCGGCATCGCTCAAGGTGAACATTCCGGCTGCTCGAGCAGGAGACTACTTCCTGGATGTTGTTGCGCGAGATTCTCGCGGAGTCGTTGCGTTCGGCGCAGGGAATGTCACGGTATCCAGCGAGCCGGGTATCGAGAAGGTGGAGGTGGATCGCACGTTCGTGGAGCGCGGGCAGGCGATCAACGCAACGGCCACGCTTCGCGGGGATGTCCCCGCAGGCGCGGTGTTGCGGATGCGTCTCCGGGACTCGTACGACCGGATCGTGTGGCAACGGGATATCTCGCCGGAGAAAGGACAGCCAACCCATACCGTCGAGTATCGCGCCGATGGCTTCGCCACCATTCTCATGCGTGTGGAAGCCGCTCTCGTCGTTGGCGGGCAGGAAGCGGACATGAAGGACGCGGACTTCAGCGTACCCAAGCGGCGACAAGGTCAAATGAACTTCGTAATGTGGGATGCCCCGTTGGATGTCCTCGGTTACTACACCTGGCGGCAGTTGCAGGAAGCCGGGATGGGAGTCTGTCTACTCGGATCCTTCAGCAAGCGGCCTCAGCCGGAAGCTCTGCGCGCCTGCGACGCGTCACTGGCGCCTTACAGCACTCGCATTCTCGACCCGAAGGACGATAATGGTTACATGCAGCCTGTGTGCTGGAACGATGACCCTGCCGCGTCGGAGTATGTCCGGAAGATTGTGGACAACCAATCGGATCTGCGCGAGCAGGGAGTGTTCGTCTACTCCTTGGGAGACGAGGGCGTCACCAAGGGCTGCTGCGTTCACCCCAAGTGCCTTGCCGCGTATCGACAGTGGCTGCAAGGGCAGTATGGGACGATACAGAAGCTGAACAACTCGTGGAGCACCACATACAAGACGTTTGACGACGTGAACCTCCTCAATCCGGAAGACAACATGGAAATTCAGGCGCGCAAGACCTGCTTCCCGCGCTGGTACGACCGCGAAGCCTTTGCGCGGTACAACCTCATGCAATTCTCGAAACGGTTTGTGGACGCCTACCGGCGTCTCGACCCGGAATCACTCTGCGGCTTCGAGGGCACGGGCGGCTTTGGGGATGATTACGACGCCATTTTGACGGGGAACACCTTCTACGGACCGTATCCTTCCATCGGTGACGACATTGTCCGCTGGAACTACCCGCGGGAACGCGTCCGGTCCAACTGGATGGGATACTCCAAGACGGGTGACGCGCTTTCGGACGCAGCGTGGCGCATGATGATGAAAGGCATGGACAGCATCTGGTATTGGATGTGGTCCGGCATCGGAAGTTGGCGGGGCTACCTGCGCCCGACGCTCGACTTCTGGCCGGCCATTGATGACCTCATGAAGGAAATGCAGCCGGTGCGGGAAGGGCTCGGCGATCTGATCCTGCAATCGGAAATGCGGCACAGCGGAATTGCCATCTTCTATTCCCTCCCGTCGGCGCTATCCGGTCAACTGGAGAACAGCGGCGCTTTTGTTTCGCCGGAGACAGCTCACATTAACTTCCTTAACGTCACCTCCGAACTTGGAATGGATGCCAAGTACCTTACCAGCGCCATGCTCAATAGGGGCGCTCTCCAAAATGAGGAATTCCAGGTATTGTTGCTGCCGATGACCCAGGCGCTCAGCATACCCGAGTGCGACATCATTCGCAGGTTCGTGGAGAATGGAGGCACGGTGATTGCCGACGTGCGTCCCGGCGTCTATGACGATCACTGCAAGCCACTTCAGACCGGTTCGCTGGATGCTCTCTTCGGCATCAAGCGGACCGGACGCGGCACACCGGTGGAAGCAGCCGTGTCTGTTAAAGGCGAGCTGGGCGGACGAACCCTCCGTCTTCAGTTCCCTCAGGCGAAGGTGGACTCGGATGTTCAGTTGGACAGCGCGCAAGCTCTCGGCGTTGCAGACAAGACACCGGTCCTGCTGGTCAACCGTGTCGGCAAGGGCCGCGCCATCCTCCTGAACTTCCATCCACAGTTCGGACGCTCGACAGACCTCGCGACGACAGCTATGCGAGACCTTCTGAAGACGCTCTACAATGTTGCAGGAGCGCGCGGCGCAATCACGGCCACCGACCCCGCGGGCGGGGCGATGCCGGTCACGGAGACCCGCGTCTGGCAGAACGGAGACTCCCTTGTGTTCGGCCTGTGGCGACGCATGGAGAACGCCTGGTTCGGGCCGAAAAGCGGCACCGTCGCCGGAGAACCGCAACCGGCGCGCGTGAGCCTGGACAAGCCAAGTTACATCTACGATCTGCGCGCACACAAGTGCCTCGGAAGCGTCACGCAAATCAACACACGGCTTAAATGGGGACGCCCCAACTTCTATTTGTCCCTGCCGTACGAAATCAAGGGGCTGAGAGTGACGCTGCCGGCCGGAACACCGAAAGTCGGGCAACCGTTCGTGGCGTCCATCTCTCTGAACATCCCTCCAACGGCGAAGGAGAAGTTCGCCTGCTGGGTGCAGGTGGTCGACCCCGAAGGCAAGAGCCCTCTCTGGGGTCGCCAAGTGGTATTGCTTGCGAAGGGCAAGGCGCAACTGCCTCTGATGACAGCCTTCAATGATCGTCCGGGGAAGTGGCGCGTGCGCGTCAAGGAACTGTTCAGCAACACGACGGTGGAGGCAAGTTGGACGGTGCAGTGATGAGTGGCAAGTGACAGGTGTCAGGTTTCAGGTGAAAACCTGCCAGAGAGGAGCCTGTCGCGGGTCAGTACGCGCGTTGTCAGTTCCCAGGTTTATGTGAGAGCCGACTGACCAAACCAGTCAGGACTAATCCTGACACCTGACACCTGAAACATGAACACTCCAATCCACGAGATACTGAGATGAAAAATATGAGAGTATTCGCCTTCCCGATGGCCGTCATCTCGGTCTGTCCTTTGATACTCGCATCGCTTGGACTTTGCGAGCCGGAACCGCGAGTGGCCGCGCATGATGGCGGAATCACATACGCACAGGCGACGCATGAGTGCACCCACGGCCATCGGGTGGAGAACCGAAAGACCACACTGGATTCCGGCGAGGTGCGCTATACGTTCCGGTATTCAGGCTGCGTGGACCCCTCCCACGGTGACAAACGCCCCAGCGCGGAAGGTAATTTTGGGATGCCGGAACCCACTCCTGCCAACTGGTACTGGGGCGGGTTCCTCCGGTTGCTCATCAACGGTGTGGATGCCGTCAACTACCGGGTGGAAGACTGGAAGGTGACCGAGAGCGGCGCCCGCGGCGCGTTCCAAGCGATCTTCGCCCACCCCGACGCGGAAGTGTGCATCCGCATGATGATGCTCCCCGGAAGCAGATGCGCAATGGCGCGCATTCAGTGGAAGCCACGCGTCGGGGTCACCATCAAGACCGTGGTGGCCGAGCTTCGCTGCTACCCCAGCTTCTTCACGGCGGCGAGACGCCGCAACGGCGAACGGCATTGTGTGACTCCGAGAATCGATACTCCGGAGCCGCAGACGTTGCAGATTGATCCCGCCACCGACGCGTGGCTGTTGTTCAAGGACAACGTATTCGACGTGGCAAATGGCGAAGGCGACGGGCCGTGTGCTGCGTTGCTGGATCCAAGGACAATCACCGGAGGGAGAGTTTCGGTAGGAGGCTACGCCGTGATGACAACGCTGGACTGTCGTCCCGATGCCGGGGATATGCGCGTCGGACTCTATGATTTCACGCGGTGGACGAACGCTCAAGCCGAGAGCTTCCTTAAAGAGCAGGGAATGAAGGATCATGCCACGCTCGTCGCCACCGACTTCCGACCTCTGTCGGTGCAGAATCTGAATATCGACAAGTTGAGGAAGGACGCCAACCAGCTTCTGGCAGACGCAGGAGACGACGCCGCGCCTTTCCGAAAGCAAGTCGAGAACCTGCTCGACAAAGCAACCAAGCTCAAGTCTGAGTCCGATCAGGGGAACTGGCGGTCGGAAGCCGAACTGGCGGCGGAGACCGAGGCTTCGGCGGATCTCTTCTGGAAGCTGCGCGCCTTCGCTGTCCTCAACGCCCCCCCGCCATAGATCGCCTGAGGGGGATGGGGGGTGACAACTTCCTTTTTTCATTAAACGACTCCATCCGCTTCTTCCCGTTACTTCGCACTTCGCTTGGAGGCATGAAGAGTCTACGCAAACCCCCTCCCCCCCCCTCACGCACTGTCCTCTTGCGTCATTTCATTGCCCTTCTCGCCTTCCACCATTCTTCACTTCACGGGCAAAAGGCAAACCGGTGCGTACAACACTAAAGAGCTGTCGTTTGGCAAATCTGCAGTTCTGGTGGGTAAGAGGCGTTTCCGGTGAAATGGCCGGGAGGTTCGATCTTCTTCTCGATCCCGTCCAGCCCCGGCGGCCAGTGTCGCAGCGAATGCGAGGTAGGGATTGGCATCTGCGCCGGGGATGCGACACTCGACCCGCAACGAGTTGCCATGGCCAACAATGCGGAAACCCGCCGTCCGGCTATCAACACTCCAGGCAATTCCCCAGCGTTCCTGCGATTTCAGCAGAATTCATGCCTAACTCTCCACGTTCTCAAAGGGGTCTCTCATATCCTTACCGAGCATCGGTCCGTAGGTTGGCTCTCTGCGCTCAAACCAGCACACACCGCGAAACGTGGCGCCCGTCGTTGTACGCGGCGGATCGTTCAGATCAACGTCAGCCCACACGACCGTCTTGCCGCCGGACAGCGCCAGCACCTCGCCCGTGGGTGAAAAAACACCGCTGCCATATCCTGAGTTGCGCGAGATCACCATGTGAATCTGGTTGTCCATGGCGCGGACACTTTGAATCTCGCACCACCGCTTCACATCGAAGTCACTATAGCCCCACCGCCACTCCGACACCGCGCGGTGGTCGCCCATGATCGGCATCAGCAGAATCTCCGCGCCGCGCCGCGCCGGCACACGCGCCGATTCGAGCGCCGATGAATCCATGCAGATATTCATACACACCTTCGCACCGTGCAGATCAAACACAGGGAAGTCGTGACCGGGGGTGACTCCCCACCAAATCTCCAGCGGCGGAGCCAAGTGCACCTTGCGATACTTCCCGACGAGGTTACCGCCTTTATCAATGAGCAACGCGGTGTTGTGGACCAATTCCTTGTCTCGCTCGAACACGGAGAAACAGAGCGCCATCTTCTCCTTCTGCGCCAACTTCTGGAACGGCTCGATCTCTTTTCCCGGCACCCCGATGGCCATCGGCGCCATCGTCGTTTCGTCGCAAGGCAGTCCCCACTGCAACATCACTTCAGGCAGACAGAGGAGATCAACCCCTGCGGCGGCTGCCTGTGTGCCAAGGTCGAGATACAGTCGCGTGTTGGATTCGACCGAGGGTGTGCCAATCGGGTGCGGTGTTCCCGCAGCGCCAAGCCGCCAGCGCCGCGGTCGCGGTTTCGCGCAGGGTCTCACTTCGGCATCGAAGAAGCGAATCTCACCTGTTGCCGACCACGCGAGGCACGAGCGCACTACCAGTTCCTTTGCCGTGTGCGACACCTGCACCAAAGCCTCGTAGACCACGTGGTCCTTTCGGACCGCAGTTGGCAACAACGGCTCCCAGTTGACGTAGAAGGTCTTGTCGCCTTCCCACAACGCGCCAATCTGCACCGAGTCGAAGCTGCGTTCCAACCTGTCCCACCGCGCCTTTATTCGCACCTTGATGTACTCACTCGGCGGAACAGGATAGACGACATCCCATCCTCCGTAACAACCCGCGCTACCATTGGAGGCAGCGACGAGCTCGCCGTGCGGCCCTTTCCGCGTCACCGGTGCTATCTCTTGTCGAGGCGCCCACGGTCTTGCCCGCTTCGCCTTCAACGTCGGTTGCATCGCCATACTCGTTTCCTCCGAGTACCTCTAATGGGAGCAGATCACGAACTGATCCAATACCTTTCCAGCCGGGTCCCGCACTTCTGCCGTGGCCCGTTTCGATGATACAGTCACACGTATGAAATGGTTGCACTTGCAGTACTTGTCGCCGGGGTGCGCAAGTGATTCGTCCATGTCATACAGCGCCGCGCCGCCGCCGCCGGTGGTCATGTAGGTGACTCCCTCTTGCTTCGTCATGTAGAAGTAGTGGTCATGCCCCAGAAAGACGCCACACAACTTCGCCGCCGTCAGGGTCGCTTGCAGTTGCTGTCGCACCTTTTCTGTGGCTTCCACGCGGCGCGGCACAAGAGTCCATAACGGATAATGGAACGCCGCGAACCGGTGCTTGAACTTCTTCTCAGATGACTTGAGGTCTGCCTGCAACCACTGCAACTGTTGTTCGTCCAGGTTCGTGCTGTCCAAAACGATAAAGTGACTGTTCCCGTAATTGAGGGAATAGTAGCGCATCTGCCCGGTGTTCGATGAGAATCCCAGATTCTTCTTGTAATACCCCTTGCCTCCGTGTTCGAGGTCGTGATTGCCTATGATGGGGTAGTACGGAATAGCGCTCTTGATGGGACTGACGATGTCGGCAAATATCTGCCACGCAGCTTCGTTGTCCCCCCGATCCACAAAATCACCGGTGGCGATCACGAAGGCAGGTTTGCCGGTTAGCATTTGGCGCACGATTTTGCGGTGCACCTCGTGACCATCGCGGCAATCGCCGTATGCGGCAAACCGGAACTGACTCCCCGCTCCCCAACACAGAGCGGCCATGGATACCGTAGCCGCAACCAGAATCGCCCACTGTAAGTATTTTCGCATTTCAAAGAACCTCCAGACACATACTCGTCATCGTGCTCGTTCTGGAACTCGTCCGCGAGAGTCCCTCGGAGCACGAGAGCGAGAACGAGCTCGATCATAATTCAGACATGGGTCGCATCATCCCACGCCAAACAATACACCCACCGCATAGGTCACCGCGCCGACAAGGATACCCACCGTCGTCATCTCCATCCCACTCGCCCACCAACTGCGGGTGGTCACCAGACTCTTGGCTGCGCCGACAGCGAAGTGGGCAAGGATGCTCACGATTCCTGAAGCCACGACAGCCGGCATTCCCCGTATGAAGAAGAAGGGAATGAGTGGAATGAACGCGCCGACAGCCGTCGAGAGCATCGCTGACACGCCTGACGTCCATGGATTGGGAAACTGCGCTTCCGCAAGCCCGAGCTCCTCATGGGCCATCGTCTTCAGCATCTGCTCCGGTTGCTGCGAGAGACGCTCAACCAGCAGAGCCGCTTCTTCCGGTGAGAATCCCTTGAGCTGGTAGAACAACTCAAGCTCCTCTCTCTCCTCCTCCGGATGCTCGTCAAGCTCCCGCTGTTCGCGATGCAACTCGGCTTCATAGACCTCCCGCTCCGATTTCGCAGCCAGGTACGCCCCGGATCCCATGGACAACGCGCTGGCAAAGGTGCCTGCGACTCCCGCAAGGACTACGTAGCGATGATCGGCACGCGTCGCGCCGGCAACTCCGGAAACAATCCCAAACACCGCGCCCAGCCCGTCGTTCACCCCGTAGATCGCGTCGCCAATCCAGTTGCCACTCCGCACGTGCCACTTCTCGCGGCGCAGGATGAGATCGAGCGCATGGGCAGGAGAGTGGACCGAGCCTGCCAACAGGTGCAGGGTGCGCGCATGTTCCTGTTCATCGCGGATCGCGTCGCGAGCGATCTGGTGGCTTTCCTCATCTCCGACATCCTTGAGCAACTGCTCATAGATGGCTATGTCCTCTTCCTCTTGCGCCTCAAGACGGCGCATGATCACTTCAGGTCTGGCGATTTGCAGACTCAGCCCGAGCGGCGACTTCACACGCGTCGGATCGGGCGCCTGCCCCCCCAACTCCTCGATTCGTTGCGTCCAACGCGCTGCGTGAACATCCTCCACCTCGGCAAGCCGCAGCAGAATCCGTTTGCGGTTTGCGTCACGCTCTCTCTCCGCCAGAGCGCGATAGGTTACCGCACCTTCCACCTCCATGCGCCACGCCCGTTCCAACGCGTCGAGGACTTTCCTGTTGTCAGTCAAACCGCCCCTCCAATACCAGCCTTATCATGAGCCTCTCGCGTACTCGTTCATGGCTCTTACGGTCTCCACGTTTGCGGGTGGCAGACCGATGTAGTCTGACTCCCACAAGAGCAGTTGCGGTGCGCCGATTCCTTCCGCCAACTGCACGTCGGAACGGAACTGGTCTGCGGTCTGAATCCACCCGTAAAGCCAGACCGGGATGCGATCCTCGCTTTCCTGCTGGAGCCAGTGATAGGCCGCCTCCGCATTTCCACCTGACCGATAGTATCCGGCAGCGACCACTTCGTCAACCAGCTTCTCCCTGGCCCAGGTTCGCACATCAACAAACAGACCTCGTAGGCTATCCGCGTAGGGAGTGTCCGTCGGGCTGCCACGATAGCTCCACGGGTGCTGCACCATCGCGGAGATCACCAGGCGACCGTTCGTCGTTTTGATGAGCGCATGAGCCTCTCGCATGAAGACCGTCTGTGGCTCCGCGCGCACCTGCACCCAGCGTTCATCGTTGTTGGGAATCTCGTGCGGGTCCTGTCTGTGCAATTCATTGAAGCGCTGAAGGTTCGGCGCCTCGTATCCGTGATTGGCGACTCCGTCGGGATCGGTCTGCGGGTTGTCGCGAACATCGCCCGTGCGAATCCAGTCGAAGAAGATACCGTCAGGTTGGTACGCGAGAATCTCCTCCACCAATCCCAGCTTGTAAGAACGCACGGCAGGAATGGCGAAGCTCAACTGAGAACGATACCGACGTCCATCGCGTCGCACCCAGCAATACTCCGGGTGCTCCTTGGCGAAACGACTGATCAATCCCCAGGCGTGGTCGTCTTCATTGATGCTTAGCCAGGCGTGAACTTCCAGTCCGATTTTGTGGCCGTACTCAACGGCTTCCTTGAGCGAGTCGAAAGTGCGGTAATCGCACGGCTTCAGCTTCTCCAGCACCCATGCCGAACCATGCGCGACATGATA
Organism: Armatimonadetes bacterium CG2_30_59_28; assembly: GCA_001872605.1. GTDB lineage: Bacteria > Armatimonadota > Abditibacteriia > CG2-30-59-28 > CG2-30-59-28 > CG2-30-59-28. The sequence goes on along the minus strand of MNXM01000169.1, from coordinate 14,109 downwards.
GTTGTCCTCGTCGTAGGCAAAGTACGGCTCCATCAACTCGCTCTTGTAGAGCGCCCGACCGCCATCGAAGCATCGCCAGTAGACGCGACTCCAACCGCACTCTTTGCACCGGTCGAGAATCTGGTGCACACCTTCGGTTCCCCACGCGGGCGCGGGATCGCGCACCATCCAATCGGAATGCGTCACGGGGGAAGCAAGGCGAACACCCGCTCTTGCACCATCGAGATCCGCCGCCACATTACTCACAGCATCACACCTCCGCTATCAGACTCATCAGGGAAGGTTTGCGGGCACTGGCCCATTGCCTTCAGACGCTTTGATCCGTTCCAGCGCCTGCTCGATGCCTTTCCTCCCCTCCGCCGCGCGAAACTGAATCCCTCCAGTTGTTATGAAGGGAACCCATCCACCCCACCCACATTCACCGCCGCCAGCTTCAAGCACCGAACGGCGATACATAGCTTCGATCTCGTTGAGGTCGGCAACGAGAGACTGGAGTTGTGTGAGAATCGGAGCGAGGGTCTCCTTGCGCTCCGCGGGAGTTTTCTCACGGCTAACTATCCACGCTTTGCTCAAGGCGTTCACCGCAAGTATCTTCCGCGCCGCGACTTCGTGAATGTGAACATCGTTCAGCAGGAAGTCCACCGTCACGCGGTTCCGTGTTACTTCCTTCTGCCACTGCTCCAGTATTCTGCGAGCGTTGGCGCACAAATCCAGCAACGCTTGCGCCTCTGCCACAATCTCAGGGCGCTCGGCGATTCGTTTTGCCGTGGCAGTCGGCGTCTCGCCGATGATCGGTTCCAGTTCCCGGTTGTCCCGCCAGAACTTTTGCTCTTTAGCATCCCCATAGGGCGCATGAATCGCTCTCCGAACTTCCTCTCCCCGACCGTCTCCCTCCAGACCCAGCCACAGCTTTGCGTATTTCCAATGGAACAACTCCGCGTCGCTGGCAACAGGATTCCATGCGCACTCCGCGCTCCACAGCAGCGCATACAGGTTCAGCTCGAATATATTGCGACCTCCCCAGATGCCCTGCACCCAGGTGCAGGTACACTCGCCGGGGACATTCGCCTTCGCTCCAGCGCGAAGGAATCCCTGGATGTTTCCGAAAGTGTTGTCGAAGTCGTCGCCCGGATCGTAGTAGCGGGTCACCGCGGGCGTCGCCCAGGTGCGCACAAAACCTTTCTTCTGAAGACGATCCAGGGAGGGGTAGCTTGGTTGGTTGCCATAGTGCCAGTCGAAGATGACGATGTCCTTCGCCAGTCTGTCGGCGGCTTCTTCCGTGTATCCCTGCTCGTGCCACCAGATCATCATGTCGCGGTTGCGCGCTTTCAGCAGGTCGCGCACGTGCATCATGTGTTCTGCGTAAAGCCCGGGCTTGCCGATCTCCTCCGCGCGAGCTTTGCACTGAGGACACTGAGCGAAGCCGTGGGCGAACTCATCACCCCCGACGTGGATGTAGTCGCCGTAGGGGAAGGCGAGCACAAGTTCGTCGAAGAGGTCGGCAAAGAATTCAAAGGTCTTCGGATTCGAAGAGCAGAAGACGTCGCCACTTTCTCGCAAATCCTTCAACTGCTCGAAGTGAAGCGCGGCCCCGGAATGACCGAGGCATTGCTGTTGCGGCACGATCTTGATGAACCGCTGATGCGCGTATTCGCTCAACTCCCGGGACTTGCTGCGGGTGAAACCGTTCTCACCTTTTGCCGTGATGAAGGGATACTTTTCGTAGAGAAACCCGGCGCCCTCGAAGTAGGGCATGACGTGCGTGATCTTCACCTTGGCCAACTCACGCAATAGTCGCTTCCAGTAATCTACATCCACGACCTGGAAGCCTCCCTGGTCAATAGCAATCATCGCCAGGCGGTTCTCGATGGCAGGCGCGTCGGTGATGGATACATGAGGCACACTCCCCGCCTTGTCGAGCAACTGACACAGCGTCTGCGCGGCGTAGAAAAAACCTTGCGGGGAACGCGCCTCGATTGCAATGCCCTTCGGGTTGACGGCCAACCGATACTGCTGCTCAAGACGAGCGTTGGCGAGTTGCCCTCCACTCATCCGGCGCAGCACGATGTCGGCTGATCCGCTGACGACTCGCACCTCACTCCCCAACACATCCTTCAGCGCGGTGCGCACCGCCGCAACTTCCGCATCTTTGCATCCCTGCATCGCCTTCAGGCTGGGAGCTTTCGGCAGCCGATACATGCCCGCTCGCAACTGCACCTCCTGCGGCATCGGCAGGAGAGCGATCCCTCGCTTCTGCAGCTCTGCAGCCACGCGTCGGCGGCGTTCCTGCTCGTCGCGTTCCTGTGCCAGCGCCTTCAAATGCGCCGAAAACCTCTTCGCCAGTGCTGGATCGTCCGTGGACACGATCAGGTTGTCCCACTCCGTCGAGCACTCCTCCTCTTTCGGCGCTTCGTCGCACAAGATAAAGGTCATCTCATCTCCGATATCGTCCATCGCGACCGGCTTCAGCGATTCCCATACGAGGGCGTTCCCTGCCTTCTCCTCGATGCGAACTGCGATGCTGGTGCGTGTGAGGCTGACCGTCGCCCGATACCACGTGTCCAGCCTCAACGATGATGATGACATCTCTCGCTGCACCCACTGCCCTTCATGACGGGTGTGGAGATGCAGGCGACCACCGGCGTCCGCGTAGAGCATGTACCAGTGTGTGGAGGGAGTCTGTGAAGTAAATTCCTGCCCCTGCGATCCGAAGCGCACCGCGCGGAAGTCGTACTCGACGACAAGGGCACCCTGCGGAATCGGAAGCGTACCTACCTGCACCCCCTCGCGTCTCCATCCGGCGAGGCTCGCAGACCGCGCCGTCCCCTGCTCTTGCCGCAACGACTCCATGACGGTGATGACAGGCAACCGTGCCGCGCCTTCGTCAAAGCTTTCCCGAACCAGCTCGACCGGAGCAGCCAGTAGCGATGGCTGCACGCACAGCAGCACGGCGAGCCAAGCTCTTCTTGAGTAGTGCAAACGATACCTCCGTCTCCGTGTTCGCTTATCCGCTTTTCGCGACTGCCAACTCCACGCGGACCACTGTAACCAGTTCTCCACTGGAGACTTCGAGAACGTGGCAGCGGTCGGCCAGTGCTTCCTCGGGGACTGCATAGAGCATCACCATGTCCTTCTCGCTCCGGGGCGCGCCACACAGCACGCCGTTAACTCTCAACGCCGGTGGGGTTGCTTTGGTCTGAAGCTCCACCAACGCTTCCACCTTTCGTCCCACGGGTTTCGGCCCCGTCTGAAGCCGGAAGGTGCACAGCGTGCTCGTCGCCGGTAGCGGCTGGTCGGGCGTCTCGCCCGGCGCGAGGACATCTCGGTATGTCACGGCGTGTCGGCGCGGGAGTTGGTTCAGCGTCTCGAGACTCGCCATCGCTTTCAGGACCCGGTTGAACTCATCCGTCTCCCATACATTCGCGAGATGGCCTTTCAGGAAGTAGTTGAAGAGGTAGACAAAGTCCGCGCCTTCGGCGAGGACCGCCATCGCCGCACCCGTGGCGAGTTCCGGGGACATCATCGTCGCTGGCCCGCCGGGCATCGGTTGGTAGCGAATCTCGAGACCACCCGCGAGTTTCGTCTTGGTCCCGGTGAGGAGTTGCCTCCATGTGTGGATGGGCATGTTGAACTGGCACGTGGCCCAAAAGGGAGTCGGGACGATCAGGTCAATGAGTCCCGCCCTCGCCCACGCCGCTCCATCCATGCCCAAGTTGCGCGCGGTTTCGGGGTTGGAGGGAACGCGCACACCGAGCAGCACCGGATGCCCCAACCGCTGCGCAGCCTTCCCGCACTCGTTGCGTACCTCCGCGATGTATTCGGTGAGAATCTCCCCGCCATCCAACTCCCGTCCGATGCCGAAGTGATACCCGAATCGCATCCAGTCCAGCTCGATCCCGTCGAGGTCCCACAGCGCGAGGTGTTCTTTGATCAGCTTCATGTAGTGGTCGCGCACTTCCGGGTGTGCCCAGTCCAGCGCGCGGTCAGTCCAATTCACAGGACGATAAGGGACGCGGCACAGGCTTCGGTGCTCCTTGTAGAACGTGCTGAGCAGCGGGCTGTCCTCCAGATTGCAGCCGTGGAGGTCGTTCATGCGGACACTCGCCCAGCATCCGATGCCATGCTTCCGGCAGCGCGCGAACGCGCGCTCGTGGAAGACGATCCCGAGATCGGCCAGCTTCTTCGCCGAGTCGAGTCGCTGGCGTGTGCCGGGGATTTCTTCCTTTGTCAGATACTTCAATACCGGCTGATCGTCGGGGCCGGCGGGATCGTAGCCGTGCCAGTCGGTTTCCCAAACCTTGCTCGCATAGTTCGCCCGCATCGCGTTCGTGTTCGACATGAGCGTTCCGATTCCCGCGGCGGAGAGCGAGTCCACCCACGCGTCCACCAACTCGCCGCTCATCTCATCAGCGGAATGAACGTAGAAGAACTCGGTGCTGTCCTGGTTAAAGATCGGACCTTTCACGGCGGTTCCCTTTCTCTTGCGGCCTGTGGAATGTTGTGCAAACGCCACCGAATCAGCCGCGGAAGCGACCAGGAGTTGACCGGCGGATGCCAGGACGAACTCGCGAAAGGATCGGACTCGGTTTCATTCTCCATCACTCCCATCAACTCGAGCGGCGTGCAGTTTGCCGCATCGGCTGCAACGGTTGGCTGGACAGCTTCCTTGACTTTCCCTCAGTCCCTGAACCTGCGGCTTGCGTGACCACCTTTGTCATCCACTTCTCAATGCCTTTCCCAGCTTTCTCAGCGGCCAGGACGACTCGACGGTGCTGCTCAGGTGACAGGCGTACTGTGAACCGACCGGCGAAAGGTCGCTCTGGCTCCTCACCGCGATCGGCACAGAAAGTTAGATAGTCTTCAACCGAGTCTTGAAACGCCCGGCGCAGTTCCTCTACTGTCTTTCCCTGAAAAGTAATCACATCTCGGACGTTGACGACCTCTCCGTGAAAAACGTTACCTTCATCATCAAACTCCGTGTGTGCCAGATACCCCTTGTGCTCCATCATAGTGTCACTCCTGCTTCTGTCAGAAAACGGCGCATTGCCACTACCGAGTCTCTATTGGTTTCTTTTTGAGGATACGGGCGGTGGAACACCGCGCGGACGCCGCTGAGAGCAATCCGTACTCTGGAACCGCGTCCTTCACTGAGTTCCGCCCCACAAGCGTGCAACAGGCTTTCGATATCCGCCCATGGAATGTCGGCAGGAACGGGATCCGTGAAGATGACCTCCAAAGTTCTGCGATGTTTTGTGCGAAGCAATGATTTCATCCGCAGAATATCTCCCCTCCGCGATCGCCCGTGCTGCCCCGGCTGCGTGTAAGATACCATCCACGCGTGGTCGCGTCAATTCTCTTCCGCGTGACCACTCCCTCACAGTCGTGGTTCTGGAGGGAGTGCTGCTTATCGCTCCGACATCCACACGCGGCAGGTCTTCAGCGGGACTCGCTTCGTATCGGTCAACCGCAGGCTCCAGCCTGTCGGGCCGCCCTGGAGGATCTTCAGCAGTAGCAGGTTGCGGACTTTGTTCAGCTTCACCGGGCACCGGTTCGTATCAACGCCCAGGCTACGAGTCACGTTCTGTCTATCCACAAACTTCCCGTTCACCCACAGCTTGAAACCGTCATCACTACCGATGCCCACCATCACCTCCTGAGAGACGGGCAACTCCACGTAGGAGGCGACGTAGTAGGCGATAAACTTATCGGAGGTAGGGTGACCTCTTTGATCTTCAATAGAGGTCTGATTTAGGTGAATGCTTATGCACTTAACTCCGAATCTCCCCGAACTCGCTTCGGGGGATTGTTAGATTCGTGTTACTGCGCACGAGGGTTCCAGAGAATTCCCCCGGATTCATTCCGGGGGATCGTTAAGACCGCGCTACGTAGCCTGAACCTAACAATCCCCCGGAATGAATCCGGGGGAATTCAACGGTTGGTCGCCAGGAGTAGCGCAAACCGAACAATCCCCCGAAGCGAGTTCGGGGGGATTCCAATCCACAGTCTTCGGAGCTAAGGGCATAAGCAATTACGTGATTGATGGTGATAAGAGCCAATACTGAAGATTAAAGAGGTGACTCCAAGTGCTCTTCCCAAATCTCCATCGGTCCACAACATCGCTTCCCTCATCCACCTCGTTTCCCTTACAATGACAATGATCCTAAGAACTCGTCCAACAATAATTCCGCGTCAAGTTCAGCCGAACACCTCGGAGCGACGGCGATGCCTGCTACTAAAACGCGGAGTTATTGTTGGACGAGTTCTAACTGAACGGTTACCGCAAAGGTGAGACGCAACTATGAAGCGATCCGTTTGTCTGATCCTGCTGTTCCTTGCCGCGCAGTTGGTAGCCGATGCGCCAGCATCAGCGTCCGGCAATCTCCTGATGATGATCGGTCCTGACCCGTGCGGGGCTGTGCCGCCCGTGGACCTCGAAGCCATGACTCCATACTTCGATATCGTTACGAACCAGTGTGGTATGCGGCTTCGCCTTTCACCCAGCAACTGGCGACTGGGGCGGACACGAAAGCGACCGTGGACCTCTCCTTCGGGTACCTTGCCCGAATTGAGCATCCGTGGAAGCACGGATGGACAGACCTGGACGCTACTCGGCTCAAGCCCTGAGCACCGGTCAACCGAGGATGCTCTCGATGTCGTCGTCCCGTTCAGCGACAACCAGTCTCGCTATGTCAGGTTTGAGTTCGCTGAACGGAAGACCAACGCCCCGATGGAGTTTTCCGAAGTTGAAATCTGGGGGAGGGAGGGCGAGTAGCCGCCGATCCCATGCAACAGAAACGCTCCCACTCCACGTTTGCCCGGCAACCTAACATCCTCTTTGTCTTCGCCGATCAACTGCGAGGGTGCTCGCTGGGGCACGTCGGGCAAGAACCGGTGCTGACGCCGAACATAGACCGGTTCGCTGCTGAGGGATTGCGCTTCACTCGCGCCGTCGCCAACGCGCCGGTGTGTTGCCCCATGCGCGCAACATTGCTGACCGGTCTGCACCCGTTGTCTCACGGAGTGATGACGAACGACGTTCGGCTTCGTGAGGATGTCATCACGATCGCCGACGTGCTGCGCGACAATGGGTATCACACAGCCTATATCGGCAAGTGGCACCTCGACGGCTCGGATCGTGGGTGCTTCACTCCGCCGGGTCCGCGGAGGCATGGTTTCGAGCATTGGGCAGCATCGAACTGTAACCACAACTACTTCGAGTCGTTCTACTACCGGGACTCCCCTGAACCGATCTGGATTGACGGCTACGAGCCTACCGCGCAGACAGACCTGGCGATGGACTACTTGAGCGACACGACGCGGAGGGACAAGCCATTTTGTCTCTTCCTGTCGTGGGGGCCGCCCCATTGTCCCTACGATCATGTGCCGACGCGTTTCCGTGAGTTGTATGACGCTGACACGATGCCGCTTCGTCCCAACGTCGTCAATCCCAATCGTGAGAATATCGCCGGATACTACGCCCACACCTCGGCATTGGACTGGAACTTTGGGCGGCTGATGAAGGCAGTGGACGATTTAGGTCTGCGTGACGATACGCTCGTCGTTTTCACCAGCGACCACGGCGACATGCTCTACAGTCAGAACCGGGGCTGGAAGTGCAAGCCCTGGCATGAGTCGGTGATCGTGCCGTTCATCTCGCGCTGGCCGGGGCGTGTGCCGACAGGAGCAACCGCAAGCGCGCCCTTTGGGCTGGTGGATGTCATGCCAACGTTGCTTAACCTGTGTGGAGCGCCCGTCCCGAACGAAGTGGAGGGGACGGACCTATCGCACCTCCTCCTCGGACAACCCGGCTTCCGACCGACATCGCAGATCATCCACCATCATCTTTGTCCGAACATCTTCTCGTTCCGAGAATGGCGCGGTGTCGTCACCGAGACTCACACCTATGCCCGCTTTCGGGAGAAGCCCTGGGTGTTCTATGACGACGTCGCCGATCCCTATCAACTACGCAACCAAACCGATGACGCTGATTGTCACAACCTACAGAGAGCGATAGAAGCAGACCTGAACGATTGGCAGGAGCAGTTGAACGACCCGTTCGAGACGGGCGCGCAGTTGGCTCGCCGCTACGCGCTCGAACTGGACGAACGGGGCATCTATCCCTGTTACTATCAACCGGAGATTCAGGAGGGAATCAGGCGTCGGGCGGCGAATCGTGAGGAACGAAGGCTGCTGGCATAAGCGAGCAGGAGTGGTCGAGCGTATCAGAAGACCGGACGCAAACGGCAGATGCGTGCGCACCGATGCCAGTAGCGCGCATCAAGACAGTGTGAAATTTCTCTCCTACCCCTGCTTCATTATTGCGCGACCGGAGAGGTTGGCCATAGCTGTTCGCAGGGCAAAATTTGCCAAACTACACTCGTTACGGGTGAAAACACCCCCTCACCCTCGAACCCTTTGGGTTCGAGGGTGAGGGGGAAAGGTGGATTTTCATCCGTAACGAGTATATATTGTCACCTATCTCCTCGACGACGCTCCGAAGGAGCAGATTCGAGGATACTCCCTGCGAGAGGAAGACTTCATCCTTTCTACCTCATAACATGTGGATCGCTGACAATGAGATATTCTTCATCCCCGACGCCTTGACCGCAGCAGAATGCCGCCGTTACTTGACAATTGCCCTGATTCATATACAATCACTGCATCATCGCGCAGACAGGGAGGCAACTTGATGGATCCCGGCTACATGTGGCTGGTTTTTGCTCTGATCCTCCTTATACTGGAGGCCCTTACCCCCGGTACTTTCTTCATGGCTTCCCTGGCGATTGGCTCACTGGTTGCCGCAACGGCGGCGTTCCTGCTGCCAACAGTGTGGTGGCTGCAGTGGATTGTGTTCTGCATCGTTACGACGTTGTGCGTTTTCATCAGTCGCCACCTCGTGCAGAGATTTGACACAACCCCCAGTGTACCCATGAATGTGGATGCGCTCGTAGGCAAGCCCGCTGTGGTTGTGCAGGCCATTGATGCTCCGGGACAAGCGGGACGGGTTCGAGTAGAATCTCAGGAATGGCGCGCCTGTGCCGAACGGGACATCCCCGAAGGTGAGCGTGTGGAAGTGAAAGAGGTCCGCGGCAACCGGTTGCTGGTTGGATAGAGCTTTTGTTGCCGCCGTGGAGCGGGGCGCGTACCCAATAAGAGGTTGGGCAAGGCTCTCCGACTATCAGATCATGGAGGTGTATTTGTATGGATTCAGTACTTGCCTTGATGGTGCTTACGTTTCTGGTGATTGTGTTCGCGAGTCTTTCCCTGCGAATCCTTCGACCGTATGAAAAAGGACTGGTGGAACGGCTCGGGAGGTACGTGAAGACTCTCGATTCCGGGCTGAATATCATCATTCCGTTTGTCGAGAACATCCGCAAGGTCGACATACGTGAGCGCGTGATCGACGTGCCGCCGCAAGAAGTGATTACCAAGGACAACGTCGTGGTTACGGTGGACGCGATTGTCTACTTCGAGATTACCGACCCCGTTCGCGTGGTTTACCAGGTGGAAAATTTCATGCTGGCAGCCATGAAGCTTGCCCAGACGAACCTGCGTAACGTTGTCGGCGATATGGAGCTGGACCAAACGCTCACTTCCCGGGAAAGAATCAACGTCCAGCTCCGCGAAATTCTGGACGACGCCACCGATAAATGGGGGGTCCGCGTCACACGCGTCGAGATACAGAAGATCGACCCTCCACGGGATATCACCGACGCCATGAGCCAGCAGATGAAAGCCGAGCGCACCAAGCGCGCCCTCATCCTCGAAGCCGAAGGCGTTCGGCAATCGCAGATCCTGAGAGCGGAAGGCGAGAAGCAGTCGGCCATCCTGGCGGCTCAAGGCAAGGCGGAAGCAATTCGCCAGGTCGCCGACGCTGATCGGTACCAGAAGTTGACTGTCGCCCAGGGCGAGGGAGAAGCCATCACCACGGTCTTTGCTGCCATCCATCAGGGAGACCCTACCCACGATCTTCTGGCCGTGAAATATCTCGAAGCACTGCCCAAGATCGCCGACGGCAAGGCAACCAAGCTCTTCCTGCCGATAGAAGCCTCCGGCGTCCTCAGCGCCCTGGGGGGCATGGTGGAGGTGTTCCGGCAGGACAAATGTGGCGAAAGCGACCCACCGGCGTGATGGAGCGTTTGAAGAGCGGCGAACGCGTCATCGACATCGCGTCGAATCCCTGAAGTTGGCTAAGCCCCTCGTGGATGCAGTGGTCTACCGCGCCGCGCGGCATTATCTTCGGCTTTGCCTTTTGGCCGCTGTCAAGCCCGAGCGCGGTCATGCAGTCGGGGATCAATAGTCCATCCACGGCGCGCGCACTTGCTCGAAGTTGCAGAGGACCGTATCAAGGTTCCCTTCCTCATCGCGCTCCATGTTGCCATCGGGATCCAGCGAGAGCAACAGGTGGTCGCCCTTGAGGTTGAGTGGTTCGTAGCCATGCTGACGAAGTTGGTCCCGCATGTGCTCCGTCATGGCGTAATACTCCTTCAGGTCGATAAGCCCCAGCTCGAAAGCGCGGTACCCATTGACGCAGATGGTAATGACCGGCGCGCCACCATCATCCCTCAAGACTTCTCCTCGATTGATGAAGAGGAGTAGCCGGTCGGGCAGGACAGGATTTGTGAAGCCGATCCTGGTCAGCCGGCGCTGGGTTGTCTCTACCAGGTTGTCGTATTCCCTACGGTTAATCAATCCTTCGTCGAACGCCTGTTCCGCCTCGGTCAGTCCCCAGTGAACGCTTTCGCCATATCCCTTTGTGGGATCGATGCCGCGCCAGTATCCCCACAGGGTGAAGTAGTCGTGGTTATACTCCAACAACGGACGCCCGTCAGCAGTCTGCAAGCCCCGGTGGCTTTCATAGCGCGAGCTGTCTGACAGCCATTCTGCCGGGAGTGATTCATGGTCTGTTCGGTAGACGCTGCGAGGGTACACGGTGGGAATCCCAAAGCGCCTCAGTTCTTCGGCAATCGCCACTTCCTCAAAGGGGCTGTTGAAGCCAAACTCGCGCGCCTTTCTTCCAGGCTCGCTGATCGGATCTTGTTGCGGTTTCATGCCCACGCGGGAGAGGCGATAGACCACCTGAATGTTGTCCAGGGAACGCGTTCGGAAGGTAGTGGAGGACAACTGAATGCGAGGTGTTCTCCGCCAGCGTGAGGGATCGTAGTAATCAAAGAGACCCGGGTGCGAACCCAGCGCCCAGAGCCTGCCTCGATTTGTGGCAACGCCATAGACATACTTCACGCCAAATACTTCCACACGGCTAAAGTCTTCAGGCAGCGGAGTGTTCGCCTTGTCACGATTGAACAGAAGTCCCCAGTATTGCGCGCGTTGGGCGCGCTGAAAGATTCTCTCGTACGTTCGGGTTCGCTGCAGCAGCTCGAAATCAATCAACGCGAACGCGGGACGCTGCTGCCGGTCCATGAGCAATCCGGCTCCCCTCTGCCGCACAATGATGTGTTCCGGCTTTGTGTCCAAAACCGTGTATCCGCGGTTTCTCAGGTATTCGCGATACGCGCCCCGGGTCAACTTCTTCAGTTCGGCGGTTGGCATGCCCAGTCGCCCAAACGCTTCGGGGGCGGACTCACCTTTAACCCAGCCGTAAATCAGCGCGTAGAGGCGGTGAATGTCCAGCTCGATGGGGTCCTCATCTTCCGCCTCTGACTGGTCATCGCGCAACTGGAGGTTGTGAAAATTCATCTTGTGTTTGCTGCGGCCAGTTTGCCAGAGCTGTCTCTCTTCGTTGGGGGTGAAAATCGCCAGCGGCCGCTGGGTTAGTATCTGTGGCTTGTAGTACCTGTTCATCCCCCGGAGTTCCATAAGAAGCCCTATCTCCTCGAAGGGACTGTTCCACCGAACAGGGAAGGAGTCTTCATCGGCCATGAATTCGCTTGAGCCGGACAAATCCAGCAGCACGTCCTGACCGACACGACACCATTTGACCACGATGTCGATCTGCCTGCCGTCCACAGGCTTGGTGGTGATTCTGTGAGGGTAGGAGGTTCCGTCCAGCCTCACCCTCAGATGTTGGTTCTCGGGTTTGTTGTAGTACTCGTCGTCCCTCCAGTTCGGAGGCAGAAGGGACTTGAGGAAGGGCCGCCCGAATCCGGTCAGGTACAGATCTCCCTCATCCGGGATCGTCACGTGCAGATAGTCGACACCGAATACCCGCGCCTGCTTGGCGCGCAAACCCAATCGCTCCAGTGTTCGTTCCATGGACTCCATCATTGTCCCTCTTCCCACGGTTCGGATGATAGGCCATTATATCTCGCCTACCGCCGTAACGAGCAAGGGCGGTCCGTTAAATTATGCCCGACGGGGGTCGGAGGCTTGACGCACAGATTCCGTCGCTGGTATTGTCAGTGGACAGCCGCTCTGGGATGGCGCGCCCGTCGTAGTCCGTGTGCAACTCAACGATGGACTGGGACCAGACTATTGGGGACGGATACTTATACTCGTTACGGATGAAAATCCACCCCCTCACCCCGAACTCGCTTCGGGGGGATTCCAATCCACAGTCTTCGGAGCTAAGTGCATAAGCTATTTCGTCGATATCCCATCAGAAAGGTAAGCCCAATGAAAATCCTCCATATCGGTATTGGTCCTCTTGGACAGAAGGTTGTGCAGTTTGCCGTGGAACGCGGCTTGGAGATTGTTGCCGCGGTGGATCTCGCACCGGACAAGGTCGGCCGAGATCTGGGAGAGTCCTGCGGACTGGCGCCCTTGAACGTCCCCGTCCGCGGAAGCATCGCTGAAGCGCTGACAGACTCCAAACCAGACGTGGCGGTGGTCACCACCGTGTCCAGTCTCGCGAAACTGGAACCAACCATTACCGAGCTTGCACAGTCTAAGGTGAGCATGGTGTCCACGTGCGAGGAGTTGTTTTTTCCCTGGATCACCCAACCGGAGTTGGCGCGCCGCATTGACGAGACCTGCAGAGAGAACGGTGTCTCATGTCTCGGCACAGGTGTCAACCCCGGCTTTCTCATGGACTACCTGACGACCATACTGACGGGACTGTGCCAGAAGGTGAGATCAGTCAATGTCTGGCGCCTGCAAGACGCATCCATCCGTCGCGTTCCGTTTCAGGAAAAGATTGGAGCAGGGCTGACGTTGGAGCAGTTCAAGGAGAAGGCTGCGACCGGAGTACTGCGTCACGTGGGACTCCTCGAATCGGTCGACTTTATCGCGCACCAACTGGGATGGAAACTCGATAGCCGCACGGAATCCTTGAAACCCGTCGTGGCCAATGTCGAGGTCACGACAGGGCACAAGCCCATCGCGACGGGCATGTCACGCGGCGTGGAGCAAATTGCCAGAGGGTTTGTGGACCACCAGGAAATCATTACTCTCACGTTCCGAGCTTCCGTGGGAGAGCCGGAGTCTGTTGACGGAATCGCCATCCACGGGAATCCTTCGGTGCACGCGGCAATTCCCGGAGGCGTCAACGGCGACATCGCTACCTGCGCCATCGCGCTGAATGCAATTCCGTCGCTACTCAATGCTACGCCCGGGCTGAAGACAATGGGTGATATCGCGCCGGTAACCTGCAGACGCAGTGTAACGTAGCCCGGTATCTTTCTCGTGAGGGGATGTGAGCACGAGAACAGGATCGCGCAAAGGAGAAGACATGGCAGCAAAGTTCATTTTCAATCCGCGGATCATCCGCTCACCTCGGGCTGACTGCTGGGGCGAAGAGCTTGAGACCGCGCAGTCAGCGTATTCGGACGAATACCTTGCCGAAGTTGCGCGGGAGGGATTCAGCGCCGTGTGGGTTCACGTGCAGCTTAGAGAGCTGCTTTCTTCTCATCTGTACCCTGGATCGAAGAAGCGCAACATGAATCTGCTGCGCAAGATCATCGACCGCGCGGACAACCACGGCGTGCAGGTGTACGCCTACCTGCTCGAACCGCGGGCCCCGCGGGATACCGACCCAATCTGGCAGAAGCACTCGAATATCCAAGGGCAGCCCTGCACGTTCGCCGGAATCCACCCGGACTTTGACGGAACCTACTAGTCCTAAAATAAGCGCGTTTGGCTACGAACTGGATACTTAACCTCATTTTCTGTCTTTCGCGTGGGTCCATCGTGGGTGACATGCTCGCGTTGTCA
>MNXM01000275.1 GCA_001872605.1 Armatimonadetes bacterium CG2_30_59_28 | reverse complement strand
TATCATAAACGGTTCATCCGGCAAATGCGTACTTGGTTTCGTGGATACCGAGGATTCCTCCCCCTCGATACTCCGTACTCCTGTACTCGTAGCCCCGAATCCCAAAGCCGTGATACAATAGCGACGTAGACATGCGTTGACTCCTCGAACAATGGATTCCTGCCCAGTGAGTCAAACATGTCTACCCTTATTCTGCAATCCAATCCCGAAAGTATGCATTAGTCGGATGAACCTGAAATCTCATGAATAACCCGGGCTAACGAGTATAATGAAGGTCGGTAACGCGTGAACAAGGCAACCGCCGATGGCAAAGAAGAGACCATCCAAGAAATCAAAGAGCCGCGGTGAAGTCCTTGTCGCGATCGTGAACGACAAGGGCGACTTCGCTCGCCTCAAGGAAGAGCACTGGTACCGCATTCCCACCGACACCGCTCCCAGACGCTTCCCGCCGAAGTGGGTGGCGTTCTACCAGACAAAGATCTTTGGCGAGGAAGCCCATGCGGTCAACTATTACGCACGCGTCAAGGATATTCGCCCCGTGACACGGGAGGAATTGTTCCCGGGCGATCCGCCGAACCCCAAGTCCGGCAGGACCTATCACCGAATCGAGATTGGCAGCCTGCAACGTCTCCCGCAACCCATCCTCAGCAGACGTTTTCGGCGCATTGTGTTCATCCCCACAACTTGGGAGAAGCTGCGCGCCGCGGCAGAGATCAATGACCTCTTTGATGAGAGTTCGCTCGAAGACCGGTTGTGGGCTGAACTTAAACGGGAGCAAATTTCAGCCGAACGGCAATGGTGGGTGGGGGTCAATAGTAAACGGTATGCTCTCGATTTCGCCGTGTTCTGTGAAGACGGCAAGGTGGATATTGAGGCAGACGGAGATCTCTACCATTCCAACCCCGAACATGCCGAACAGGATAACCGCCGTAACAATGCGCTGGCTGTGGATGGATGGCATGTCCTTCGCTTCACCGAGCATCAGATTCGTGAAGAGATGGCGGAGTACTGTCTTCCCAGCGTCGCGCAGACCATCCATCGGCTGGGTGGCGCCGTCGCCGAGGGTAAGCTCCACGACATAACGCACGGGGCCACCGCACAACAGCAGTTCACTCTGCATGAGGTGCAGGCAGACTATGACGTTGACTGAAGTCTCTCGCGGCATCCAGCAACCGAAAGGATGGTAGGGGGTACGCGATTTTTTTTCGTTTACCATTGTGTTCTGCGCGCAGACGTGTTAGGCTTCATGGTGTCGTTTGCGGACTCTGTGAGTCCGAATGGTAGTCTCGCTGGACCAATGAGTTGTGGGTTATTCCCCAGGTTATTGACAGACAGACAATCAAATCTTTACGAAAGGGGAATACACCATGGCAAAAGGAACCGTTAAGTGGTTCAACGAGTCGAAGGGCTTTGGCTTCATCGAGCAGGAAGCTGGCGGAAAGGACGTGTTCGTCCATTTCAGCGCCATTTCCGGCGATGGATTTCGCAACCTGGCTGAAGGTCAGTCTGTTGAGTTCGACATCGAAGAGGAACCCAGAGGCTTAAAGGCCTGCAACGTCGTTATACTGTAAACACGGCAAACGGAAACAATCAGGCCCCGACGCGGCATCGTGTCGGGGCCTTTTTTGCGTCTGTCCCATGCTGCCTATTCACCCGCACTTGCAGGCGTTGTCTGCCTTGTTCCCCATCAGCGGGCCGATGACCCGGCTGAAAGCGAGCGCGGCGAGTATCCCGCCGACGATGCGTCCCAAGACGTAGACCGTCAGGAATCCGCCGCACCGGTCGGGCAAGACCGCCGTTCCCCAGCCTGCGGGCATGGAGAATAACCGTGGCGACAGATCTCTTGCAGGATTCACTCCTGCTTGCGTAAGTGGAGCAATTACTGAAATGATGCTGGTAACCGTAAGGCCAACGAACAACGGCGCCAGAGAATCATCCGGTCTGCCGACGTTGCAGCCTTCCGTGAGGGCGAAGATCGGGGATACAAGTGCGAACGTCCCGACCATCTCGGCGAGGAACGCCCCGGCAAATTGCGCGCTGAGATAGGTCGGCAACTTCTTCGCCGTCATCCGTTCACCCACAACCATCGCGATGCTGACCGCGGGATTCAGGTGTGCGCAGGAGAGGTGACGCGTGGCGTAGATGGCCAGCGCCACACCGAGCCCCCACACCATGGCGACCCGGAACAGACCTGTGTGGGATGCACCCCCTGTGTGTGCCGAGAACAGAACCGTTACGGCCACAGACCCGCACCCGAAGAAGACCAGGATGCATGTGCCAATGAATTCACCGGTGAATTCGTGTCGAGATTTCATTTGCGTTTGCATCCCTTCCAACTGTCCGAATGCCCGCAACCATACCACGCCGAGACCATCTATTAGGCGCCGAAAAAGAGATCGCGACGTCATCATCTGCGGAGGAACGTCCGAATGGATCAACTTGACGTCAGTCACCCCGCGTCTGCGGCTTCTGGTGTGGGGCAGAACCCGTCCACCGCGCGGGGCATCGTCCCGAAATACAAACTCATCGCACTTGCCTTTGGACCCCACCTTCACCGTAATGCCGGGCCGGCCCCGAGCTACTGCACCCTCACTGTGCGGACGGCTTTCACTTCTTCGCCGAGGTCATTCCGGACGATCAGCTCGATCACGTACACGCCGCGCGGTACGTAGGCGCCCAGCGCGTTTCTGCCATCCCATTGCGCCGTATTGAGTCCCGCTCTGAGTTCCGCCACGGGGAACTCGTACATGACGCGTCCACTGGCGGTGCGGATGCGCAGTTGAGCTTGCGCGACCTGCGACAGGGAGAAGCGGATGCGGATACTTGACCCCGAGCCGCGCGCTCCCTGATCGGATGTCGAGAGGTCTACAATCCGCAACCGCGCCCCGGCGGCGCGGGTCGCGTCGATGCGGAAGGTCCGACGGGTGACGCCGTTGGGGTTTGAGCGGAAAGCATAGGCAGTCGTCGTGCGAAGCGCCCGCTTTGTGCCGGTCGTCTCATCGATGAGGTACAGCCGAAACTCCTTTGGGATCGCAGCGAGGTTCGGGTAGGTAAGCGTCACTTCCGCATCGGGGATGTCGGTGGTGATGAGGAAGCGCCATGTTGTTGCTTCCTGTCCGCCTCTGAAATCGCGCGGGGAGCGCACGTCCCACGCCAGTGCTTCTCCCCGGCTACCAACGAACGCGAGGTCAACCATGCCTTCCTGGGTGCTCAGCGGCCCGACCGGCGGCGCGTTGCGCACCCGCAACCCACGCTTACCGAAGGAGGACGAATCCAGCACCCCAAACACTTTCGAGCAGGAGGGGTGAACTGCCGCGCCCGCGCTGCGTCCGGCACTCGACACCGAAGCGTTGAGGTCGACAAACCAGCTATCCGGCCCGATGTCACTGGAACGGTTGGACGCGCTTGTCAGATCGCCCGCGGTAGAAGTCGACGGAATGGCTGGCAACACCAATTCTGTGTGCGCGGTATTCGATAGGAACCACGCGCCGGCCGTGACCGGGAGAACCGATTGCATGTTGGCTGCCAAGTGCGCCGGCACGCGTGAGATCAAGCTGCGGTCAAACAGGAGGTTGTACGATTGCGTGCTGGCGTTCCACAACCAGCCATTGGGCTCCAGCAACTCGCTGTCCAAGCTGGTCTGGCGCAATGTGCCCTGGTCGACGCCGTTGACGCGAACCCGGATATCGTCGAGGTTCCAGGTCATCTCCCGGGTGTAGGGGTTCGCGATGAGCTGGTATCCGTACCCGATCCAGATGGGGAACGGCTCGCTGGGGTTAACGGGCGTACCGCTGTCGATACCGAACGTCGAAGCGGCTGATTGCCTGATCCAGAATCCGCGTCCCGGAGCAAATTGGAGATTGCCGCCGTTGTAGATCACGTAGTCTCCAGCGCCGCTTCCGGCAGTTTCATCCCAACCTGCCATGGGAATCCGACCAGCAGACACTCCCAGGACCGTCGCCGGATCCGGATTCTCGAAGCTGAACGGCAGACCAATGAGGTTTAGCCCCGGTAGCAGTTGTAGTCCCATTACACCGATAATCTCGATGGTCACTGGTTCGGCGTACCGCGTCTCCGACCTGGGCTGTTCGAACTGAGAAACGCGCACCACGTTGCTGCCGAAGCTGACGTTGGTCAGGTCGATCTCTGCGATGCCGTTTTCACCTGTTCTCACTACGGCTCGCTGGCCGATAGATTCCGTGCTTCGCGACGTTCCTCCGGCAAGAACGCCATCACCGGCGATGACCTCAAACAGCAGAGGCGCGTCTGGAAAGGCGTTCCCTCCGGGATCGGTGACTATCGCCGTAATGGTGGACCTGCCTCCTTGGGGCGCGCGATCGGGAGCCGCTCCCAGCGAGATCAGGGACGGTTCGGGGTAACGCGCTTTCGCCGTGAAAAGGACACCGCTGTTGGGGATAGCCGAGGCGGTGGACTCAACGGTGTTCTCTCCACCGAGGGCGCCGAGCGTGAGAAACACCTGTGCCAGACCATCGGCGTTCGTTCGGACGGCGAGTGGTTCCTGGACAACGGGCCCCAATGGTGTAAGAGACAAGCCCCCTCCTCCCTGATTCACCGTGAATGTCACGTCCACCTGCGGAACGCCGAACAGTCCCCGGCCTGCGATGCTGTCTGTGGCTCCACCCGTCGGCGCGAGCACCTGCACCTTGAAAGGTTCCGGCAATTGCTCACCGGCGTTGCCGGTCTGCCCGTCGCCACCTGCGAAACTGAGCAGAGCGCCGGTCGTCAGGGCGACGGTCCCCGAACATACATTGGCAGACCCGTCGTTGGCGATGGCATTACCTGCCGCATCTTTGACGTTCTTGACCTCGATCTGGTAGGAGTCCCCGTTGTGAAGCGCAACCGGGCCGAGATTCAGGCGCCCCGTCGTAGCGTCGAATAACGCGCCGGTGCCGGAGAGAGCGATTTCCGTGGCTGACCCAGCCGGCGACAGTAGACGGTAATTCGTGGTGTCTGAAAAAGTCGCCGCATCGAAGCCCGACTCGTCCGACTGAAAGACGATGCCTACGTGGTTATTGTCGGCTTCACAGGAAACGATGACCGGTCCGACCACGTCCGCAACAATTCCGGTCGACACGTTCGTGGAATTGTTGTCGACAATGGAGTTCCCCTGCAGGTCCTTCACATTAACGGCGCCGACTTTATAGCTGTTACCAGCAACCAGCGTGAGGCCGGTGATTGTCGTTGTGAAGGAAGCAGAGTCGTGCGACAAGGAAACGTTGGCCATGCTGACCGGCGTGCCGGTGGGGCTTTCGACAGAAAAATTCGGCAAGTTGGTCGCGTCGGTTCCTTCCACTGCCTCGGAGAACGTAATGGTCGCCTTCTCGCTGTCGTCCGCCGTAGAAGAGGAAACCGTGGGAGGAGTGGTATCGCTGTTCATGACGAGACTCAGTCCGGACGCTCCATAGCTGGGAGCCAACGGCTTTCCGGGAGCGAGCAGCAGCCCGTTCTTGGAGGCGAAATCACCGTTCCGGGATGCGAAGGTCAGGATCAGGAATGTATCACCGTCGTTGGGCAGATAGGTTCCGAGCGCGGACACGTCAAGATCTCCATCCAGATTTGCCCTCCCCGAAACGATCAACTGGTCATACTCGGATCCGGGCACCGTTCCCCCCAACTGGATGTCCAGATAGCCTGCGGTGTTCTGGGTGTAGTTCCCCAATATCGTCAGAGCACCCGCCGATCCGCCAGGCGCGACGTGCGCGCTGCTGACGACGTCACCGGTTACGGTTCCTGTGCCGCTGAGGTTGCCGCCACGAATGTTTATCGGATTGGAGGAGGCGATATTCCCACCATTCAGGAGCGTATCCCCGAGGGTCTGCGAATAACCGCCGGCGAACTCAAGCGTCCCCGTTTGCGCGACGACCGTGCCGGTGTTGTTGACTTTCACACTGAACGTGGACGTGCCTGTACCAGCCGACTTCTTCAACGTTCCCGCGTTGTTGAACGTCGGTTGGGTGCTGTAGTTGCTCTGGAATTCCACGTCGTTCTGTATGTCGAACACGCCACCCGACTGGTTGTTGAAGACTGCGCCATATTCGCCCAGGATGCGACCCGTTCCCGTCCACGTCGTCGTTCCCAGGTTGTTGATTGTGCGAGACTGAAAGAGCCGGTCCGTGTTTCCGCTGATATTCAGGGTAGCGCCAGCCGGGATCGTCGTCACTCCTGAACCCGACATCGTGCCGCTCGTCCAGGTGAGGGTGCCCGAGACGTCAAGCAAGCCGACGCCGGACAATGTCCCACCGGTAAGGTCGAGGTCGCTGCATTGGGAATTGGAGGCGATGTCCAGGCTCCCGCCGCTGATAATGAGTTTTCCATTACAGGCGATGCTGAGAATGGAGTGTGAACCTCCGCTGTGCGCGACCTCGACTCCGACAGGAATACTAACGTCGTCCGTTGAGCCGGGAATTGCGCCTGAACTCCAGTTGGAGGGAGTGTTCCAGTCTCCGCCAACGGAGGGGCCGGTCCACGTAACGGTCCCGGTGGCAGCGTCACCGTTGGGGGCTTGGACCACGATAGCGAGGGCCGTCAGAAGGGCGTAGCGGGTGACTTTCGCAGGGGTAGATGGAGGTCGCATCATTATTCTCCTTGGCAAGCGATGGGAGAACGGCCGCAAAAGTCTTCCTCGACGCCAGCACCGGAGGGGCCAAGGCTCCGGATGATGTCAACAACTTGAGGAGCATGACGCATCCGCCGCTCTCCATGGATTGTGGATGATTATACTACGGTTTCAGCAATGGGGAAAAGGGAAACGCGAAAAGATGTGCGTTGACAACCAGACACTATTGGTGGATGATTCGCTGTGAATCGGCGTTGCAGTGGAGTTCACGGAAGGAGTGTGACAACGCGTTGTCGAGTGGAACTGACGAACGAGTATTTGAGAACGACGAGAGAATTCGTCTGGGTATCTGGGGGCTGGGGAGGGGTCTCTCGTTTTACAAAATGTGCGAAGCCCTGAACATGGACGTGGTTGCGGGGTGTGACTACAACGAGCACATGCGCCAACGGTTCCTGGAATGCAACTCCGACGCGTTCGCAACCGGAGACGCGGAGGAATTCCTGGCGCGGGATTTCGATGCCGTCCTGCTGGCAACTTACTGTCCGGCTCATGCCGATGACGCCATCGCGTGCCTCAACGCCGGGAAGCACGTTCTGTCTGAGGTAACGGCATTCCATACAATGGCGGAGGGGGTTCGCCTGGTGGAGGCGGTGGAGAAGAGCGGACTCGTCTACAACATGGCGGAGAACTGCCCCTTTACCGCGCCCAACATGTATCTCAAACGCAAGTGGGAGGAGGGCCTGTTCGGGGAGCTGATGTACGCGGAGTACGAGTATGTCCACGAGGTGCTGACCCTCTCGTACACGTACATCGACGGGACGCCGATCGATCCGGGCAACAAGCCTCATTCGTGGCGCAGTTGGATCAATTACCACTACTACAACACTCATTCACTTGGCCCCATGATGTATATCACCGGACTGCGCCCCACACGTGTCGTTTCCCTGCCCGGCCGGCAACGTCTTCCGGGGTACCTGATGAAGGGAATTGACGGCATGGGCGGAGTAGCGCCCTCCCTTATCAGCATGTCCAACGGCGCGGTGATTCGCAACTTGATGGGGGCGACAACCAACGACTCTCACATCCACCGGATATGGGGCACTCTTGGCTCCGCGGAACAGGTCGATGGGGAACTGCGCCTTCGACTGGGTACGGGCGGCGGATCGCCCAAGCTGAGAGTCCAGCCACGGTGGGAGAAGCACACATCCCTCGCGGAGGGCACCGGACACCACGGCGCGGACTTCTGGGTCATGTACTTCTTTGCCCGTGAGATTCTCGAAGGCGTTCCGGCTCCCTTCGATATCTACACTGCCTGTGATTGCACGCTACCCGGTATTCTGGGGTATCGTTCACAAGTGGATGGAGGGATCCCCCACGTCGTTCCCGACTTTCGCAGCCGGCAAGACAGGGAGGCATTCCGGGCCGACGACTCACGACAACCGCGTTACGATGTGGAGCGTGGTCTCTTCCCCCCGCATGCGGAGCCTTCCATCGCGCGCAGCTTCTCAGAGACCGTACGTGACCTCGTAAACTCCACTCGCAAGTACCGCGCCTTCCGCGATTGGCGGGGCATCGCACCCGACATACAGGAACCGTCGCAGTTGTTGGGTATCATCGATGAAGCAATCGATGCGCTCCCTCATCTCCAATCGGCGCAGCAACGGGCGCGGCTAATCATCCGTTCATGTCCCGACAGCGACGGAGCGAGAGTGCTGGCGGAAATCCTGGAACTCAGTGACGAAGAAATCACATCGAGACCCGAATATGCACAGGAACTCGGACGCGATCGAGCGTGTCTGCTGCGAGAAACGAACGCGAGCGGAGATGCAGAGGGTGAGAGGTCTCAGAGCGGGACTTCAAGCCCGTCGTAGGCCAGCGATATCTTCATCGTGGAATCGCCAGAGAAGAACTCCGCATATCCCTTCGTGTCCTCGAACATCTGATGCAGCGTCTCGTCACTGTGGGTGTGTTCGAGGTGGAACAGACACAGGTGCTTCACCCCCGACTGCACGGCCAACTCCACCGCAATAATGTTGCTGGAGTGGCCCCAATCTTCCTTGTGGTGAACTGCGTCCGCCAAAGTGTACTGGGCGTCAAAGACCAGGACGTCTGCGTCTCGGTAGAAATCGAGAAAACGGTAATTCGGGCGGTGCATGTCGTCACGATGCTCCGAATCACTGGAGTAAACAGCCACTTTCCCGTCCTTCTCAATGCGATAGCCGTAGGAGACATTGGGATGGTCCTGCTGCATGGTCGTCACGTTGAAGCCGGCTATTTCATGCGGCTTGTTTGACTCAAAGACCACGAACTGAATATCTGCCCCGAGATGGTCGAACGCGACGGGAAACACGGGACTGCCCTGTTGATGCCGAAAGGCGATCTCGATTTCATCATGGCAACCGTAGATGATGATCTTGTTGCCAGGGATGTATGCAGGGGGAAAGAAAGGGAACCCTTGAATGTGATCCCAGTGCAGATGGGACATCAGGATGTGGAACCGCCCGGGGAGCCTGTCTGTGCCCTGTGCCATGAGGTGTGTCCCCAAGTCGCGCAGACCCGTTCCGGCGTCAATGATGACGAAGTCGTCCCCTCCGACAATCTCAACGCACGGGGTGTTGCCACCATAAGTTCCACGAACCCAGAACGGCAGGTTGGCAATGAACTTGTCCATCGCTTCGCGGGTATCGAGTGTCTGCCCCTGCGCTGCCTGCAGAGCGGCAATGATCTTCCTGTTCACGCTCTGGGCATTGATCGGGGCGGGCAGAGAACCGCACGTTCCCCAGAATTTGAGTTCCATTTCACCCCCACCCATACTGTCCGCGGTACCTGTCCTCGTCACCGAACAATGCGGCGCAAGCAGGTTCCATGTGCGGAGAAGTATAACCGCTGCTACGTGCAGACACAACAACCTGCACAGCTAACCGCGAGCCGCATGCGACGAGACGGCGGTCATTATAGCACCTCCGGCGTGCAAGTCCAACATCCGAGCTCGGATGGGGGTTGTTACTGTCCCCTTTCACTCGCGTAGGTTTCCCCAACCTTTCGTTTATGCCTGGCCGACCCCAGGGCGCTGATTACCTCCACGCATTACAAATCTTATTTACACTCGCTCGGGTGCTGAGATGTCAGCATAGCGATGGACGCTCTCGACTCCATGTCGGGAGCATCTCAACCGTAGGTCATTCCTTTGCTGGAAATTCAGGTCGGACTCCGTGTTGTGGCAGTGATCCATTTCTGGTAACATTACCTGCGAGTTGTGGCGGGAGGACGCGAATCATCGCCCAGCGGAGATGTCACTGAACGGATGCGGGGGTTGTGGGTTACTGATAGACGAGTGCCGAGAACGACTTGATCGCACAGGTGCGCAGGATTCCCGTTTGTTGACCCGATGCTGTATCCTGTCCCGCGCTTCGTTATGAAAGCGGCTTGTCGGATGTGCTTTGCGGCAGGCAGACCTGCCGGCGTCCTCTACGGGTTCACGCCAATCCACGTGCTCCGTCGGCAGACTGACTGCTTCCAACCGGCAAGCGAGGTGGGGTAAAGATATGCGCATCCTTGTTGTAGACGACGATGAGAAGGCCCAGAAGGTGCTTGAGCGTGCCCTGCAAATTTGGGGGCATGAGGTAACCGTTGCCGACGATGGTGTGGACGCGTGGGCGAAACTACAAGCAGACCCTGCCGACCTCGTCATCACCGACTGGATGATGCCCAACATGGACGGCATTGAGCTTTGCCGACATATCAGAGACGCACATCTTCCCCATTACGTGTTTGCCATCCTGCTCACGGCGAAAACGGAAAGAGAAGACCTCATGGCCGCGATGGAGGCGGGGGCCGACGACTTCATCCCCAAACCCTACGACCTGAGCGAACTTAACGCCCGCCTTCGGGCCGTGGAACGCATTGTCCACGCCAAGGCCGAAACCGATCGCCACATCCGGAACATGAATGCGCTGCTCGCCGTATCGGAGGCGCTGGGGAGTGAGATTCAGCTTGACAAGCTCCTCCAGATCATTCTCGACCGAACTACGGAGGTCATGGACGCGGAACGCAGCAGCCTGTTCCTGTATGACGAGACCACGAACGAGCTATGGAGCAAGATTGCCCAGGACCTGGAGATTCAGGAGATTCGCATTCCACTGGGCACGGGTGTCGCGGGAGATGTGGCACAGACTCGCACTTGGGCCAACATCCCCGACGCTTACGATGACGACCGATTCAACCCGTCGTTTGACAAGTCGACCGGATTCCGCACAAAGGCCATTCTCTGCGTCCCGATGATCACCAACCGCAACAAACTCATCGGGGTGATCCAGGTACTCAACAAGGGGGACGGCGGCGTTTTCACCACTGAAGACGAACTGCTGCTCGCGGCCCTGGCCTCCCATGCCGCGGTGGCGCTGGAGCGGGCCAAACTCGTCGAGGATCACATCCAGAAGCAGAGAATTGAGGAATCGTTGCGACTGGCGCGCGATATCCAGACGAGTACTCTCCCTATGCGGTTTCCGCCTTTCCCGCATCGGAACGATTTCGATATTTACGCGACAAGCCGACCGGCTGTGGAGGTCGGCGGCGACTTCTACGATTTCTTTCTGGTCGATGAGGAGCACCTCGGTTTTGTCCTCGGCGACGTATCCGGGAAAGGCGTTCCTGCGGCATTGCTGATGGCGCGCACAAGTGCGCTCATTCGTGCGACGGCGAGCCGGGAGCTTTCAGCGAGTGGCATCTTGACATGGGTCAACAATCAGATTGCGCCCGACAATGATTCATGCATGTTTGTGACTCTGGTCGTGGGGATTCTCGAAACACGCACAGGGATCATCAGGTACACCAATGGTGGACACAATCCCCCATACATCTTGAGGCAGGATCGGACAGTGGAGACTCTGGATGACGTTCATGGCCTTCCTCTGGGCGTCATGGAGAGCTTCGACTACGAAGAAGGAGAGGTACTCCTCAAACCGGGGGACACGCTTCTCATCTACTCCGACGGTGTTACTGAAGCGATGAACACTGAAGGGAAGGAATTCACCAGCCGCCGACTGGAATCCGAGCTGGCACAAGCAATGGGATACCCCGTGGACAAGATACTTACTGGCATCGTTGAGGAGGTCAATCGGTTTACTGAAGGCGCGCCACAGGCAGACGATATCACGACGCTGGCGCTGCAGTACCACGGCGGAAACCAGCGATGATGGGATGGGATTGACTCCGACCCTCCATGAGCACACCAATGCAACTAACGCTGAAAAACGACCTCGCTGAAATCGAGAGGTTGAACCAGGCGGTCGAGGATTTTGGCCGGGAGCACGGGCTATCACCGGAGGTCGTCTTTGCCGTCAGGCTTTCACTTGAGGAAGTAGTGACCGATATCCTCTCATACGCCCATGAAGACGAAGATGAGCATCTTGTGGATGTCCGAGTGCGTGTGCATCCGGAACGCAAGATCGTCGTCACGGTGGAGGACGACGGCAAACCATTTGACCCTCTGCGCGAAATTCCCGCTCCGAATCTGTATGGCTCGTTGGACGAAAGACCGGTGGGGGGGTTGGGGTTCCACTTGGTGAAGGGGCACATGGACAGTCTTGAATACCAGCGCAGGGACGGGAAAAACCTCTTGACCATGGCGAAACATCTGTAACACCAGCCCACGGTGTGTACTCGTTTACGTTGGGAATCTGCTTTCGGTGTTTCTTCGCAGGGGCGGTTGCCGGTGTGCCCACCACGGAGAGGTCTTATGCATACGTGGGCACGTCGGAAACCGCCCCTGCGAAAAGGTGCAAACGGTGATTTCTCAACTGAAACAAACATAATCACCCACCTACGTTTGGCGCGACAAACCGCGGGAGGCAAGACGATGGAGATCGCTCAGGAGACACGAGAAGGGATCCAGGTATTTCAGGTCCAAGGAAAGATCGACGCGTCGACGGCGGACAGTTTTGAGGAATCGCTGATACGCTCAATCGACGAGGGTAACACCCGGCTGGTCGTCGATATGGCTGAAGTAGACTATATCAGCAGCGTTGGGTTGAGAGTGTTCCTTCTCGCCGCCAAAAAACTGAAACCTCTGGATGGCAAGATCGTTCTCGCTGCAATGCAGGGGCCGATCCGCAAAGTTTTCACGATGGCCGCCTTCGACCGCATCCTTCCTATCGCGGACACAACCGAAGTGGCAATCCAGGAGATGTCCTAAACGCAGGACCGTCCTTCCCGACGGGGCAATCCCTTCTCTCAAGGGTCTGCGATGCCAGTCAGGGCGAGCTCTGCCTTCTTGATCTGCTGCACCACGCGTTCGGGTGAGGTACCTCCTTCACTTCTCCTCGTGGCGACACTCGACTCAACGGTAAGCAGAGCGAATACATCGTCCTCGATTCCCGGGTGGAATGCACGCAGCTCCTCGAGGCGGAATTCCGCCAAGTCTCTCCCGGATGCGATTCCCATTCGGACAGCCTTGCCAACAACCCCGTGCGCTTCACGAAATGGGACCCCGCGCTGCACGAGGTAGTCCGCAAGGTCGGTTGCCAGCGCATAGTTCTGTCCCGACGCGTCCCGCATCACGTTTGCCTGGAAGGTAAGGCTTCCCAGAGCGCCGTTGAGCACCGTGAGCACCAGCAATACGGTATCGACGGCATCGAACAGCGCTTCCTTGTCTTCCTGCATGTCACTGTGATATGCCAGAGGAAGCCCTTTCATTATTGTCAGGACGGTCATCAGGTCCCCAACAACTCGCCCAACCTTGCCGCGCGAAATCTCGGCAACGTCGGGGTTCTTCTTTTGCGGCATGATGCTGCTGCCTGTGCTAAATCGGTCGTCGAATTCCACAAACCCAAATTCGGTCGCGCTCCATAGAACCAACTCTTCACAAAGTCGACTCACGTGCAACATCACCATCGAGAGATCAAACAGTGTCTCCAGGACGAAATCGCGATCGGAAACAGCGTCCATGCTGTTTTCCGAGACTTTGGCGAATCCCAGTTCCCGGGCAACCATCTGTCGGTCGATGGGAAAGGAAGTTCCTGCCAGCGCCGCGGCGCCCAGCGGAAGGACGTTGGTCCGGGAGTGGGTCTCCCGTAGTCGCTCCCGATCACGCTGAAACATCCAGAAATAAGCGAGGAGGTGGTGCGCAAGCGAAACTGGTTGAGCGTGTTGCAGGTGAGTGAACCCGGGGAGGATGGTCTCAACGTTTGTCCGGGCGTGATTGAGGAGAGTGCGTTGCAGGTCCGCGACGCGGGACGAGCAGACTGAAACCTGTTCGAGAACATACAACCTTGCGTCCAGAACAACCTGGTCGTTCCGACTGCGGGCGGTGTGAAGCCTGCCACCCGATTCCCCAATCCGTTCCGTCAGAACGCGTTCGACAAAGGAATGGATATCCTCATCATCACCATCCAGGGGAAGGACGCCCGACTCGATGTCACTCAAGATGGATTGGAGACCATCGATGATCCGGTCCGAGTCGGTCTTCTCGATGATCCCGCACTGCCCCAGCATTCGCGCGTGGGCGATGCTTCCCACAATGTCATGCCGGTACAGCCGACGATCGAAGAGAAACGAACGCGTCAGTTCCTGTGCGGCCGCGTCAGGATCATTCTCGAATCTACCGCCCCAGAGCTTCATGACATTCCTCTACTGCCGGAGTACTGCGCGAAGGGAGATTACCTCATCCTCAGCCGCGCTGCGACCTTCAGTGGCAGCCCAAAGACCTCGCAGAAACCTTTTCCGGATGCATGGTCGAAGGCATCGGCCTTATCGTATGTTGCCATCTCATAGCTATACAGAGACCGATTCGACGTTCGCCCGGCCACCACACAGCTTCCCTTGTACAGCTTCATGGTCACAGTGCCGGTGACATTCTCCTGGGTCGAGTTTACAAAGGCATCAATCGCCTTCTTAAGATCTGAGAACCATAGCCCGTAGTAAACAAGCTCACTGTATTTCAGCTCAACCTGTTGTTTGAAGTGCATCGTCTCCCGATCAATGGTCATGGCCTCCAGCTCACGGTGCGCCGTCGTGAGAATGGTTCCCGCGGGGCACTCGTATATTTCACGGGACTTGATGCCAACAAGACGGTTCTCCATCATATCGACTCGTCCCACGCCATTGCTCCCTCCAAGCTGGTTGAGTTCTTCGATGAGAGACACGCCATCCATCGCGTCGCCATTCAAGCTAATGGGGACGCCCTGATCAAACCCAATCTCTATGTAGGTCGGAGTGTCGGGTGCCGCTTGCGGGGACACGGTCCACTCATAGATTTCCTCCGGAGGCTCCTTCGACGGATCCTCCAATACGCCACACTCGATGCTCTTCCCCCACAGGTTCACATCCATGCTGTAGGGGTTGTCGAGATCGATCGGGATAGGGATGCCGTTCTGCTGCGCGTAGTCGATTTCCTGTTCACGTGTCATTCCCCACTCTCGAGCGGGCGCAATCACTTCGAGGTCCGGATTCAATGCACCGAATGACGCCTCAAACCGCACCTGATCGTTCCCTTTCCCGGTAGACCCGTGCGACACCGCACCCGCTCCTTCTTCTTCGGCGACCTGAGCGATGATCTTCGAGATCAGCGGACGGGCGATCGCCGTCGCCAGGAAATACTTGTTCTCATACACGGCGTTTGCCTTGAGCGAAGGAAACACAAAATCCCGAACGAATTCCTCTTTGGCGTCGATCAGGCGGGAGGCAACCGCACCCACATCGGTCGCCTTCTTCTGGATGGCGGCATAATCCTTCTCTTCTCCTATGTCCACCGCAACGGCGATGACGTCTGCATCATAACTCTCCCGAACCCATTGGACTGCGACGGACGTATCGAGTCCGCCGGAATAAGCAAGCACTACTTTCTTCTTCATGATCTTCTCCAGTCGTGTATGCCCGAGAATGGATTGCGCGGTGAGAGCGGAATGGACGGGCGGACTACTCCCCACGCCTCCGCAGGGAATTGCCATTGGAGGAATTCAACTGCTGCACTTTCGAGAAGAGCCGCGCCAACTTCTCGTCGTTGGCCTCCAGTTCGTCCCGGAGCTTCCCCAGCCGTTTGCTCACGTGGGTTTGGTGAACAAACAGGGCAACCGAGGTGAGAACGAACGCAACGACAGCCACCCACACGGACGAGTTGAGTTGTCCCCAATCAAACATGTCCATGATCTCAATTCTGCGGGGCCGGGCGCACCCATCGGCAGACGTGGTTTCCCCTCCGACGCGCCGGCTCGAGGCTGGCCTTGTGAATCACCGCGTCCTCGAAGTCCTTCCAGTTCTCCAGCGCGGGCATCCCCAGCTTGATGTAGATGGCCTTGCCATTCGTCAGACGAATGGTATCGCGGGTCAACTCCTTGATGTCGTTCCATCGGGCAACGACGCGGGTGTATTTGTCGTGGTAACCGATGGACATGCCATCCAGCGTAATCACCGCCGTCTGTGCAACCTGCACCAGGTAGAAGCAATAGACCATCGGCAAGAAACTGTACAGGAAAAGGAGTACCATGGTGTCGAGCTTCTCTTGGACGTCAAACGGGTAGTCGTTGAGCAGAACCGGAACGACCACCAAAGCCAGCCAAAGGCCGATTAGAACGATCCGTATGTGCAGCGCGCTCTTCTTGTAGCGAAACATTTTCATGCCATTCCTCACCCGGCCATCAGCAATGTCAGGGCCGCTTTTTGCGCGTGCAGCCTGTTCTCCGCCTCATCGAGAACCACAGACTGCCTCCCGTCGATAACCTCATCGGCGATCTCCAGACCTCGATGTGCGGGAAGGCAGTGCAGAACGATGGCGTCGCGCTTTGCGTTGCCCAGTAGTCTGCTATCTACCTGAAACGACCTGAAAACCTCCATTCGCTTTGCAGTTTCTTCTTCCTGACCCATGCTGACCCACACGTCCGTGTAGACAACGTCAGCATTCCTGACGCCCTCGGCGGGATCTGCAACGACCTCCAACGACGCGCCACTGTCTGCTGCCAGGCGGCCAGCGAGTTCCCACACTCCGGCGTCCGCTTCGAAACCCTCAGGGCAGGCCAGTGTGAAGTCAACCCCAACCTTTGCGGCAAGCAGCACGAGTGAATGCGCTACATTGTTGCCATCTCCCACGAAGGTCATCTTCAGCCCCTGCAATTCTCCTTTGTGTTCGCGGATGGTCAAGAAATCCGCAAGCGCCTGACAGGGGTGCTCAAGATCACTGAGACCGTTGATTACCGGGATCGTTGCATATTCTGCCAGTCCCGCCACCGTGTTGTGAGCGAAGGTCCTCGCCATGATGCCATCGACCCATCGCTCAAGGTTGCGCGCGACATCAGCAACCGACTCGCGTTCCCCCATCCGAATATCGCCTGGAGCAAGGTAGACAGCATGACCGCCCAGTTGCTGCATTCCCACCTCAAAGGTGACGCGCGTACGCAGGGAAGGCTTCTCAAAGATCATTGCCAGTGACTTGCCGCGCAACAGAGGATGGTCTCTGCCAGCCTTCCTGTCGGACTTCAGCTTTGCAGCCAAGGCGAGGATTTCCTCAATGTCGCCCGCGCTGAGGTCTGCGATCGATATCAGGTCTCTTGCATTCAATGGCTTTTCCTTGTCACGAGATCTGGAACTGCTCCATACAGATCCGAAGGGACGCGTTTGCGGGGGGCTTTGTGGTTGCTACGCCAGTCCTGCTGCTGTCATGCTTCGTCGGAGTTTGCAGATTGCCTCGTCAATGTTGCCGCGCGTGATCGTCAACGGAGGCACGAGCCGCAATACAGTGTCGCCGATGGCATTCAGGATAAGCCCGTTGCTGAAACACGCGGTCTGAACGTCCTTCGCCTTGGGCTCTGTCAACTCTACGCCGATCATCAGTCCCTTCCCGCGCACATCTCCAATCGCAGTGAATTCGTGCCGCAGGCCGGAGAGTTGACCGATGAAATACTTGCCCATCTCAGCGGCGTTCCCAACCAGGTTCTCTTCCACCACAACCTCACACGCGGCAAGTCCCGCGGCGCAGGCAAGAGGATTCCCGCCAAACGTGGAGGCGTGATCTCCCGGTTGGAATCCGCTGGCCACTCCCTCCGTTGCAAGCATGACACCCATTGGGAAACCGCCTGCAATCGATTTTGCCAAGGTGAAGATATCCGGCTGAATGCCATAGTATTCGTGAGCGAACATTCTTCCCGTGCGCGCGATGCCAGTCTGGACTTCATCGAGAACAAGCAGCATGCCCTTCTCGTCACAAAGCGCTCGCAATCCGACCATGAACGAGTCGGTTGCCGGGTAGATACCACTCTCTCCCTGGATCGGCTCAATCATGACCGCGCAGGTGTTCTCGGTCACTGCATCCCTCGCCGCGGCGAGGTCGTTGAAAGGGACAAACCGAAATCCGGCCGGAAGTGGCTCAAAGCCCTTCTGGTACTTGGGCTGTCCGGTAGCCGCCACCGTCGTCAACGTCCGTCCGTGGAACGAATTTTGCGTTACGATGATTTCGTACTTGTGCTCACCATGCTTCTTCTTCGAGTACTTCCGAGCGAGCTTGATTGCAGCCTCGTTTGCCTCAGCGCCGCTGTTGCAGTAGAAGGACCTGTACCCGCCGGAGAATTCGTAAAGTTTTTCCGCCAGTTGTGCCTGGAGCGGGATGTGATAGAGATTCGACGTGTGCATCAACGTTGCGGCCTGCTTCTGGATGGCCGCAACCACTTTCGGATGACAGTGTCCCAGCCCGACGACCGCGATACCCCCGAGAAGGTCCAGGTATTCCTTCCCCTCGGTATCCCACAGGCGAGTTCCCTCCCCGCGAACAAACGCCATGGGAAGCCTTCCGTAGGTGTGTATGATGTACTTATCCGTGTTCTCGACAATCTCTTGCAGCTCCATGGCGCTTCTCACGACCTCACATATCGGATTACATGTCTCAGACATCGGGACCCGTGGGTTCACTGCGTGATCATCGTTCCGATGCCAGCGTCGGTAAATACCTCCATCAGGATGGCGTGCGGGATTCGTCCATCGATAATATGCGCACGCTCCACGCCTCCTCGCACTGCAATCAGACAGGACTGCAACTTGGGGATCATCCCCTTCTCATAAACGCCCCGGGATAGTTGGTCTTCCACCTCCGATGCAGACAAGGAAGGGATCAAGCTTTCGGGGTCGCCAATGTCCTTCAGAACTCCCTGTACGTCCGTCAGCGCGATCAACTTCACCGCACCCAGCGCCGACGCAACCTGCCCTGCAACGATATCGGCATTAATGTTGTAAGTGTTTCCCTTCTCGTCGCCCGCGACCGAGGATATAACTGGAATGAAACCGTGTGTCGCCAGCAAATCGGTCATTGCTGGATCAATTCTCTCCACTTCGCCCACGAGACCTATGTCGGGTTCGCTCCGCATCTTCCTTGCAATCATAAAAGCGGCGTCCTTCCCGCAGAGACCGACTGCCTTGCCGCCGTGCTGGTTGATTAATTGCACAATCTCTTTACCGATCTTGCCCACCAGCACCATCTCGGCAATTTCCATGGTCTCCGCATCGGTGACGCGCATCCCGTTGACAAACGTCGCTTCCTTCCCGAGGCGCTTCATCAGCTCCGAGATTTCGGCTCCGCCGCCGTGCACGACGACGGGATGGATGCCGACATACCGAAGCAGGACTATGTCGGTCATCACGGCTTCCTTGAGCGACGGATCCACCATCGCCGCTCCGCCGTATTTAATGACAATCGTCTTCCCGTAAAACTGCTGGATATAGGGCAGCGCCTCAATCAGGATGCCTGCCCGTTTCAACAGTAATTCGTCTACCATGACCTTCCGCCCACAATCCGTTTCCCGGAATTTGAGAAGGACAGATTATATCACGAAGGCCGCTGGAAAGGAAACACCCGGGGCTCGGCGGGGTCCAAGTCAGATTTGTGATAATCAGCACTATCCATCCCAGCCGGAACCATCGGCGCCTATCATCTGGAAACCGACAGTGATTGTGTAACGCAGTTCGCGGTTCGTCGGTCCTGAGTGAGTTCATGCAACAACCCCCATCCTCGAACCCAAAGGGT
>MNXM01000330.1 GCA_001872605.1 Armatimonadetes bacterium CG2_30_59_28 | reverse complement strand
CCGCCGTGAGCGTGGTCCTAAACTTCCCCCGAAACAAGTTCGGGGGGATTACCGAATCAATCGGGTATGTCCGTCTTCGTTTCAGCAGGGACAGTATTTTTGACGACCTACTTACGGTTGAAACTGGCGGTCAGAGACGTGCTTTGGGAAGCAATGCGCAACACATCGTCAGTCTTCCGGGAAGCGACCCACTTCGGATCGGACATCTCCGCCGCGAGCAGGTACTGATCCGCGCTGATGCGCATGAGTTGGTAATAGGTGTCAAAGTACGCGAGGCGTTGTTTCTGCTCTGATGTGAGCTTGGCTGCTTTCGCCTTTTTCATCGCCGCGTCCAAGAATGTCGGGTCTTTCCGCTGCAGGTCGGCAAACTGCTCGATCCCACGCCACCCCCACACTAGGTCTCATGCCTTTGAGCGGCCGGGCGGCGGTTCCAAATTTCGTACCATTTGTCGAAGAACGCTCTCAGCGGAACTGCTGCGTCCTTGCCATAGGCAAGTTCCAGGTACTCGTCGAGCAGTTGATCCACATCCCTGTTCGTATCCCACAAAAGGTGAGCCAGAATGTAGAACTTGGGCGCGCTCACAGTCCACTGCGGCACAATCTCCGAGTAAAGCCCCAACCCACCCAATCTGTGGCATTCCCTCACCAGTTCCGCGATGACGTGCATGTCAGGGCGCACCGTCAGAAATCCGCCGTCCCACAGCCAGAGATACATGTTGGGAGTCGCGCCCGCTTCCTTCCATGCCCGCAACGACTCGATCGATGGCTGCACCTGGAAGACCTGGATACGCGGATGGACCTTGAATTCCTTTGGCGGCGTCTTCACCGCCCCATATCCCAGCACCGCGATGTAGGCGTTGGGATTCTTCTCCAGAACTCGTTCCATGACGGCGTTATAGAAACGGAAAAAGCGTCCGGAGAGATTGGGGCGCTGACCGGGCTGGAACGCGTCCTTTTCGTCCTGCGCTCGGCACAGGTCGCATTCGCACGTGTTTCCGGCGCCATCGTTGACGGAAAGACTGACGCTGATGGCCGGGCCTCTCTCAAGCTCTTGCAGCACGTGATCGACCGCGATGTCGACCGACTTCGGGTTTCCCGTGCACGGTTGCCACCCGCTGAGCGCCCCGGCCCCCGACTTGGGCTTGGGGACGAATCGTCGTCCTCCGACGAGTGGGTACACTTCGGGAATGTCGCCAAACTTGTCGGGATGAAAGACGTATCCGAGCGCGTGGTGAAACCCCATCCGACCGCTGCGCGCCAGCCACTCTCGACTGCTGAACGATTGCCCCGACCACAGACGCATCTCGAAGTCGGGATTCTCAACGACACTGATCTTCGCGGGCATCTTCCAGTCGGGCTTCTTTTCGTACACGACACCCAGTTCCCCCGGCCCTACCCAGTGAACGTCCATGAACTTGGTCAGGAAATAATAGACTGGGTAGTCGTGCGCATACTCGTCCTGAGAAACGAGAAGGCAAACGTCTTTCCCGTCAAGCCGCACCGGGCACTCGATGGCGAAAGCGTCGCGGTGTTTGCCTTCGAGCCCCTTTGCGACAGCCGACGGCGCGTGCGCCACGTCGGTGATGACGAAATTGTGTTTCGCGGCATTGGGCTTCCATTCAACCGACGCGACCGAGACCCCCAACACTTTCGCCATATATCGCGCCAGTTCGTTGGCGGCGTCCCTCGCTTTGCCCCCGCCTAACCACGCAGCCGCCCAGTCCGAGGTGATCTCCTGCGGCGGCTGCGACGCGGCGGTAGCGCCGGCCGGGGGTGGCGTCGCTTTTGCCAACTCCTGCCGTTTGTGCCTCAACTCCTCAGGCGTCAAGGGAATCACCTCGATGTCATCCACCAGCACAGGGGCGGGGTAGTTGATCGTGAATGCCATGATCTGGGCGAAGGCTGCTGTCGCAGGAATGACACAGTAGTAATCTGCTGGGATCGCGGCCGCCGGAAGGAAAAGCCCTCCGAGACGGTGCCGGGCTCCCTCCTGTCGCGTGCTCTGCATGTAGTGATAGTTGACTTGTGTGTCCGGAACGAGAATGATCGGTTTCCTGTCCCGGTCGAACCATCCGATGCCGAAATACGTGCCGCTCAGGCCGCGCTCCGAATGCCCCGGTTTCATCCAGCCGGAAACCTGTAATGCGCGACTGGGATCGATGGCGAACAGCGCGCTGTAAACGCCGCTTGTCTGTATCTGGTCGTTGCAGTCAATTTTCAGACACTGCTTCCCCGGCGAACCCGGACGAGTCTCGGGAGCGATCTGTAAGACGGAGGTATGACCGTATCCCTTTTCCCAACCCACGGGAAGCCGCCCGCGCGCATCGGCTTCCGGCGAAACGAATTCGAAGTCACCGTTCGTCAGCGCGTTTCCGGATGCGGTCGTGCTCGCCGCGATGGCAGAAGGATGAACGACCGCAAGGCCGGCAGCGAAAATTAGGCACCACAGAACCCATCTCATGATCCATTCCCTTTCTTTGAGCCAGATGTTTGTTGGAGTGTGTTGAAAAAGCCTCCACGGCAAGCGACGGCGAAGGAATCATCCATCCCGACGTGTCGGGACCACGCGGAAGGAAAACGCCCGGTTCGCGGGGGATTGTATCCCGACGCGAAACCAAGCCCGGGGGGATTGAATCCCCACACCATGATGCGCGTCGGGATGCAATCCCTCGCGAACAGATTCTATTTTCGGAGGGGTATTCGGCCTTCCAGTCCCTACTGCGGGCGCAGTGATTGTCCGGGAGAATCCGCGATGATCTGCCAGGTCAGCGTTCATCAGCGTCCAATCCGTTCTCTGGATGAGCAGTAACGTTTCGGTGGGGATACCTATCCCCACCGAGCAAGTGATCCTGTTATCTCATCCTTCGTCCCTCATTCCAGCTCCGGCCCCAGTTGCCCGTATCCCCACATGGCTGTCGCCGGTTCCATCTTCGGCGGTTCCGGTGCCGCTGTTGGTTGGAGTTGGCGTGAAAGCTCGACGCACGCGTCCGCGATCTGTGTTCCCGCAGTGACCTCGAGATTCGAGTAACTGGTCAATACCGTCTCATACCCGCCGCCGGTCGCGCTGAATGCTTCCTCGTCCGGAACGTACCCGATGATGCCGTTGGCAAGCTCCACCACATACGTGAACGGGAACTGCGAGCCTTCCTTGATCTTCAGTCCGAGACCGCAGAAGTACTCGGCCGGGTTGGCGAGGTAAACAACAGGCCCCAACTGAATGGCCTGGATTTCGCCTTCCACCTCTGGCGTCTGCCCGGCGAGGTAGTCGAGGATCAACACTTCCTTGGCGAATGTCCACTCGGTCGTCGCCCGTCTCTCCTCGTCATGGATGCCTGCTTCCACGATCTCCCGCGCCTTTGCCACCCGCGCCGAGGACGGTGTTCGGCGGCCAAACGTCATCTTGCGTGAGACGGACGCGACCGTACTGAACTCCCCTCGCGCGGCGCGGTTGAGCACTTTCAATGCTTCCGCTCCGACACTCACCCCCACGAGGCGAGCCGAAGAGTCCGGGAATTGTGGCAGCGCCACCGATTTGTTGTCGACCTGTGTGACGTCTCCGCAAGCGCCGTTGAGGAACACCACAACACCTTGCTGTCCCATCACGTTTCGCACCGTGCGATCCAGGTGGTACACCCAGTCCGCCGACACCGCTCCCCCAAAGGTGGTGCAGTGGCAGGTGTAGTTGACCACGCAGCCGAGGAACTCGCCCTGCTGACTCCACGCACCGACCACCCCCACCTCCGGGTCGATGGGACCCGCGTAGTCGATAATGCCGGGGTTCCCCTTACCGGGGTGGGACACCGCCTTCCCGTGTTGCATCCGCAGACGACGGTTGAAGGCCACGTTCTCTTGATGACCTGAATCGACGCAAAGGACGGCGTCCTGCTTCTTGCGGTCCGCCTCGATGATGGCGCTGGCGGCCTGCTTGATCACCCAGTCGTGATACAGCAGGTCGGGGATGGTGGAATGGTCGGCGATCAGTGACTGAATTAATTTCGGGGCATCCTCGTATTGGTCCGGGAAGTGGCCAAACAGCGGACCGCCCACGTGCGTGTGTGACGCGGCGATCAGGATGTTGGATGCGGGAATCCCGCAGCGTTTCTCGATCTCCGCGCGAATTGCCGCGACCGTTCGCTCCGCAATCACCAGCGTATCCAACCCCACAAGAGCCACTCGCGTGTCACCGTCCTCAAACACTGCGGCGCGAGCTTGCAGTGGATCGTGAATCGCCACGCAGTAGGCCTTGCCGTAACCTCCCGGCTTCTCCATGCCGATGGCAGGGGTGATGTCTGTGGTGCAGAAACCTGCTTTCATTTGTCCTCTCCAATCTTCTCGACTTGCACCGGTCTTCCTTCCCTCGCCGACTGAGCAGCGGCGAGGGCAGTGGCCACGGTGCGCGCTCCCTGAATCTCATTCGTGGGAACAGGTCTGTCATTGAGAATGCAGTCCACAAACTCGGCGATCTCGGCGGCGACATTGTGATTCGCAATTTCCACCGGGAACGTGGCGAACGAAGGCGCTAACTGGTAGTTCCTCCGGCTGCAAAGCTGAAGCTCCGGACTGGTGTTGTCGCAGATGATCGTCCCTTCCGTACCGTAGAACACGCTCCGCATCGTGTAGGGACGGGTGCACCCGATGGACACCATCACCTTGCCAATCACGTTGTTCTCGAACTTGTAGATGGCGACGGTGCAGTCGTTGACAGGCCAGTCGGTGAGGCACTTGTGGTTGGCGTACGCCGACACCTCGATGGCGTCTCCCGCGATCCAACGCACCAGGTCCACCGCGTGACACCCGCCGCCGAGGAACGGTTCCCGTCGCGGGTCGACCCGCCAGTCGCCCACCCCGCGAGCGTGTTTGTAAGTGTGCGCGTATTCGCTCTCCACGAAATACAACTCACCCACCTCGCCGCGCTCCACCATCTTCTTCACGAGCGCGAACCCCGGAGCATACCGGCACACCTGCCCCACCATGAACTTGCGCCCGGTCTCCTTCACCGCCGCGACCATGGCCTTCGAGCCTTCCACGTCCCACGTCATCGGCTTCTCGCAGAGCACATCCTTCCCCGCGCGCATGGCGTCGATGCACTGTTCCGCGTGATAGTAGTCCGGCGACGCCACCGAAACGACGTCGATCTCCGGATGATCCAGCAGCTCCCGATAGTCCGTCACTGCAACCGGTGCATCGTAGGTTGCCTTGATCTGCGCCAGTAAACTCTCGTCCGGATCGCACACCCCGATGATTTCCGTGTGCGGATTCTGCGTGTATCCCTCCAGGTGCCCCCGTCCCATGCGCAAACCGATGACGGCAACGCCGAGTGTTTCCTTCTTTTCCATCGACACAATTCCCTCCCGTTCAAGCACAGCCCCGCGTTCCGCTGCACGATGCACAAGGATAGCAAGTTGCGAGTCGATGGTCAAACCGTCATGGAGATCGCTGGAGATGTGTATCCCCGCTGAAAGTTTGCAGGATGATGCCGTGTTACCTTGCGGCGTCAGCCGGTGGTGCGGGAGACGAAAGGGAAGAACCTGCACTGCAAAACCGTTGTCTTGCAAGCGTATGAAGGCGAACTCTGCGAGTTCGAGCAGAGATTCGCAGCTTGTTCTACCGACTTGCACCTCGACCTCAGTGTGCAGAAGGTCATCGAAAATCCTCCTCACTCCCTTGAACGTGACTATTACACCCAAGGTATGGGAAACTCTTGTCATCAGGTGATCCAAAGGAGTCGGCGCAGGGAAGTCAATTCCGACGCCCTGATCCAGTTGTCCTACGCTTACTCGGGGCGCAAACACTGTTCTTCAGCAAGCTCCCTTACACCCTCAATACCTGCTCCGCGACCAGCAAGGCTTTCTCCAATCGAGTGTAGGGCACCGATTGAACCGCACAGCCAGCGTCAATGGCCAGGGACGCGGCGACCGCCGCCGACTCCGCCAGAATCATGAACACCGGCTCCATCCTCAGGGACCCATATGCGATGTGCGACGCCGATGCCGCCACGGGAACCGCCAGGTTTTCGCATTCGCCACGGCGCGGCACGATGGAACGGTACGAGATGGGGTACGGCGCATCGAGCGCTACCTCCACGTCGCCCTCGTTCAGTACGTGTCCCTCATGCGCGAATCGCTGGCAGTTGTGAGAATCCATCTGGTACGACCCCAATCCCACGGGATCGTCACACCTCCGCCGTCCCATGCAGTCGTGTTCGGTGACCACGTAGTCGCTGACCATGCGCCTCCCTTCCCGCACATAGAGTTGATGTGGCCAGTTGTGGG
Source organism: Armatimonadetes bacterium CG2_30_59_28 (assembly GCA_001872605.1). Lineage (GTDB taxonomy): Bacteria > Armatimonadota > Abditibacteriia > CG2-30-59-28 > CG2-30-59-28 > CG2-30-59-28. The sequence goes on along the minus strand of MNXM01000330.1, from coordinate 13,411 downwards.
TATCGGTGAACTCGTCCTTCGCCAATCCCCAGGCGGCGTATTGCTCGCGGATTTCGTCGGGCACGCAAGGATCGTTCGCCATGAACCAGTGCAGTCCCTGCTGGTAGGCAACGTGCTCCTGGAAGATGCGCTCACGCGCCTCGTAGTTGGCTTCCGGCCATGCTTCGTTGGCTCCAATGAAATCGGTGGACACCGCGCCACGGTTGTTCGTGTCGGTCTTGTTGCCCTGGATGCGGTCGAACTTGGCAAAGACATCGTCCTCCGTGCCCCGTAGCCAGCGAGGGATGAGAAGGTATTGCAGAGGGTCATATTGCTCGGGTTTGGGGAACGGAACGCGATTTTCCGGTTCCTGTGTCATGCACATCCGGAAGCAGTAAGCCTGCACGCGGTGATCACCTTTCCCCGTGAGACCGCCTTCCGGATTGACCCAGGGCGCGAGGCCGCTGGACGGGTCCCCCTCCACCACATACGGATCAACCGTGCTGTCGAACTGGTGATGCTTGCTCACCTGAAAACCATTGAGAGTCTCGTCGTACGTGCTGTTCCCTTCCCTGCCAACGAAGTAACGCACCCCCGCCTTCGCCATGAGGTCGCCCTCGTAGGTGACATCGATGAACATCCGCGCGCGGACGCGGAGACCTCCCCGCATCGTGATCTCGGTGATCCGCTGACTCTCCATGTCGGCGCATCTGAGAAACTGTCCCAGGTAGACAGGGACGCGCGCTTCGTCCACCAAGTCGGTAAACACGCGTTCGGCCACGTGTGGCTCGAATCGCCATTCGTCGTCCCATCCGTAATGCGCGCCGACGCGGCGATAGAACTCCCGGGAGATGCCACCGATCACTTCCTTCATCCCAAAGTCGGTAAGCCCCAGACCGCTGCTACTCATTCCTCCGATATGCAGCCCGGGATGTAGCAACACGACGGATTTGCCGCGCCGCGCCGCGGACACCGCGGCGGCGACTCCGGCGGATGTGCCGCCATAGACACACACGTCCGCGCATAGCAGTGCATCGGTTGCCTCCTCCCAGGCGGGATCGAAGTAGCGAACGTTCGGACTGTCCATAAAGAGCACGCCTCCTTGTTGCTTGTTCCTAACGGAAGTTCGCCATGCCCAGCTGCACATGATATCACACGGAAGAAAAGACCTTTTGACAGGATTCACAGGATGAGGACGAACTCTGCGAGTTCGAGGCGAACTCTGCGAGTTCGAGCAGACCGATAAAAGGCCTTGCCACAGTTCGGCATGAGCCTTACACCCACGACGGTTTGTATGAGTCGGCTTGGTGAAGGCCGCGCCAAGGCCGACGCAAACTCATAGAGTCCGAGCGCAACCGTCGCGGCGTCGACGCTTCCAGACCACATACTCCGCGAAGGCGGCGGACGCACGGCGTCCGTGCGTCGCTCCGTCCTGTTTATCCTGTAAATCCTGTCTGAGTACGTGAGTAGTGACGGTCACGCCTCGTCGCTGGTGGACGAGGTGGGGAGGATGCTGGGCGGCTGGATAGCGGGCGACGGGTCCCGCGAGCGCTCCGGTCGCCGGAGCCAAAGAACATCGAGTTCCCCCCCCCGGAGGTGGCGAGCCCGGGGAAAGGAACGATGCAGGGGGAAGCCTGAGAACGGTGCCCGTGTGGCGCGCGGTGGTTCGTGGAACAACAATCCGAACAACGACCGCGTGGCAAACCGCAACGGGAACAATCCGGAGAACCGGAACAACAACCTGGGTTTTCGGTACGTCGTTGCGGCAGATGTCCCACCGAGCCGACACTATGTCGGTTTAGAGCGAGGTTTTCCCTCGATACGACGGGGCACCGGTCTGCGCGGGGGTTCGAGATAGTGCATAGGGACTCCATAGGGCTTCGCCCTTCCTCGATGCCAAGTGACGCAAGCTGTCCCCGATGGGTCGGGGCGTCACGACGGTGGTGAGGAGAAGAACAACCCGCCCGGGTGGGGCTGGTAGGGAACAGTCGCCGTTCCGTTCTTCGAACGTCCTGCCCGGGCATCGCTAATCCTCTCCCCGCCCCCGTAGGATAAAGCTCCAGCTTTGTCAGTTTTGTCTTCCGTAGGTTAGAGCTCCGACTCTGACATTCTGAATGACAAAGCTGGAACTTTATCCTACGGGAGGAGCGATGAATCTGACCCGCCTGACATAAAACGACACCGGCGCTTGTGGGAACAAACCGTTGCTTACGACAACCTGCTATCGGCGGCGCTTCGGGCCGCCGATAGCAAACGCTCCTGGCCGAACGTGGCGGAGTTCCTTGCCGACCTCGGCGGAAACGCCCTGCGACTGCACCGCGAACTCCAGAGCGAAACATGGACTCCGGAAGGGTATCGAACCTTCTGGATTCACGACCCGAAGACGCGTTTGATCTCCGAAACGCCGTTCCGCGACCGGGTGGTTCACCATGCCGTCTGCAACGTGATCGAGCCGATCTTCCAGCCGACGTTCATCTTCGACTCGTACGCGTGTCGGAAAGGGAAAGGCACGCACGCCGCGGTGGATCGCTACACCGAGTTCAGCCGGCGACACGACCTTGTAGCCGCGAATTTCCCGCCCTGCGGGATCCCGCATGGAATCGGGACATTCGCCTTGAAGGGTGCCGAGAATTGGCGCGTTTGATCCGTTTGGATGTACCGCGGCGACGTGGCATTTGACATGCCAGTTCGGCAACTTGTATAATCCCGGCGTCAATGGCGATGGAGTTCGCCCGTCCGAACAGACAAACGGCCTCTGATGACTGATGACTCCTGATCCCGAGAACTCGGGGTTGGGAGTTTATTGTTTATGAGGACGAGGAGTGCGATGCGTGGGGGGAAGAGTCGTCTCAAATTTCAGTCCGAGCCGTTTTTCATGGTCCGTTTTTGTGAAGCCTGCGAACAAGGCGTGTGCCCGCTGTGCTCCATGCGCGACAGACTGGCCTGGCAGCGCTTCGACACCCTTTTGTGGGAAGGAGTCACCGACCCGGTGGTGAGAAATCAGATCATCGCTGCGCGAGGATTCTGTGGTCGGCATGCGAGAGTGCTCCTGCGGGTGGCGGAGAAGCAGGCGGCAGCGGGCGGTGTTGCAATGATTTATGAGCACCTCGTGCGAGTGTTGCTCGAAGCGGTGGAGAACCACAATGCCGTTCTGCTGCCGGTCAAGAAATCTGCGAAAGTGCTCCGTCGGGTTGCGGGAATGTCGCCGCTCACGCCAAACGACCAGTGCATTGGTTGTGTGGCCGAGAAGGAAGCAGGCCCAAGAGACCTCACATCCCTCGTGCGGCATCTGGCAGAGGAGGCGACTCGTGAGGAGTCTCGCCAGTTGTTTGAGAAGTCGGGCGGATTGTGTCTCCCGCATTTTGAGGAAGCCGTGCGCGTCGCCCGGGAAACGCAACTCATTGAATACTTGAGACACGTGCAGGTAAACCAAATGACTGCGCTGCACAGCGACCTCGCAGAATTCGTCCGTAAGCTCGATTATCAGGTGCAGGACAAGTCGTGGGGCAGTGAGCGAGATAGCTGGCGAAGGGCGGTCGAAGTATGCACGGGTTACCGTTTGGAATAGGGTAGGCACACTGCTGTGTCCATTGCTGATCTTGACAAGAAGCAACAGGCCATTCAATGCTTCAAACGCGCGAGCGCGTTTGCAAAAGAGGGGTTTCGTCCGCAGACTGTTGGCATGGCTATCAGATACTTGGTGGAGACACTGAGGCTTGAGCCTGAGTTTCCGGAAGCGCGCCTTCTGCTGGCCCGAGCCTACGAATATGGAGCGCCAAGAGGATTCCCGGGCTGGTGGCTTCGCCGCAAAGCCCGCGGCGAATACCAGCGGGCAATGCGGCTGATGCCGAAAGGAAGCTTCCCGGAGAAAGGCGAAGTCTACCTGCGTCTTGCCAACAATCTGATTGCCAGCCGCAAGCTCAAAGCTGCCACCGAGCCCCTGAGAAAAGCGATTGCCCAAGGTAATGCGGCAACGAAACTGATTGGATACACGCGACTGGGAGAGGTCTGCTATCGGATGGGCAAAAGAGAGGAAGCCATCCGCACTTGGACGCGGGGCAAAGAACTGGAGCCAGCTAACCTCCCTCGCGATTTCGAAGGGCCATCCAAGTGGCTGGTCAAGGTCGGTGGGACCTTGTCGGTGAAATCCGACGCTTGATTGACATTAAGTAGAAAGTACGGTTAAACTACTTCCTGACAACTAATCGAGAAGGCTGGCGATGGAGTTCGCCAATTGTCCGTGAGGACTGATGACTCCTATCCGATTTCGGGTAGGGGTCATTTTTGTTTCAGGAACCACGCATGACGTTGCGCGCGGTGAATCTTATGAAGAACTACCGGGGACGCACGGTGGTCAATGGAGTCTCGCTCGAGGTTGCGGAGGGTGAGATCGTAGGATTGTTGGGACCAAATGGAGCGGGAGAAACGACGACGTTTCAGATGTTTCTCGGAATGGTGAAAGCCGACCGTGGGCAGGTGTGGCTCGGTGATCGCCAAGTAACCTCTCTTCCGATGCATCAACGGGCGCGACTCAGCATCGGCTACCTGGCGCAGGAGTGCTCGCTGTTCCGCAAGATGACGGTCGAAGAGAATGTCCGCGCGCTACTGGAGTTTGCGGCGATGCGTCGCGATGAGAGGAAAACACGCGCAGAAGAAGTCCTGGAGGAGTTTCACATCGCGCACATCCGCCATCAGAAGGCGTATCAGCTTTCCGGTGGCGAGGCGCGGCGTGGAGAGGTGGCGCGGGCATTAGCCCTGGATCCGAGATTCCTGTTGCTGGATGAGCCATTCCTGGGAGTAGACCCCATCACGGTGGCCGATTTTCAGGACATCATCGTGCGACTGAGGGAACGCGGCATCGGGATTCTGATTACCGACCACAATGTCCACGATACGTTGCGCATCGTGGACCGCGCCTACATCATGAACGAAGGAGACATTCTTGTCTCGGGATCTGCGGAGGAAGTCGCCAACAGCCCAATTGCGAGGAAGTATTACCTTGGCGACCGATTCACGTATGCCAATCCGGGAGGGAAAATGTGAGCGCTCCGACATGGGATAACATCCTTGGCGAACAGTCTTGTCCGCTCTGCCTTTTCACGTGGAACGACATTTTCAGGTTCTTTGCGCAGTCGCTATACACATGGGTCACCGAGGAGACGGCCCGACGCGCGCTGGCGGCGCGGGGTGGATGCTGCCACTGCCATAAAGAGGAGCTTCGGCGCATCAGCACCCAGCAGAATCTGTGCGACATCTACGGTCCCATGACAGCGAGAGCGTTGGAGATGTTTGCTGTGAGCGAAGACCCGCAAGCGATTGCGCGCCTGGGTGCAGGGTTCGATTGTCCGGCTTGCGAGGTCCGCCGGGAAAGCGAGGCGCGACATACGGATGAATTCCTTGAGCGACTGAGGGAGGAGCACTTTCGCGAAGGCTATCGCGCGTCCTGCGGTTTGTGTCTGCCACATCTGACTAATGTGCTCAAGGCGACGAACGACGCGGAACAGCGGGAGTTCCTCATAACCGCCCAGCAGGAACAGCTACTGCGGTTACAGAACGACCTCGCGGGCTACGCGGAGAAATGGGCGGTCCGCCGTCGTCATGAGGCGACGGCGGGGGAGCGCGCCGCGCCGAGGGTCGCCGTCGAGAAGTTCGCCAGCGCGCTGGGACAATGGCCGGGTAGAACCACACAAGGACAGGAGACAATCTGATGAAGAACAAAATTGAACGTGTAACAGCTTTGGAAATCCTTGACTCGCGAGGGAACCCGACTGTGCGAGTATGTGTAACCTTGGAGAGTGGAGTTACCGCCTCGGCGTGCGTTCCCTCCGGCGCTTCGACAGGAGAGAACGAGGCGCTGGAATTGCGGGATGGCAACAAGAGGCGCTATGGAGGCAAAGGAGTGCTGAAAGCTGTCGCCAATGTCAACGATCTCATCGCTCCGAAACTCGTCGGCATGAACCCCGCGCACCAGACGGAGATTGATCGCCTCATGATCGAGCTCGACGGGACTGCAGCCAAGAGCAAGCTGGGCGCCAACGCGATGTTGGGTGTTTCCGTGGCCGTCGCGCGTGCCGCAGCGGCCGCCGCCGGACTGCCACTGTTTGCGTATCTCGGAGGACCAGGAGCGGTGAGGCTACCCGTGCCGATGATGAACATCCTCAACGGCGGCAAACACGCAGACAACAGCGTAGACTTCCAGGAGTTCATGGTCATGCCCGTTGGCGCTCGGACCTTCACCGAAGCCCTACGTTACGGCACTGAGACCTTTCACGCACTGAAGTCAATCCTGAGCAAGAAAGGCTACGTCACCAGTGTCGGCGATGAAGGCGGATTTGCTCCCAATCTTCAGAGCAATGACGAAGCGTGCGCGGTTATCGTGGAGGCGATTGAAACCGCAGGCTACGTCCCCGGGCAACACGTCGCCATCGCCCTCGACCCGGCTGCGAGCTCTTTCTACGAACACGGCGTTTACAACCTCGCCAAGTCGGGACAGGGGAAGAAGACCAGCGCGGAGATGACGACGCTCTACAAATCCTGGCTCGAAGCCTATCCCATTGTCTCGATTGAGGACGGCTTGGGCGAAAACGACTGGGAGGGATTTCGGGAGCACACCTCCGCCTTGGGCGACAAGACTCAAATTGTGGGAGACGATATCTACGTGACCAACACGCAGTTCATCACTCGCGGCATCAAAGAGAAAACGACGAATGGCGTGCTCATCAAGTTGAACCAGATCGGCACGGTGACGGAAACCATTGAGGCAATTCAAATGTGCCGAGAGGCAGGCTGGGGATTTGTGATTTCGCACCGCTCAGGAGAAACCGAGGACGCCTTCATCGCCGACTTTGCGGTTGCAATGGGCGGCGGGCAGATTAAGACCGGCTCCGCGTGCCGTGGCGAACGGATTGCGAAATACAATCGACTGCTGGAGATTGAGGCAGAACTGGGCAAGGCCGCAGTGTTCACAAATCCGCTGCTGAAGTGATTGTCTCCACTTGCTTCCGTCGGGAGGGAATCAGGTCATGAGTGACATGCTCAACCTTCTGGAGTTGCGGCGTGCCTACGAATCTGGCGGCTGCCCACTGTGCGTATTTCGTGACCATGCAGAGCAGAGATATCTCTGGTTCTTCGCGCACGAGGGTACCAATGACGGCGCGCGGCTGGGAAAACTCATGCCAGCGCGGGGGTTCTGTACCCGGCATGGGAATCTGTTTGCGGAGGCGGTTTATCGCGAACACGGCGACACAATGGGAGTGGCAAACTCATACCATTGTGTGGCGCTGAAGCTCATCATGGATTTGGAGGCTCTGCACAAAGCGCTGTCGCGAGCGGCCTCGCGAGACGATGCAGAGCGAACTCGGGAACTGATCCGCAAGCACCTTGATACCAAAGAGCCTTGCCCGGCCTGCGCGACTGCCGACCAGTCGGAACGATACGCCATTTCCTGCCTGCTGGAGGCGATCACCCAGGAACCGGATGACCAGGAGTGGCGAGACAGGTTCGAAAAGGGAGCAGCCCTTTGCTGGAGGCATCTGCTTGCATTTCTGGACCAGTGCGAACAGCACGCGACAGTGGAGTATCTTGTGGAGGTGCAGTTGGCGAAATGGAAATCGCTTGACGCCGGTCTTCAGGAATACCTCCGCAAGTGCGACTACCGTTTCAAAGACGAACCGAAAGGCGCTGAGCAGGAGAGTTGGAAACGCGCATTGGAGATGTTCGGGAAGTAAGCGAAGGGGCGCTGCGCGCAAGCCGTCCGTCGTGTTCGAGGGAACTCCGCGACCTCGCTTGGTGCGCCAGCGGACAGCCGCGCAAAAAGAGGTTTGAAGGTGAAGCAGACACCAACTGCTGAAAGAGCGACTCAAGGAAAGCAACCCCGCTGGCTGAACAGGAACATCTTCGCCTTCGGCATGGCGAGTCTGTTCAGCGATATGGGGCATGAGACCGCGACGGCGCTGCTGCCCGCGTTCCTTGCGCTGCTCGGCGCGCCGCCGTTTGCATTAGGTGTGATTGAGGGAGTGGCCGACTCTCTTTCCAGTCTCGTGAAGCTGTTCATGGGTTGGTATTCCGACCGCATCGGCAAGCGTAAGTTTCTCCTGGTGCTTGGCTATGTCGCCACTGGCATTGGAAAGCCGGCCTTTGCATTTGCCACAATGTGGTGGCACGTGTTAGTTTTGCGCGCGTTCTCATGGATGGGCCGCGGCACGCGCGGGCCGCTACGGGATGCGATGATGACCGAATCGGTGTCACCCGACGCCTACGGGCGCGCTTTCGGCTTCGAGCGCACAATGGACACCTTAGGGGCGATTATCGGCCCCGCCGTCGCTTCATTGTTGCTGGCGTGCCATGTTCCTTTAAGAACGGCGCTGTTGCTCACTTTCTTTCCGGGGATGTTGGCGGCGGTTGCCGTCGTGGGGCTGGTGCGAGAACCGATTCGCTCTGCGAACCACAACTTGAAGTTCTTTACCAGTCTGAAGCAATTGCCCAGAGCCTTCAAAAGCTATGTCGGTTGTGTTGGAATCTTCGGACTGGGTAATTTCGCGCACACGCTGTTGATTTTGCGGGCGATTGAACTGCTCACCGGGCCAATGGGGAAAGCCCACGCGAGCGCGGTTGCGGTGCTGCTTTATACTGTGCACAACATCGTCTATGCTGCGGTCTCCTATCCTGTCGGCGCGCTGTCCGACCGCATCGGGAAGCGCGGGCTGCTGGGGTTGGGTTATGTGCTGTTCGGGCTGATGTGCTGCGGGTTTGCTATCCCGACACACAGCGTCATCGCCCTGGGAGCCTTGTTTATTCTGGCGGGTGTCTATATCGGAATCATTGATGCGATGGAACGCGCAATGGCGGCGGACCTGTTACCGGAGGAACTACGGGGCACTGGGTTCGGTGTATTGGCGACAGTGAATGGCGTCGGTGATTTGGTGTCGAGTGTTGTCGTCGGCGCGTTGTGGACCTCGGTGTCACCCGTTGCCGGGTTTGGCTACGCAGCAACACTCGCGATTACTGGAGGTGTGGCGCTGCTGCGACTGCGGAGGTAAGGGAACCATGAGGAACGAGCAATCGGATGAACGACAAAGCGTCCATCCGCTCGTGTGCCATCTGTATGAAATGAGCCCCATAGACGGACGGGGAATCTGCGGCATCTATGACGACCAGGGGATGTTGCAGGTAGCGCCGGTGTCATCGTGATATACAGACCAATAGTAGAAAGGTGAGTGTTGGATGTTTATGGTAGCAGCAGGGAAAAATGGCCGCAGTGCGGTGCGAGGCTTCGCTATGATGCTCTTGACTGTGGTCGTTGCAGGCGCAGCGCCGGTGCGGAGCGATGAGAACCAAGTCGCGCGCTATGCAACAGATGCAACGATACCTTTCCTCGTGGCGGGAGAACTCCTCTTGTGCCTGGATGGCAAGGAAGGGAAACGTGAAGCCACGCAAGGCGCGGAAGCTCTGATGGCCACGGGTATTGCGACAGAATTACTGAAGGCCACGGTTAATGAAAAGCGCCCTAACAGCGATGCTCGCGACAGTTTTCCCAGCGGGCATACCTCTGCCGCTTTTGCAATGGCGACGGTCCTGGGGGAAGATATGCCGCAATACAAATGGCCAGTCTACGGCGCGGCCGCTGTCATCGGCTGGTCGCGCGTTGAGGTAGGCGACCACCACTGGCATGACGTGATTGCGGGGGCGGCGTTGGGGCATCTGATCGGAAAGCATTTTGTCAATAAGCGCCTGGCCGTTACGTCGAACGGTGTGGCGTTCCAAACTCAGTGGTAGTCCCTTCAGAAAGAGAGTTGAGTTATGAGACGGCGGCGGCGGCATATTATCGATCAACCGTATGCTGACCCGGAACTACAGCACGAGGCAGAAGTCTTGCGCGTCGCAATCAAAACGGCTATCAAAGAGTTAGACCTCGCGACGCTCAGGACCCTCTTGCGCGTGATCCGTTATGCGGAAGAGGGCAAGACCCCCGTTGCAGTGGCGCAAGAGGGATTACAGGATAAGTTTCAGCGCAAGATCAATCTGGATGCTTACATAGACAAGGAGAAGCAGTAGAAGATCATGGAACAAGTCTGGTTAACGGCGACAATCTGGATGGGACTCGCGGTGGTGGCGAGCATTATCTCGGTTCGCACCGCGGTGTCGGTGGCGCTTATCGAAATTTGCGTTGGGGTCATCGGGGGCAACTACCTGCATCTGCAGACGACTGAGTGGATCAATTTCCTTGCCGGATTTGGCAGTGTGCTGCTTACTTTCATGGCAGGCGCAGAGATTGAGCCGGAGATTCTGCGCAAGTACTTCAAGGAAAGCATCAGCATCGGGTTTGTCAGTTTCCTGTTGCCCTTCGTAGGGGCAATGGCGTATGCTCACTATGTCGCACACTGGACAACGGACGCTGCCAAGATCTGCGGTATCGCGCTCTCGACGACCAGCGTCGCCGTGGTGTATGCAGTGATGGTGGAGACCGGTCTGAATCAATCCGAGTTTGGGAAACTCATCCTCGCGGCCTGTTTCATCACCGACCTGGGAACGGTGGTCGCACTCGGGATTCTGTTCGCAAATTACAACTGGCTGTTGCTGGGCTTCGTCGTAGCCATGCTGGGCTCCCTCTGGATCGTGCCCGGAATCACCCGGCGCTTCGCCGATGAGTTGGGCGGTCACGTGTCTGAACCGGAAACGAAACTCATATTTCTCATTCTCTTCGCCCTGGGCGCGCTGGCGGTGAAGGCGAAGAGCGAAGCGGTGCTTCCCGCCTATCTCATCGGCTTGTCCCTGGCTGCCGTGCTCCGCGACCATCGTCAGACTGTGCGGCACATGCGCACGACTGTCTTCGCATTGCTCACGCCATTCTATTTCATCAAGGCAGGTTCCATCATCTCCATTCCGGCTCTGATCTCCGGCGCCGCGCTCGTTGCCGTCCTCCTGATCGTCAAAGTCGCCATGAAGTTTCTCAGCGTGTGGCCGTTGACGCGGGCGTTCAAGTTCTCGCCGAGCGATGGGATGTATACGACTCTGTTAATGAGCACCGGACTGACGTTCGGCAGTATCTCCGCGCTATACGGATACACAAACCACTACATCAATCAGGCTCAGTATACAATCCTGGTGACAGTGGTCATCGGCAGCGCAATCGTGCCCACGATCATTGCCCAGAGCTTTTTCAAACCGAAGACGGAAGAAGTGGAATCACTCAACGGGGTTGCGGAGAACCCATGTTCATAGTCCTTATGGAAAACCAATATGCTGAAGAGAGGCTGAAATGTTCAAGAAGATTCTCATTGCGAACGACGGGTCGGAACATGCAAAGAAGGCATTAGCGGCAGCGATCCAGGAGGCGGCTTACTCACGAGGCGAGTTACATCAAGTATCCGTCGAGGAGGACTTGCCCAAATACGCCGCCACGGTAGGCGAGACGGAAGAGGTCAAGGAGCAGCGCAACGGTTACTTTGCGCAGATCAACAAAGAAGCAGTGGCTGCCGCCCAAACCGCGGGGGTCACTCTGGTTCCTCACGTGCTGGTGGGTCATGAAGTAGAGACGATCATCAACTTCTGCAAAGAAGGCGACTACGATCTGTTAGTGATTGGCTTCATGGGACACTCGCGTATCTTCGAGCGCGTTTGGGGTAGCACGTCGCAGAACCTGACCCGTCTCGCACCATGCAGCGTGTTGGTGGTGAAGTGAAGATTGTCGAGGTCACGAAGACACTGGGGTGAGTGATCTCAAAGGAACCGTGGATGCCCTGGTTTGCATCCTGTGATGCTCCTCAAAGAACGGCCAGCTGCCCACGGGAGAAATAGCTGCGATCTTATCGGCAAGCTCACAGGCCAGCCGGTAGGTAAACTGCGCACCGTTGGACATCCCTGTAGCGCAGGCGCGTCCTGCATCTACCTTGTACTTGCCTATCATGTGGTCTATCAGCCCCAGGGCAAACGCCACATCATCGGCGTTGGAGTTCACTCCTGGACGACCATCATTCCTGCTGCCGTGAAGCGTCTGCACCTCGGACTGCCGGAGGTTTTGATCCCCATCGCATGTTTCGCACTGTTCATGGTGCAGTTCTCCACCTCCTTCCACAAGGCCGAGCCTGCTCCCAGGCAATATCCGTATCTTGGTGAAAGCCTCCACATGCACGTGGCGTAAAGGGCGTGGTTCACTCACTCGTAGTGATCATTGATGTCGAGTATCTCTGCCTCGCCCTTTTCGTTGACGATGAAGATGGCGCGGTATTTGCGCGTGACTCGGAAACAATAGACTCGACTGTTGTGATTTGGGTTGAGCCTCGTAAATCGATGAAACCTCCGGGACAGGAAGGGACATTCAGACAGGAACGGGTTGTTGTTTGGAGGCGAACTCTGCGAGTTGGAGGCGAACTCTGCGAGTTCAAAAAAAGCCGGGCAAACAAGGTGGTCGCTTCGGACTCTGTGAGTCCGCTGCGTTCGGTGTTACTTTAACTGTTTTGTACTCCTAATGCCAAATCACAACAGTCGAGCATTTGATACAGCGTAAACTGCGTCCCCTATGTCAGTATCACCACCGGAGTTTGCGTTCCAGTCCTCACCGAGATGATCTACGTCGCGGAAGTCCGTATAGACGTAATAGCCATTTCCATCCGGTTTGCCAACGGGGTAGTCGAATCCATCCGACATGTCGGTCTGAGCGAAAGAGTCATGGGACGGGAGCGTCAGGAAAAATGGGAGCGCGAGCACAATGGAATTGTTGCCTCTTACCCGCGCCAACGTCACAAGGATTGGAGAGACTATCTTCCAGCCGCGTTTACAGGGAGAGAGATTCATTCTACGGTCGCTCCCGATGAGAGGGTTAATTGGGTTGTGATTCTGAACAGCGGTTGCTGTGACACATTCGGCAGGAAAGCGCAATCCGTATTTTCCGCCAAGAAACGTGCACCTTTTTCGCGCGGGAGATAACTGTCCCGATGGTGTAAGAAAAGGGGATGTGGGGATGGTGGAGATACGGGGGATGTCGGTTTGGTGGGATAGGTCCGCAGGGGAGGTGCGCGGGGATTGAGTCCGCCAATCGGGAGAAGTGGGGCGAAGAAGGGTCTGGTATGACCGGCGTTGTGCTCACTACACCACGGCAAGGCGGGACGTGATATCCTGTATCCTGTTCTCGACTTGGTGGTTTGCTCACAATGCTCTCCTCACTTCTTGCCGGTATCGTGATGGGTTTGACGGCGGGGTTTTCGCCGGGGCCGTTGTCGACGCTCGTCATCACGCAAACCTTGAGGCACGGACTCAAGGAAGGTGTGAAGGTGGCCGTCGCTCCGCTGATGACCGACCTGCCGATCATCGCCGCGTCGCTGCTGCTCCTCAGCCGCGCCGCCCACAACGAGAACATCCTCGGTGTCATCTCTCTCGCGGGAGGTGTGTACGTTCTTTATCTCGCCGTGGAGACCTTCCGAATCAGGGGGTTTGA
>MNXM01000128.1 GCA_001872605.1 Armatimonadetes bacterium CG2_30_59_28 | reverse complement strand
GCGTCCGGGTTGTAGCGCGAACCTAACATTCCCCCGGAACAAGTCCGGGGGGATTGCCATTACCGAATCAAACTGTCAAATAGCATAACCCCCCACGACCTTTTCGGGAACTATGGGACAGTATTTTTGACCACCTACTTACCACCGTCAGAGAAAGCAAGATATGGCGTATTGTTGCTGTCCATCGCAAGGCTGGTGTAGTATGCGGCGCCCGCGGAAAAACCCGCATTGCCCACGGCGCCCCATGTCGAGCCGTCGAGCTTCATCACCGTCGCCTTGCTGGAGTTTGCCCCGTCGGCAAAGCCCACGTACGGCGTGTTGGCGCTGTCCAACTTGAAGCTGGGATACCATGCGGTGCCGGGAGAAAATCCCGCCGTACCGACGACCTCCCAAGCCTCCGTGACGGCTAAGGCCCGTGGGGCATAGATGCCCAGGGCAACCAAACCTAACAACAAACCCCCGCCACAAGCAGCAGCGCCAGCCTCACCCGCCCTGCCCTGGTGTTCTTCATGCCAATCAGTTTGTGGAACATGTCACTACCTCCACTTCGTAAATGCAAACATCTGGCTGATGCTCAACGAACATCCTGTAGGAGGCGAATCACTTCGCCGATTCTTTCCCCGATGGTTCGGGGTTAGGAAACCCCTCCTACATCCATCGGAATAGAAAACCCCCGTGAAATCCGTCGTGTATCACCGGCCATCCTATGGCCGCTTGACCCTCACCGGAGAAGGGTCACGAACCCGGCTTGCTCGAAATGGTGATCGGTCGTCAGAGCTTCGCTCATCCCTCGCTCCTGCATGACGAGAAAGCTCACCGCGTCGGTGAGCGACCACGATTTGTCCTGGCGTTGCTCCAAAAACTCCCACCGGGCCGCATCCAACGGCGGGGCTACGTGTATCAACTCAACGTGAAGAGACTCCCGAACCGTGCGCACAAAAGCCAGCACCTCAGATCGGGGCAACGCCGTTCGACTGCCCAGCAGCGCAACCAGTTCTCCGAGGACATAGTTGGTTGTGATGACGCGCTCGTGACGCCACTTCACCCGTTGGGTCTAAATGGATTGGGCGGCGCGGTACTCGGGTTGGCTCCGGTCGGCCAGGGACAACCATCCTGACGTGTCGGCGAAGAATCCCTTCACGATTCCTCCTCGTGGCGGTCCGCGTACGTGGCGGACAGATAGTCGTCGTGGCGACGGCCCAAGTCGGGAATCCCGCTCTCGAAACGACCGATGAACTCATCGAGAGGGTCGCCGTTGGGGGTCAACGTTGCGGAAAGGGTCTGGTTCACGAAGTCTCGTGGCGATACCCCAGCAGCACGGGCCTGCTCAGTGACGACCTTCTCGATATCGTCGGCAAGTGCAATGGTCAATGCCATGTTCCTCACTCCTTTGCGCCCACATCATATCCCGCACTGTTGCCACCGTCAAACGCATGACGCCGGGGGTATCTCATACGAGCCGTATCGAGAACCCCCTCCCACATTCCGGGAAGGAATTCCCGTCCTACATGAATGCCAACACACCAAACAGAAAAAGGCACAGCCTCGCCCCTCCCTCAGTTCTGAGAGAGGCAGGGCTGTGCCTTTGACTTGCATTAGCCTGCAACAACCGACCACCGTCCATGAAGTGAACCAACCTCTAACCGTTACCTCGCGTCACGCGGTCACTCGCGGTTGATGCGATGTCACCTGATGGTGTCAGGCCCCCTCACCCTGCCCTCTCCCCCGCGGGGGAGAGGGTCGGGGTGAGGGGTATTCTTTGCTGTCCTGCCATACCTTCGGCATCTACCACGGCCAACCAGCGGCCCTCACGCACCTTACAAGTGCAGAAATTACCGGCGAGTATTCTATTGCAGGGAATTCAGCGATGTCAACAGGACGGAGAAATGAATCGTGGGTTCCAGAAAAAATCTCCGGAGACGGTTCCCCGTCCGGCGGCTCAGAAGCTGATGTTGCCGACCTGAAAGTAGATGTCATTGCGAGACTTGGACCAGCCGACGATGCCTTCCATCTTCAGCCTGCCGATCCGTTTGCCGATGACGATGTCGTGATCGGTGAAGCTGTCGCCGACGAACTTCTGGTACGAGGAGGTGAGTCCCAGCCGCCAGTCGGTGTTGAGGCGGTAGTCGGCGGTGATCGAGCCGTAGACGCTGGAATCGGTGAGGTTGTAGGTTCCGGTGCTGGTAAGCTGCCAGTGTCGGTTGGGAACGGAGAAGAGGCTGCCGGAGATATACTGGGTGTTGAGAACTCCGGACGAGGAGGAAATGCCCGGGCTCCTGGTGTAGGTGAGGCTACCGAACGTTGTCGGCGTAAAAGTCTGACTCAAAGTAACGGACGCGCCGATCCCGGCGTTGGTGACCCCGGCGCTGGAGTGGTATACCTGCGGCTGCAGAGACGAGGTGACCGATGTACTCGCCGCAAGTTTCCACGTGGGAAGGCGGAGCGGCGTCTGTATCGTCTGGCTTACCACTTCGGGATCAGCGGCTTCGGGGTTGTTGCTGTAGGAGACCTCGAACGAGGCCGAATAATCCATGTTCGTCTTCCCCAGGGGCTTCGCCCGCGTTTGCACATACGCCTGTGCAGTACCGGAAGCATAGCGGTCCTCGGGGACGTTCCCGTAGGTTTCAAGCCCCACGCTGAAACGGTCGTAGTCACGAGTCAGGGTGGCGCGGCCGAACGCGTCGGCATGTTCGGGAGAGGAAACGTAAAAGTAGCCGGAGGCGCTGTCGCTAAATGCGTGGCTGTGGTTGAGACTCGCGCCCCAGTTCCCCTGCCCCAGCTTGTCCAGCACAAACGTTCCTTCGCCGTCATCTCCGAGTGAATACTCTTCCTCCACTGCCAGTGACCATCCGGGCGCCTCAGTGAAGAAACCGTCCCCTCCCGAATGGCGCAACCGGATCGCCCCCTGCCCCCCGGAAGAAACGCGGTAGTAGAAAGGAAAATCGAGTCCAATGCCTCCACTGGTATTGAACCCAAACACCCGGTCGCCGACGATGCCGTAGGCGTCGTACGCGTTATTCCTCAAGGGGAGCACGTGCAGCGGAAGACTGATGACGTGTTTTCCGTTGATGTAGATCTTCGCTCGCTTGAACTTGATTTTCTCCCCTGGATAGATGACAATCTGGCGCGCCAGCACCACGGTGCCGCGACCGATCGAGGGAGGGTCGGGAAACTTCATCGCATCGAGTTGCGCCCGGTGATCTGCGGCTTCGAGATCGTCCCCATCCGCCGGAATCACGGCAAGGGCATCACCCGCCAGATACAGTCGCTCCGGTTCGGGGTTGATCTTGAGCATCATTCCCTGCAACGGTTTCATAAGGAACTTGAGGCGGTCGCCCACAAACCGTTTCCGCCCGTTGGAAAAGACCACCTCGTTCTCCCCGGGCCGCCCGTCCAGCAGCAAATGTTCCTTTTCTATGTCATATTGCAGGTTCATGCCGCAACGAAGCCTCATGCGACGGAAGCTGACCCGCGTCTTCCCTGACGCCACGATGAGTCCCGCGTCGGGATGGAAAACGAGGTTCCGGCCGGTAAAGGAGATAGCCCGCGTCTCAAGGAGTTTGCTCCCATCAATGGGAAGGAATTTCACCTGCGTCTGCTCGCGCGACTGTCCGACGATCGCCGTAACAATCGCCACACCGGGTTGTGTGCCGCTGCGAAGGGTCACGCGGGCGGTATTGCCGGCGATGTGGGTGAGGGGCTCGATGACTCCGAGGGTTGTGACGAAATTTGCCGCCGACCCATTGAGCGCCGACTGATTCTGCGCCGAGTTGATCTCGATGGTGATGGTGGCGGTACTGCGCCCGTTGGCGGGAATGGCGGGAGGATCAGCGCGAATGATGAAGCGGAAGAAGTCAGGGGAAGCGCCAGAGCTCAACACCAACACCCAGACAACGGCCGCCGCCACCGCGCCAAAGCAGCGCGGCAACGTTCGCAGACTTCCCCGATATGCCGACCGGCCGCTATTCATGGAGTGGCTTGCGCTCCGATGAAACGTGTTGCACAAGAATCCAAACTGCCCCATATTATGACTGCTCCAACGCCAAAACAGAAACGCGATCACCCGCGAATTTCGTTCCTGAACGCGCACGCTGACCGATGCATGGTTGGCGCCCGGTCAGCGATGCAGAACATGAGTTGATATTGGTGTTGGTGTTGCTACTTGATCGTGATTGTTCTGACTGCGCGAAAAGCCTGTCCTTCTTCGTCGCGGACATCAACGCGGATGATGTACGTTCCCCGAGGCACTACCGCGCCCTGGTTGCTGCGCCCATCCCACACCGCGGCGTTGATGCCGGACTTGGCCTGAGCAATGCCCAATCTGCGCACGACGCGCCCGACGGTATTGAGAATGCTGATATCCACTTCCCCACCACGGCTCAGAGCATAAGAGATGCGCGCTCTCGCCGCACTCGCACGCGATCCGGGTACAACTCTCATATTGCTGATACGTATCCCACCCTCGACGGACGGGTAGAGCTCAATTGTGAACCGCCGTTGAGTGACACCATTTGAGTTCGACTGGAACGTGTAGCGGCTCGTTGTGCGAAGTGCGCGTCGTTGACCGGTCGTATGATCGATCAACCGCAGGCGGTACTCTCTGGGCAACTGCACCAGATTACCCCAACTGATCGTGACGTCGGAGCCCACAGCAGTAGTGGTGACCAACAAATCCCACGACTGTCTTGCCGTTACCTGTGACCTCAGGTCCACTTCCAGCTCTTCCCCCTGGTTCCTGCTACCCGAACGGCCCAGAAAGGCAAGCTCCACGAATCGCTCGCGCAGCGGAGCCATCGGTGGATTCGCTATCTGCACTCCCTCGCCTCCGTCGATGGATGAGTCCACGCCCAGCAAGTTCCCCCGATCGCGCAAATCTCCCGCCTCGGCCGCAAGCTCAATGGACCAGCGGTCCGCGCTTGGGACACGCGGTCGCGCCGTCAAGAGATCACCAGCACGCTCACCCACCGACAGCGCGCTCGCAGCAGACGACAGAGAAGGAAGAATGAACTGCACGCCCGAAGCGTAGCTTCTGACCCACGCGCATTCCGTTACTCCCAGCGCGCTCTTTCCGGTGTTCAGTACGAGTGGATCGGAAACCACCACGTAATCCTGGGCTGCGCCGTCCCACGTCCACCCGTAGTATTCCATCGGACGGCTGGGATTGCCCTGCAGGGAGCCCAGGGTATTCGTTACGCCCGCATACCGATACCGAAGATCCACGGCATTCCATTCCAGCTTCTGGGTCCAGGGATTCCCCAGCAGGAACCAGTTGTTACTGGGCAGGGGCACCGTAAAGTCATCACTGGTAGGCGCGGTAGTCCCTTCTCGGAAGACGAGGGATTGGGCGGCGTCCATATTGAGCCAGTAACCCTCCCCCAGGTTCAGCTCGAAGCGACTGTCATTGTCGAATATGTAACCTCCGGCACCATTATTCAAGGCGGGCATCCAACGCGCCAAGGCGAAGTTCCCGTCGATGAGTTTTGCCAGATCCGCGGGTTGCAGGACAATGGGGAAGCTCAGCAGATTCAATTTCGGAGCGCCTGCCAAGTTCACTGAGAACTCAACGATGCAAATGGCCATGTTGCGGCCTGGGTCGATTGCATTGTCGGAGAGGTCCACAACGCCTGCCTTCACAATGACCTTCACCACAACCCCCGACTTCAGGGAAAGCCCCGATATTGTCGCGGTTCTTGCGATTTCGTCGTATTCGACGAGAGCGTTTGACAACGAGATTTCGGCGCCTGTGTTGCCATCCAGAACCGTGTAATGGTCGCGATTGTCTGCTCCCATCACTGGTTCCGAGTAGATAATCGAGATGTTGAGCGCAGTCGCCCGGCATCCCACAACTCCCGGCGCTACCGTATCCCGCACACTCTCACTGCACACATTTGTCGTTCCGTTGTCAACGACGGTGAACGGGGAAGGCTGCCATCTGTCCCTCACATTGATGACACGCACCTTGTAGCTTTCTCGTGGCTCCAAGTTGACTCCGCTGATCACCGTCGTGTCGGCAGCGTCGTCATAAGCGAAAGTCACCGCTGTCGAGGAGAGCGATACCGCCGTCCCGATCGGGCTTTCCAGCGCAAAATTCGCCCGTGTCGTCGCGTCCGTCGTGTTGACAGGTTCCGAGAACCTCACCCGTACCTCGGACTCCTTTGCGGTGCACTCGATGATGGTAGGTGCGAGAGAGTCCACTGCCGACTTGGAGCAGACGTTCGACTCGCCATCGTCCGGGATGACTGTTCCTGAAACATCCTTCACGTTGAGAACTTTCACCTGGACGGCTGCGCCGGTGGTGAAGCTCAATCCGTCGATCCTGACGACGCGGGTGGCGCTGTCGTAGACGACAGACTTGCCATCCAACTGGATCGTTTTCCCGATGGGGCTTTCCACTGCATAGTTGGAGATTGTATCAACCCCATTGGACCCGCCGACCTGCATCTGTTCCGAATAGGTGACCGCAATGCTGGTGTTGTCCGCATAGCAGTCGGCGATCCGAGGGGGATTTGAGTCAGTGACCGTGCCGGTACACGGGTTCGTCCCGGTTACCGAGTTGCCTGCTGTGTCCTTGACATTCGTCGAAACGGTCAATTCGTAAGGCTCGGTCGGTTGGAGAACCAGATTCGTGATCGAGGCGACCTTCGTCGCGGAATCATACAGTACGGTCTTCCCCGTCAGCGGCACAACGGACAGCGGTTTCCCGACCTTCAACTGATAGCTGTCGGACTTCTTCACCTCCGTTTCCAGCAGGCTACCGTCGTCCGTAAACGCAACATCGATCTGGTCTTCACTAACATCGCAGTTGAACGTTGGTCCGAGCGTGTCACCAACAACACCCGAGGCGACATTGTCAGGAGGTGAAATGGTTAGAACGCCGGTGGCATCTTTAATCGCGCCTACGGTCACCTCGAACGTGTTGCCGGTCGCGAGAGTCAGTCCGGAGATCGTCGTCTTCTTTGCCGCGCTGTCATAGGAAAATGTTGCATTCGCCAACGATACGCCAGCTCCGGTTGGACTTTCCAAGGAAAACATCGTGCGGTCGGTGGCGCTGTTTGCCCCGCTGGGAAGTGCGCTTTCATTGTACGTAACGATGACATAGGTATTGCCTGCCGAACCGGAAATGACCTTGATGGTCCCAATCGTCACGACGCGTGTGTTGTCCGGGTTAGACGGGTCCAACTTGTTCTGGTTGGGAGAAGCATCGCGAATGGTATCGCCTCCCGAGCTGACCATCTTGACCTGCAAAGTATGTCCCGTAACCAGTGAGAGTCCGGTAATCGTGGTCGTCAGCGTGGTGGACGAGTAGTCGAACGTAGTGGGACTGGTGTCCACCAACTGGCCAGATGTCAGGTCGGTCAGTTGGTAGAAGGATTTCGTCTCCGCGTCGGTCTCGATCACGTTCTCCGAGAACGTAACTTCCACCTGCTGAGCGCTCGCCTTCACGCCCGTCAGCTTCGGAGGGGTTGTGTCAGTCACCTGCCCGATGCAGATATTCTTTGATCCATCCTGCGGAATTTTAAGACCGCCGAGGTCTTCCACATTCTGCACCTTGATTCGGAAGTTCGCCCCTTCCGTCAGCGAGAGCCCGGAAAATGTGACCTTATGGTCCGACGAGCTGTATGTAGCCACAACCGCATCGGCACCCAAGTCTATAAAAGTCCCAATGGGATTGTCGAGGGTGTAATTCAGTTTGGTCTCAGCCTGCGTGGTGTTGACGTCCTCCGTGAATGTCACATAGAGCGCCGACTTGGTGGCGTCACACGCCTGTACACTGGGAGAGGTGGAGTCGTACACCAGCTTGTCGCTGCAAATGGTCGGGTTCGGGTCAATCACGTTCCCATTCAGGTCTGCGACGTCCCTGACAGTAATCCTCAGCGCATGGCCGGATATTAGCGGGGGACTGAAATCGGTCAGCGTAGCCGTTCGGTCTCCTGAGCTGTAGGTGATCGTTTCAGGAGTGTGAATCACATTCGGGTCGAGGGTCGTGTCTTCGATGGTGTAATTGCCGGGATTCGACGCGCTCGTCTCTTCAACGTTTCCACCGCCGGCATCACAATAGACCACCCGCACGGACTTGTCGTCCACAGAAGTCCACTTAGTTCCACAGCCGGAAGTGTAATCGCACACCACGGTGGGGCGCGACTCGTCCGGCACCGCCCCCGAGCAGGTGTTGGGTGTCCCGATGGCAGTCAGCAACTGATCCCTGACCAACGTTGTCACGGTGAGCAGGTACGTAGCGCTGACCTTCCAGTTGATATTGGAGATGGTGACGGATCGGCTGGCATCATCGTATGTGATCGTGGTGTTGTTGACGCTCAGAGCCGTTTTCGTGGGGGACTCCAACTTGTAGTAGTCGTCCTTCTTCTTGGTGGCGTCCGAGGTGCCCTCCGCATCCTCCTCGAGGACAGGACGCGAGAAATTGACGATCAGCGACTTCTCATGCGGTGTGCACGAGAGAACCGTCAACGGCGTTGTATTCGCGGTTCCCGTGCAGGAATCCAGGGGCATCGGGTTGCCACCGGCATCCGTCACATTAACCGCAGAGACCTTGAAATCCCGGTTGTTGGGGATGAACACGCCGGAGATGACTGCCAGGCGCAGCTTATCCGTGTACTCCACTGTCGCATTGGCGAGGCTGACTGGCGTACCGGGGGGAGATTCCAGGGAATAGTTGATGGCCAACTCCGCGGTTGCTTCTGCGACGGGTCTGCTGAACTTTACGGATACCTTGGAGCCGTTAGTGTCGCAAGACTCGATCGTCACCGGATTGGTCTGAACAGAGCCACTGCAATCGCTTTGACCGGGATCGATCGGCTTGCCGTTACTGCCGGTCACGTTGCTGACGTTCACCTTATAGCTTCCCGCCAGCGTAATACCGGAGATGTGAAAAACCTTCAGGACGGGATTATACTCGATACCCGCACTGCTCAGATCGATTGGGGTGGTCGAGGAAGATGGACTGAACACCTTGTAGTTCGCTTTGTCCACGACCTCGGTGGGATTCATCGGGTCTGAATATGTGACGGACACTGCGGTCGTGTTGGCCGCGCACTGCAACACAAAGGGCAGTAACTCCACATTTCCACTGCAGGTGTCTCCCTGCCCGATCACCATGACATTGGACGGAGTTGCCAGGTCTCGGATGTTCCTCACAACAACCAGGTAGGTATCCGCCGCCTTGAGGGTGACCCCCTTCAGAAACACGGTGTCCGTCGGGTTGACCGGATCCTGCTCCACGGTGCCAATCGCAACATTGGTTCCAGTGGGACTTTGCAGAGTGTAATTGCCCTTGGTCAGAGCTGTCGTCATGTCTACGTCTTCCGAGAACTTGACGAGCACTGTCCGTCTTCCTGCGATGCACTCCGCCACCATGGGAGGAGTTGTATCAATCCCTGTGAAGTTGCACGTACTGGGATTCGGGTTCACCGTATTCCCCGCCGTGTCCTGGATGTCCTTCACAGTGACCGTGTAATCCACCCCCATCGTCTGCCTGGCGACCGTCAACAATATCTGATTCGAGTTGGGAGCGGCCTGCACCGCGGCCGCGCTGACGTTGAGGGCAGAGCTGATTGAGTAATTCGCAGGATCGCCCCCCGTGGTTGCGTCCATCTGCTCATTGAACTCAAGGAGAACATGCATGTCGTCCGGTAGGCTGCAGGACGTCAGGTTGGGGGATGTGGTGTCCTTGCCAGTGAAGTCGCATGTATCTTTGCTGCCTGCCTGAATGGGTATTCCCTGAGAACTCTCCACGCCCGTCACCGTGACAGTATAGGCTTGACCATTCGCCTGGGGTTCCGTTGTCAGCGTGATCTCTTTAGGGCCAGTAAGCTCGGCCTGGGTCACGACCAACGTCGGCGTGACGGTGTAGTTGTTCGTGTCCGGAATGGTCGCGGGATTGAGGTCCGCCGAGAAGACAATAACCAGGTGCGCGCTGTCAGACGGGTTGCAGCTTTCTATCTCGGGAGGGCTGGCATTGTCCGCGGTAACAACGCCGGAGCAGACATTCGTGACGTTGTTGTTCACGACGGTATTCCCAGCGAGATCGCGGAGATTCTGCACCTTTACCTTGAAGGTATTGTCCTTGACAAGATTGAGTCCATTGGGGAGCGTGATGACAGTCTTGGCGCTGCCCGAAATGTAACTGAACGAGATAGCCGGATTTGTCAGGTCCTTCGTAGTTCCGGTGGGGCTCTCAAGGATGAACTTGTTCCGGTCCACGGCATCGGTCGCGTTGACCGGCTCACAAAATCCCACGAGCAACTTGTTCGGGCCTGCCACGCAGGAAACCACGGTGGGTGGTACCTTGTCCCCGACCGTCCCTGTGCCCACGTTGGATACTCCATCATCGAGAATAATGTTGGAGGGAACGGCGATGTCGTTCACGTTCTTCACGGAAACGGTGAAGGAATCCCCCTGGACCAGACCGATGCCGGTAATCGTCACCTTGCGGGCGGCGCCGTCGTAGACAACACTGACCGCGGGGTCTGTAGCGCCGTAATCGAAGACGACATTGCCGTCGGGGCTTTCCAATTTGAAGTTCTGCTTGTTATTGGCAGCATTGGCGCCACCATCGGAAACGACTGATTCGGAGAAGAATACCTCCACCCTCGCCGGGCCCGGATCCTGCGGCTGGGCGCAGTCGGTCAGGGAAGTCACGTTGGCGCGCGCGCTCTTGACGCGAGGTGAGATGAAGTCGGGAACCTCGCACACGTTCGTTTTGCCGTTGTCCACAATGACGTTCCCGGACAGATCGCGAACATTCTTCACAGTGACTCGGACCTTGCTCGTGAGATCAAGCCCGGAAATGGTCGAAGTGAGCGTGGAGGTGTCATACGTCACCGACTGTGCCGGCGAGCTGAGGGCCACGACTTTGTACCCGGTACCCGTGTCTTCCTCGACGGTGTAGTTCGTCAGTACAGCCGCGTCGGAAATGTTGATCGACTCGTTGAAAACCACCACCGCTCTCGTTGTATCCGGCACCCGGCACGCAGCGATGAAGGGAGGCTGTTTGTCCAGGATGGTTCCCTCACAGACGTTGGTCGTGCCGTTCTTGACAATGGGATTGCCAGCGCGGTCTTCGACGCTGAACACGGTCAACCGGAAGTCTTGCCCACTACTGACTACGTCATCGTTCAGTCCTATGATCGTTGCCGCATAGTTGGTGCTGCTGTACAGGATGCTGACACTCCCGTTGTCGGGGTCAAACATGTCAATCACTGTGCCAGTGGGGGTTTCCAGTTTGTAGTTAGCCAATGTATTGGCAGCAGTGGCGCTCCCGTCCGCCTTCACGTTCTCGCTGTAGTTAATAACAATGTTGGTCGTGCCGGCAATCTGGTCATCTTCGGCACTGCACGCGGATACGGTGGGAGGTGTGAAATCCCCGTCGCCAATGTGCCTCATGCTCGTATCACTGCTGGTGTCGAAGGGGTCATAGTTCCCGGGAGGGCAGTCATCGGTCGTCGCGTTGTAGTACTTGCAGAGAAAGTCCCCTACTCTATGCCCCGTTCGATTGCCCGCGAGGTCGCGAAGTCCATTCAACTCGACCCGGTAGTGACTTGCCAGCGGTGATACCGTAAGCAACGCTGTCCGCGTGGCGGTGTCATAGGTGAGTTCCTGGATCGTTGCCTTGGAGTAGCTGTTGCATCCCGTTGCGGGCGGGACCTTTTCGCACGGAGACGGGTGAGGCGAGCTTTCGATGGTATACATGCTGGAGTTCCGGGCGTCCTCGATATTCATGTCCTCGGAGAAGACAAGCTTGACGTGCGTCCAATCGGCCGCAGCATAGATTAGACGCGGGATGATGTTGTCCTGTATGGCTCCGCTGCACACGTTGGACGCACCATCACTGGGAATCAGGTTAGACAGGTTCCCGTCTTCGTCATCCCTGTCGCTAACGCCCAATACCTTCACCGTGTAGGTGTTCCCTGTCACCAGGTTCGAGGAGGGAGTGATCGAAGCCGTTCGAGTCGTCGCGTTGTACCACACCGACGAGATGGAGACCGGCGACCCGGTGGGGCTTTGCAGCGTGTAGTTTGATCGATTTGTGAGGGCGGCGTCTTCTTTCATCGGCTCGCTAAAGGTCACCGTGACGAGATTGTTGCCGCCCGAACACGACGCGATGTATGGCGGCACGCTCACCACACCCGTACACGCATTGGTCGTTCCATTGTTCAGTATCGCATTCCCCAGCAAATCCTTCACATTCGTCACTTTCGCCTTGTAGGTCGTATGGTCAAGGAGGGCAACCGGGCTGTTCTTTCCGTCCGTCGTCGTGAAATCAGACAGGGTCGTTGTCTTCTGCCCGGGAGTGTAAAAGATGGTGGCGAAATTGAGTCGCGTGCCCACGGGGCTTTCGACAACGAAATTCTCCGGGTTGTCGCCATAGGGCACGCCGGGGGTCGGATTGTCGGGATCGTAACCGCTCTGGACCTCTTCGGAGAAGGTGACAACAATCTTCGAGTTCTCCACGCGATCGTCTTCCGGGGTCGCCGGGAGGTTGACGGGGTAACCGGTGGCCGAGCACTTGGTCACCGTGGGACCGCTGTTGTCCTCAACCTTCGCTGTATGCGATGTCGGGTTGGGGTTCAGCGTGTTTCCTGCCGCATCGGTCACGTCAGCGATGTCGATCTGCACCTCATAGTCATTGGGGATGGAGGTGGCGTTCCCCCAGTCGGTTACCTGGAACCCCGTGATGGTAACGGTGAAATCGGTCACGTCGTAGACGAACTTGGTGTTCACGGTTGTCAGATCAATGTTGATGCTGGGGTTGAGGTTGGTTCCCGCAGGAGTCTTGATAATGGTGGCGGTATAGTTCACTTTATTGGTAACCGAAGTGGCATTCATGGCCTCGTTGAAAGTTACCTTCAGCACTGTGTTGTACGCATCCAGCTTCGTGTACTGCGGTGGCGTCGAATCGGCCACCGGACAGGAAGTCGTCAGAGTTCCCACCAGCGGGTCACCGTTGGAATCCTTGAACCCGGCCTTGACCGTGATGTTGATGGTGTGCCCCGTCACCAACGTGAGCCCCGTAATGTCGACCGTCTTCTGGTCTCCCTGCAATGTCAACGTTGCGGTCGCGAGGTCGATATTCGCGCCGGTCGTCAGGTCCTTCGCCGTGTAAAAAGATGCGTCAACGGCATCCACAGCATCCACCGTCACGTTGAAGACCAGTTGGATGGAGGTGTTGTTGACGGTACATATCACAGACGTGGGAGCCGCCACGACGTGGCACACGAGACCGACCACGGACAGAATGGCGACGGACAATAAGACAGGCGCTCTCCAACGGCGCTCCTGGAACCATTTGCTCAGTCGCATAGTTGCTTGCCTCTCAGTTCAATAGCAAAGCTAAACCCACTACATAGACGTTCCCCAACCGCCATTGAAGGGGCGCAAGGACGCCCGGAAGAGGGCATCACTTCGTCACCGTGATGTTAATGGTCTGGCTGTTGTTCGCATTCGTGTCCCCGGACAAGACGATCTCCCCGGTAACCAGATAGTCGCCTGGGGCAGTGGTGCGAGGGATGCGCATATTCAGCGTGCCTGACACCGACTCCCCAGGCGGTATCGTCGGGATCGAGACCGGTCCCTGGAGCACCTTGCCGTTGGACACGATACGGAAGGTGGCTCCGCTGACCGCGCTGACGCCGATGTTCTTTATGGTGGCGTTGAAAGTCACCGTCTTTCTACGGCGCGCCGGATTCGGGACCGCCGTGAAACTGGTCAAGGCAAGGTCTTTGGCTGGTGGCGCCGTAACAGTAAAGCCGTCCTTCAGAGTGCCTTCCAGGCCGACCGGGTTCCTGACCACAACGTTCCACGTTCCCGTGGTCTTGCCAGTCAAATCGATCTTACAGGAGATCTTTGTCGAGCCGACCACGGCCACGTCCGTCGCGACGACATCCGTTTCACCGGTTCGCGTCAGCCGCACCGTGGCGCCGTTCTCGAACCCGGTACCCGCCAGGTCGGTGATCGAGACGCTCCCCGTGTTTACAGCGGAACTGGGGGTGATGTTCGTAACGGTGGGCGCCACGGCGTTGATGACCGTGGTGGTCGCCCGAACCGAATCGCGAACCGTCTGATCGAGGCGGTCGTTGTACGCCTTGACCACTACTCCCTTGCTGGTTCCGAATGCAACGGTCGCATCCGGAACCATCTCCACGGAGATAACCGTGCTGCCCCCTGCTGGCAGAGCGGCAATCGTGTAACCTTCCGTTGCGCGCATCTGGCTGCCGATGTCCGTGGTGCCCTGCCGGTAGATCACGGTCCACCCGGCTTCGCTGCTTTCCTCGGCCCGCAGATTGAAGCCACGCTCCACGGTGTCATCGTTCTGAACCTTCACCTGATAGCACGCCCCCACGGTGCGAACAGTGTTCTGCTGCTCCACCTGGTCTCCGGTGGGAGTGGTCTGGTAGACATTGTCCTGCTGGAAGGCCGTGTCCGGTTCCGAACATTTCTTGATGAATGCGTCGGGACGATTGGCCGAACTGACTCGGACACCGGCCATAACGGCATCCTTCCCTCCGCCCTCTGCGGTGATCTTCGTGGACTTGGTGGAACCAGGGACGAGAGTGCTGGCAGAGGTCATGTTGACCGTGATGATGTGGTTCTCACCGGGCTTCAGCACCGGGGTCGTGAATCCCCCCGCGCCGGTGATCTGTGCCGTGATGTTATCGGGATCCCAGATGTAGACCACCGTCCACCCCGCTTCCGTCGACTCGACCGCTTTCAGGGTAAAACTCCGCTGGGTGTTGCCGTCGTTCTCAACCCGGATGTGGAACTGGGCCGTTGCGCCCGCGAGCACGCTTTGGATCTCGATCTGGTCTCCGGTCGGCGTGGTCTCATACGGGGTTCCGTTCGCGGCAAAGGCTGATTCAGGTTCCCCACTCGTCTTAATGAGCGTATCGGGCTGATTAATCTCGATCAGGGTCGTTGTCGCCCTGACCGAATCTCTGACCGTGATGTCCGCGCCGTCCAGGTACACCCCAATCGTAGCGCTGTTGCTGGATCCGCCCAGCACGGTCGCGCCGGGCATCATTGTGACAGTGACCACCTCGGACGCACCGGGAGCGAGGTTGGCCGTCGTGTAGCCGGCGCCCCGCATCGAGGTGGTGACATCCTTTGTATCGACCTTGTACGTCACGATCCACCCCGACGCCACCGTTTCGCCGGACTTCAGCACGAAGGTACGCGTCACGTTGCCGTCGTTCTGAATCTTCACATTGTACCCGGCGGTCTCGTAGACGTTCACGGACTGGGACTCGATCTGTTGGCCGTCCGGCGTTGTCTGATAGATGTTGTCGATGGCGTAAGCAACATCCGTCTCACTGGACTTCTTGATGAGGGCATCCGGACGATCCACCGAGATGACTGACGTCGTGCACCTTACCGTGTCACGAACCGTCGCGTCGCTGCCGTTAAGGTAAACGTTCAACGTGGTGGTTTTGCTCGACCCCCCACCCACGGTGGCGCCCGGTTTTGCCGAAACCGTAATCACGGTAGTCGCTGCCGGTTCCAGCGTGGCAGTGGTGTAACCGCTTCCGCGGATATCTGAGGCCACATCGGTCGTTCCGACCTTGTAGGCAAGTGTCCATCCACTCTCATCGGACTCCCCTGCCCTTACAAGGAAGGTGCGGGAGATGTTCCCATCGTTCTCGATCTTTACCTGGTAGGTCGCCGTATCGTTCACGCTTGCTGACTGCGCCTCCACCTGATCCCCTGCGGGAATACTCTGGTACACGTTGTTAAGGGCGTACGCGCTGTCCGCTTCGGCGGACTTCTTTACCAGCGCATCGGCCTGTATGACGATGTTGACGCTGGCAACCGCCTTCACCGCGTCCCGCACCGTGGTGTCCGCGCCATCGAGATAGACGCTTGCCGTGGCGCTCTTGCTGGTGTTGCCCCGAACAGACGCGCCCGCGGTCATCTCCACCGCAATCACGGCGCTCGACCCTGGCGCGAGCGTAGAGGTCGTGTACCCGGCTGCCCGGACGGCATCGGAGACATTGACGTCCCCAACCTTGTACGTCACCGTCCACCCCGACTCGGTCGATTCCACAGCCTTCACCAGGAAGGTTCGGGCTGTGTTGCCGTCGTTCTCCACCTTCACGTGGTAAACGACCTTCCCACCGGAATCCAGAGTCTGAGTCTTAATCTGGTCCCCATCGGGGGCCGCCTGGTAGGCGTTGTTGATGGCGTAGGCAGAATCACCCTCGCTGCCATTCTTAATCAGAGCATCCGGCCGCTTGATGACATTAAGTGTGGTCGCGGCCTTCACGGCGTCCCGAACCGCGGACTCGGAACTGCTGAGCGCAACAGCCAGAGTAGCGCTCTTAGTTTCTCCTCCCACCGCCAAAGGACCCGGCGTCATCTGAACCGCAACGATCACACTTTCCGCGGGGCTCACGGTCAGAGTAGTGTACCCACTCCCGCGGATGCCGCTGGTGACGTCGGTCTCGCCAACCTTGTAGATCACCGTCCAACCTTGCTCGGTCGATTCCGAAGCTGTGAGCAGGAAGGTCCGAGTGACATTGCCGTCGTTCTGGATTCGGACGTGGTACGTGGCCGTCACGTTCGGGTTCACGCTGGATGACTCGATTTGGTCACCCAGAGGCGTCGTTTGGTAGCCGCTCGGATTGGTTGCGCTGCCGTCGATGGCGTAGGCGGAATCCGGGTCGGTGCTGGGCTTGATGAGCGCGTCCGGCTGATGCGTGGCGCCGACGGTCGTCTCGGCTTGCACGACGTCGCGAATCTGCGCGTCAGACCCGTCGCGGTAGACCGCGACGGTGGCGGTCTTGGTTACGCCGCCGCCGGCGGTGGCATCCGGCGTCATCTCGAGGGTCAGTGTCTCGCTCTCGCCCTTGCCCAGGCTCTTCGTCGTGTAACCGCCGCCCGTGACCGCTGCAGTGACGTCCGCCATGCCTGCCTTGTAAGCAACGTTCCATCCCGTCTGACTCGACTGAGAGGCTTTGACTGAGAAGGTCCGCGGGGTGTTCCCGTCGTTCTGAATGCGAACGTTGTAGGTTGCGGTAACATTCGGAGTGACCGACTGCGCCTCGATCTGGTCGCCAGCGGGTGTCGTCTGATACCCCGACGGGGTCGTCAGACTCCCGTCGATGGCGTAGGCGGAATCGGCCTCACTGCTCTTTTTGATAAGGGCGTCCGGCTGCACGTAGTCTTCCGCGGTGGTTGCGGCTTTCACCACGTCACGGATGGTCGTATCCGCATCGTCCAGGTAGGCCGCCACGGTCGCGCTCTTTGTGGTGGCGCCTGTCACGCTGATGCCCGGAGTGACTTCGATCGTGATGACCTCGCTGTCTCCCGGCGCGAGCGTTGCCGTCACGTACCCCGCTCCCTTGATGTCGGTTGTCACGTCCGTTGTCCCGACCTTGTAAGTGACGGTCCACCCGGTATCGCCGGACTCCGTCGCCTTGAGTACGTATGTGCGGGCGGCATTGCCGTCGTTCTCCACCTTCGCCTGGTAAATAGCCGCAACGCCGGGATTGACGGCCAGCGTTTCCACCTGCGCTCCGGTGGGAGTCGTCTGGTACTCATTGTCAATGGCGTAGGCCGAGTCGGTCTCACCGTCCCGTTTGACCAGCATGTCGGGCTGTCGGGAAACGTTCGCTGTCGTAACCGCCTTCACGGAATCCCGGACCACGGTATCCGCTGCATCGCTGAATGCGCCGATCGTGGCGCTCCTGCTCGTGCTACCCGCAGCCGTTCCATCGGGCGTCATAAGCACCGTGAGAACTGCCGTTCCGCCCGGCAACAGAGATGCCGTTGTATATCCCGCGCCGGTGATGTCTGTCGTTACGTCGGTCGCTCCAACCCTGTAGGTGACGGACCATCCGGTCTCGCTGGTCTCGGTGGCTTTCAGGAGGTACGTCCGGTTCGTGTTGCCGTCATTCTCGACCTTGACGTGATACGTCGCGGTGGAATCGGAGTTGACAGACTGCGCCTCAATCTGGTCACCACTGGGCGTCGCCTGGTAGGTGTCGTTGATGGCATACGCTGTGTCCGCCTCGCTTCCGCTCTTGATCAGGAGATCGGCGCGCAGCGCCGTTGTCGTGGCCTTCACCGTGTCGCGAACGGTGGTATCCGAGCCGTCCGGGAACACATTCAGAGTGGAGGACTTGGCGGTCCCGCCTACCACCGAAGCGCCGGGCGTCATTTCCACCGCGATGGTTTCACTCTCACCCGTAGCGAGGCTGGCCGTGGTGTGGCCCGCTCCAGTGACGGCGCTGGTAACGTCCGTGGCGCCGACTTTGTATGTCACCGTCCATCCGGTCTCCGTGGTCTCTGCTGCCTTCACCAGGAAAGTCCTCGTGACATTGCCGTCGTTCTCGACCTTCACGTCGAAAGCGACCGTTTCGTCCGTGCCTGCGGACTGGCTTTCAATCTGGTCGCCGCTCGGAGTTGTCTGGTAGGTTCCGTCGATGGCATACGCGGTGTCGGCTTCGCCGGATTGCTTGATCATCGCATCAGGCAGCAGCAGTTCCGCCACCGTCGTTACCAACTGCACCGAATCGCGCACGGGGGCATCGAACTCGTCAAACAATACATCCAAGGTCGTCGCCTTGCTTGCGCCGCCCGCGGCAGCGGCGGCCGGAGTCATGGCAACGGTAATGATCGCGCTGCCACCGGCGGGGAGATTGGCGGTCGAGTATCCCGCGCCCTTGAGGGCGGCGCCGACGTCGGTCGGTCCAACCATGTACGTGACCGTCCATCCCAACTCCACCGTCTCGGTGGCGCGGAGGAAGTACGAGCGCGCGACGTCTCCATCATTCTCCACCTTTACCTGATAGGTGGCCGTAGCGTTCGCGTTCACCTCCTGGGACTCAATCTGGTCCCCGGATGGCGTCGCCTGATACACCCCGTCCATCGCGTAGGCGGTGTCCGCCTCCCCGCTCTGTTTCACAAGCAGGTCGGGGCGTGAGGACTTGGCGCTCACCTGCACTGCGTCGTCAACGGTCGTATCGGAGCCGTCCAGATACGCATTGATCGTGGCGGTTTTCGTCGTGCCGCCTGTCACTGTGCTGCCTGGCTGCATCTCGATGGTGAGTATCTCGGAATCTCCGGGAACAAGACTGGCGGTCGTGCGGCCGGTATCTTTGATGGCGGTCGTGATGTCCGCGTCGCCAAGCTTGTACGTGACCGTCCAGCCCGATTCGCTGCTCTCGACGGCCTTTACCAGAAACGTCCGCGCCGCATTGCCATCGTTCTGAATCTTCACCAAGAAGGTGGCAGACGCCTTCACCGACGCGTCCTGGCTCTCAATCTGGTCGCCGCTGGGCGTCGTCTGATACGTTCCATCCATGGCATAGGCGGTGTCGGCTTCGCCGGATTGCTTCACCAGCAAGTCGGTCTGACGGACTGCGTTCACCCTCGTCACGGCGCGCACAACGTCCCGAGTGGTCGTATCGCTGCCACTGAAGTACGCACGCACGGTGGCGCTCCTCGTCGTGTCACCCACCGCGGAGGCATTGGGAGTCATCTTCATCGTGATGATCTCGCTGCCACCCGTTGCCAGGCTCGACGTGGTGTAACCGGCTCCGGTGATTGAGCTTGTGATTTCGGTCGCTCCCGCCCAGTACGAAACTGCCCAACCGGTCTCTG
>MNXM01000276.1 GCA_001872605.1 Armatimonadetes bacterium CG2_30_59_28 | reverse complement strand
GGTTGAAAGGGGAGAAAAGGAGGGTAGCCTCCATCGTGTAGCTGCCTGTGTGAGCTACCGGACGCTGAAGCGATCCGGGGTCCTTTTGTGGGGGAACTTCCAAAACGATGCATTACAGTAGTGAAGACGGGAAACACAAACCAGGGGGATTGAAGATGACAGACCAGACAACGACTCCGAAGTCACGCGGACTCGAGATCGCCGATCTCCCTGAACGGAAGCTTCCATTCTGGCAGATGACAGGCCCTGGTGCTGTTCTTGTAGGGTTGTCGATCGGTGCGGGAGAGATCATTATCTGGCCGCGCATCGTGGCGGAATATGGAAGCACGATGGTCTGGGCGGCGGTCGTTGGGGTCTTTCTCCAACTGTGGATCAATTTCGAAGTCGGGCGCTGGACCATCGTCACAGGCGAAAGCGTGTTTGCCGGATTCTGCCGCGTGTGGAAAGGGTTCGCTCAGGTCTTCATCTTTCTCACCATCTTCAGTTGGGTCGCTCCCGGCTGGGGCAAGGCGTCGGGTCTGGCGCTCAAGGCGTTGCTGGTGGGTCCCGATGGCTTCGGGTCTGGAGCATTCTGGACAGCCGTCACCTTTGGTGCCGTCGCTCTGCTGTTGTTCGGTCCCAAAGTGGTTTACCAGGGCGTTGAAAAAACAGTAGAGGCGTTGGTGATCGTGGTCACGGTGGGGCTGGTCGTCGTTGCCATCGCCGTGGGGACGGCGGCGCACTGGGCCGAGCTCGGACGAGGTGTGGTGAACGTGGGGTACATCGACCCCGGCATGAACGTCAAAGGGTTGTTCATCGCGATGGTCTTCGCCGGAGCCGGCGGAACCGCCAACCTGTTCTACACTTTCTACTTGCGGGACAAACACATCGGCATGGGAGCCCGCATCCCAAGTATGCTGAACCCGATTCGCGGGAAATCCGAGAAGATCCCCACCACGGGATATGTCTACGACGACGCAAATCCCGAGAACGCGCGTCGATTCCGGGACTGGTTCCGCTATGTTAAGGTGGACCAGACTCTGTACTTTTGGGTGCTCAATTCCGTGACCATGCTTCTGTTCATCTTCGGCAGTTTGTGCGTCCTCCATCCGCAGGGGATCGTGCCCGCGGAAGGGACTCTGATCTACGATGAAGCAGAAGTGCTGGCGGTTGTCTGGGGGAAGGCGGGAAGGATCATCTTTCTGCTGGTCGGAGTGGCAACGCTGTTCTCAACCCAGCTCGCGTTGGTGGACGGATGCTCAAGATCGCTCGCCGATATCGTGTACTTTAACTTCCCCAAGGCGCAAAAGCGGGACCTTTCCTGGTGGTACATGATCATCGCGGGTCTATGGATCGTTGTGGGAGTCACTCTAACGTGGTTCATGGAGCAGAGAAACATCACGGAGCTGGGGTTCCTCTTCCACACGGCATACATCGGTGGATTCGCGATGGCGATTTACACCCCGCTGCTCCTGTATATGAACCAGCGCTATCTCCCAAAATCTGCCCGCCCGGGGCCCGTGTGCACCTTTTTCATGATCGTGGCTGCGTTGGTGTACGTGGGGTTTGCGGTGGCGTGCATTCTCTGGGAGTTGGGGTTGCTTCCCGGAGCTTGAGCGCTGAATTCACCAGTCTCCTCCGCGCAGTGCTCGAGCCACGTCCTTCGCCCAGTAGGTAAGGATCAGGTCCGCTCCGGCGCGCTTGATGGAGGTGAGGATTTCGAGCGCGGCGCGTAGCTCGTCCAGCCAGCCCATTTGCGCCGCGGCTTTCACCATGCTGTATTCACCGGAAACGTTGTATGCAGCCACAGGCACATCGGTCATGTCCCTGACTTCCCGAATGATGTCGAGGTAGGATAGCGCCGGCTTGACCATCACCATATCCGCGCCCTCGTCGATGTCGAGCTGTACCTCCCGCAACGCTTCACGTCGGTTGGGCGGGTCCATCTGATAGCCGCGCCGGTCGCCGAACTGGGGCGCGGAATCTGCCGCGTCACGGAAGGGGCCGTAGAAAGCAGACGCGTACTTGGCCGCGTAGGAGAGAATCGGAGTCATCTCGAAACCATTCGCGTCCAGTGCCGATCGGATCGCTGCGACGCGTCCGTCCATCATGTCGGAGGGCGCCACAATGTCGGCTCCCGCCGCGGCGTGCGAGACGGCGGCCTTTGCCAACAGCCGGAGTGTGGGGTCGTTCTGCACTTCACCGTCGTGGATCACTCCGCAGTGTCCGTGGGAGGTATACTCGCACAGACAAACGTCGGTGATGACGATGAGCTCGGGAACGGCCTCCTCGATCTTACGCACGGCCTGCTGCACGATCCCGTCGTCCGCGTAGCCTTCGGAACCCACTTCGTCCTTTGCCTCCGGGATGCCGAAGAGCAGTACGGCGGGAATGCCCAGGGTGGCGATCTCTTCCATCTCGGCAGGCAGGCGGTCGATGGACCACCGGTAGTTGCCGGGCATGGAGAGTATCTCATCCTTGACGTTCAGTCCTGGTGCCACAAAGAGCGGATAGATGAGGTCATCGACCGACAGCGCGGTCTCCCGCACCATGCGGCGCAAGTTCTCCGTCCGCCGTAGGCGGCGAAGGCGAGTGATGGGGAAAGAAGGTTGTGGCATGAATCGGTTCCTCCTGTGAATGTTAGTCCTCCGCAACCTCGGCAAGCTGCCCCGCGGGGAGCGCCTTCGGTCTGATGACGAAGTACAGTGCCGCCACGATAGCAATAATAACTCCCGCAATGGACAAGGTCCTGAGTTCGGTATGCACGAGCAGAAGAGGAGCCGCCATGGAGTGTCACGGGTAGTCGTTTGGGTTGGCGGTAGCGAGACTTTCGTTGCGCGCCGCTTTCAGCAGCGTGGAGTCGGCAGAGACGAAGATCAGCCGTTGATTGCTGACCAGAGCGATTGAAAGCTGGACGGCATCGTATGCCTTGAGAGGGTGAGTCAGGAGGAGATGCACACCGTTCGCCACGACTATATTCGATCCTCAATAATCATCTCAGACGCGGATTTGCTTCCTCGAGACAACTTGCTGGCAAGATGCCGACGCCGCTCGGGCGATAGGGATCGCGTTCCTTCAGCCGGCAGACACTGGAGTCGTTGGATAAGCCCCGCGTCTCTCAATACACAAATCGCGCGAGGCGCATCCGTGTGTCCCGATACAACTCCCGTTGTGTCGGAGAGCGTGTCGAGGTGTTCGAGTTGCCTCGTGATGACTTCCGAGAGAGAGATGCCATCGT
The DNA here is from genome assembly GCA_001872605.1 of Armatimonadetes bacterium CG2_30_59_28. GTDB lineage: Bacteria > Armatimonadota > Abditibacteriia > CG2-30-59-28 > CG2-30-59-28 > CG2-30-59-28. Next base: position 16,404 of record MNXM01000276.1, on the reverse strand, counting down.
GCCGGGCCTTCCATCGAGCTCTGTCCAATACGTCTTTGGGTATGTCGATTGTCGTCTGCACCAGCCTTCTCTCTTCTCCGATCGGGCGCGTCGGTGCCTCTGCATCGTGACGCGTGTTGATGCATCTATTCTAACCCGTAAGGTGGCGTTGTGCCAACCGATTACCGGAGTGCACCAATACAGCCTTGATCAGCCCCTCCGCCGTGAACTTCTCTGCAACCACATCAACGCTCATCCCCATCTCCTCGGCAGTCTTGGCGGTGATGGGGCCGATGCAGGCAATGCAAACTTGCTGCATGTGCTCACGGACGGTCTCCTCGCCCACGAGCTTCACGAAGTTGCGGACGGTGGAACTGCTGGTGAAGGTGATGATGTCGATCTCTCTGTTACGCAGTCGATCCTGCATTCCCGTGGCGCGTGCCTCGTCGAGGACGGTGCGGTAGACGGGGACGACGTCCACTTGTGCACCGCACTCTTCCAGCATCTGCGGGAGAATCTCGCGGGCTTCCTGGGCGCGGGGGAGCAGGACGCGCTTGCCCTCGATGCCACAAGCCCGCAACGCCTCCGCCACGGACTCGGCGATGAATTTCTCGGGGACGAGGTCGACTCTCAGTCCATACGCTGCGCACTGCCGCGCGGTGGCAGGCCCGATGGCGCAGACCTTCAGCTTCTCCAGGGGAGATGCGCTGGCGGCCCCGTGTTGATACAGTCTGCGGAAGAATGCGTCCACTCCGTTGGCGCTGGTGAAGATGATCCAGTGGTACTCCCGCAGGTATGAAAGGGCGGTGTCCACCATTTCGTAGCTCTCGAGATCAGCGATCTTGATGACCGGGAACTCGATGATTTCTGCGCCAAGTGATTCCAGCTTGGCGACGAAGTCCGCAGCCTGTTGGCGCGCGCGGGTGACGACAACGCGCTTGCCGAACAGCGGCGACTTGTCGAACCAACGAAGGGTGTCCCGCAAACGAACGACATCCCCTGCGACGAGTAAAGCCGGGGGATCCATCTCCGCATCCTGCACCAGGGCAGAAATCGTGCTCAGCTCGCCGGTGATCGTCTGCTGGTCAGGAGTGGTTCCCCAGTGGATTACAGCTGCGGGAGTCTGGGGTAATCGACCGTGTCGGACGAGTCGTTCTGCTACGTTGCGAAGGTGGCCTACGGTCATCAGGCAGACGATCGTGTCGGCGCTGGTAGCGATGCGATCCCAGTGAAGCGCCGGATAGTCCTTATCGGGGTCTTCGTGCCCCGTTAGTATCGTGACACTGGATGCGTGTCGCCGGTGGGTCAGCGGGATACCGGCGTATGCGGGAACGGCTGTTGCTGAAGTGACGCCAGGAACAATGACGAACGGGACATGCGCAGCGGCAAGCGCCTCCGCCTCCTCTCCCCCACGACCAAACACGAACGGATCGCCGCCCTTGAGTCGGCACACGTCCTTTCCCTCCCGCGCGAGGTTGACAAGCATCTGATTGATCTCGTCCTGTGATACCTTGTGGCGCTGAGCGGCCTTCCCGACAAACCGTCTCTCCGTGTCCGGAGGGATAAGGTCAAGGATCTGAGAGCTCACCAGCCGATCATACGCCACCGCTGGGCACCGTTGGAGACACTCGAGTCCCTTGACGGTGATGAGCCCTGGATCGCCGGGACCGGCGCCAACGATGTATACGGTTCCTGTGACTGACGGTGACATCCAGAACCCCTTAAGAAGCGGTCGAGATAGCGCGAAGGCGTGTGCCAACTATCCCGGAAGAGTAATCTGCGACTTGATGGCTTCCAGTATAGCCCCCGCGCCGCTGGAAAGCAATCGACCAGCCAGCGCGTCCCCCAGGTGCTCCGGTTGATCGCGATCATCACCAACAAGGGAATCGCGAATCACCTCCCGGCCGTCGAGGCTTGAGACGAGGGCTTCCATACTGAGCAAACCGTCAACGCATTGCGCCAATGCGGCGATGGGAATCTGGCACCCGCCTTCGAGACAGAGCAGTAGTTGTCGTTCGGCGCGAACAGCGAGGTGTGTCTGCGGGTGGTCGAGAGCCTTCAGCAAAGTTGTCGTTTTCTCGTCGCTTTTCCGGCACTCGATGGCCAACGCTCCCTGCCCGGGGGCAGGAAGAAAACATGCGTATGGAAGCGAACAGTCGGGAACTTCCAGCCAACCCATTCGCGACAATCCCGCGGCAGCGAGGATGATGGCGTCGTAGTCACCGGCACGCAGCTTTCGGAGACGCGTATCGACGTTGCCGCGCAGGTCCTCGACGCGCAAATCCGGACGATGATGCAAGAGTTGAGCCTTGCGTCTCAGGCTCGAGGTCCCCACCAGAGACCCTCGCGCAAGCGAGTTGAGAGGACGTTCCCGGTCGATGGCGTTCGACAGCCCGGGGCTGGGAATCAACAAGTCATGCGGGTCTTCACGCTGGGGCACGGCGCCGACGCACAACCCCTTTGGCAGCTCGGTGGGAAGGTCCTTCATGCTGTGGACGGCAATATCCACGTGGTGTTCGAGCAGAGCCGTCTCGATCTCTTTGGTGAACAGAGCCTTCCCACCAATCTGGCTGAGTGGCACGTCGACAATCTTGTCTCCGGTGGTTTTGATGCCAATAAGATCAACAGTCAGTTCGGGGTGCAGAGCTTGTAGCCGTTCTGCGACCCAACGCGATTGCGTCAACGCGAGAGCGCTGCCCCGTGTGCCGAGTCGGATGGTTTGTGAGGTCCGTACGTCTGAATTCATGGCCACCTGCGTCACATCTTATTTTGCAGTGATTCGGGAAGTCCGTGCTGAGTGAAGAAGGTCAGGAGCATAATGAAGAAGTTGAATACGTTCACCAGGTTGCCCCTCCTTCCGCGCCATCCGAGCAATCGTCGCGAGAGGAAATAGCCGAGGTAGAGGCACCACAAAATGAGCGAGAAGATGACCTTGCCGTCATGCAACGGATTGTATGCTGCTTCCAGGGAATGTTGTCCAATCATCCCGGACATGATGCCGATGGTAAGCAGTGAGAGTCCGGCGGCGGAGAGGTAGTAGACGATGGCGTCCGAGGTCGGGAGGGACGGAAGTCGTCGGGACATTGCAGTGAACCGCTTGTGTTTCAGAGAGTGCTCTTTCAGGAGGTACATGATTGCAGCACACGCCGACAAAGTGAAGCAGACAAAACCGAGAAGTAGAATGGGAACGTGCGACTTAAGCCACAGAGACTCGAGTCCCGGGAAGCGATTGGAGGCGGCGCGGGGACACCCATAGGCGTAGAGGGTGACCATAAAAATGACGAACACGACAAACGCGCCCAGCGCCCCAAGACTGAGTCGCTTCTCAAAGAGAAGAAGCCCCAGAGCCAGAATCCACGCGAAGAGCAGTGCGGCGCCGTCGATCCCGGTGAAAAGGGGGCCCCCGGTAGTCGTCGAGAAGAGCAGCATTGCCATGAAATGGAGGAGAACCACCACGCCAAGCAGCGCCTGTCTCAGGACGATCAGGCTATTGCGCCTGAAGCCAATCTCCGCAATGTAGATCAGCGCCACCACAAGGTAGCCGACAAGCGCACCCGACATAAACAGAGCATAGAGCCTATCCGCCACGGTGTGCATTTTCCTCCTCACGGGTAACTTCGAGATTGAACAGCCGCCGTACCGTTTCCACCTCGACATAGCCGTCCTGACTCTCTGAAGACTGGCGCAGGTGGACAATGGGCGCGTGCAGAATTTTCTGGGCAATCCCCTTACCGAGCGCTCGAATGATCTCTTGCTGTTTTTGCGACAGATCCGGCATGCGTCTCAGGGCCTGCTCCACTTCGGTGTCGCGAATTTGTTGCGCTCTGCTTGTGAGGGAGGCAATGACGGGGCGCACCGCAAGCCCCTGGAACCACCGCATGAAGTCGTTAACCTCTCGCTCGACGATCGTCTCGACCCGGCTGACCTCGCTGTCGCGTTCGGCACGGTTGCCGGCAACAACCGCCTGGATGTCGTCGATGTCGTAAACGAAGGCGTTTTCCAGCCTGTTGACTGCAGGCTCTACGTCGCGGGGCACAGCGATGTCAATGAAAAACAAAGGCGCGTCGCGTCGCTTGCGCAGGGCTAACGCAACGGCATCTCTGGTGACGACGAAATGCGGCGCGCTGGTCGAACTAATGAGGATGTCCACATCCTTGAGATGCTCTGAATACGTGTCGTAGCGAACGGGTTCTCCGCCGAATGCGCGCGCCAGTTCCGTGGCGCGATCGAGCGAGCGATTCGCCACGAGGAATCGCGTGACTCCATTGTCGAGAAGGTGTCGCGCAGTTAGCTCACCCATTTCCCCGGCGCCCAGAAGCATTACGGCTCGACCGTCCAAGTCGCCAAAAATGGTCTTCGCCAACTCCACAGCCGCCGACCCAACGGATAGAGCTCCCGCACTGATGTCGGTCTCGGTTCTAGAGCGTTTGCCAACGCGCAGAGCGCGACGAAACAACTCGTCCAGCACCAGCCGCGCGCTCTGTTCGGCGCGCGCGACGTCAAATGCCGCTTTGACCTGGGAAAGGATTTGGGACTCACCCACAATCATGGAGTCGATTCCTGAAGCCACCCGGAAGAGGTGCCCCACGCACGACCGGTCGACGTGGTGGTACAGGTACTTCTCGAACTCGCTACGGACGCAACCGTGGAAACGCTCGAGAAATGCCGTCGCTCCTCGAAGGGCATCTTCCCAGTCATCTATGACGAGGTGCATCTCTGATCGATTGCAGGTTGAGAGAAGCGCTGCCTCGCGAACGGCCACCTCGGCGCGGAGTCGCGCCAATGCCTCGCCGACGCGCTCCCGAGGGATGTTGAGCTTCTCACGAACCTCAACCGGGGCGGTCTTGTGATTCAGTCCAATGGTCAGGAGATACACTGCTGGATGGCTTCCTCGGCGGCTTGCCGATGCCCCTCCTGTAAAGATAAGAAAAGAGTTTCCTCGATGAGTTGACGTATCTTCCTGCTGCGTTCGTCGACCTCGGGGTAGCGCTCCTTGAGAGCGATCTGGTACTTTGCCAGCAGGTCCGCCAGTTCGCCGTGGACGGGCGACACATACCGCGCCAATGCATCCCGCAGCCATCGTGCCATCACGGGACTGCTGCCGGTGGTGCTCACGCTGACGACGACACCCCCCCGTCGGAGAATGGCCGGCAGATGGAAGTCGCTCAACCGAGGATCGGTTGCGCTATTGCAGAGCGCTCCCTTCTCCTTGGCTTCCGCGACCACGGCCCGATTGACGGACACATCATCGGTCGCAGCGACCGCGAGGAAGGTGTCATCGAGGTCGCCTGTGTCATAGTCTCTGGATATCCAGTTCAGGTCCCCAGTCGCGACCAGCGACTGCAGAGCTGCGCTCAGTTGGGGACTGATGACGGTTACCCGGGCCGATGCCTCCAGTAGCCCTGCTATTCTGCGCTCCGCGACTTTCCCCCCACCGATGACGACGCAGCGTCGCCCCTCGACGCGAAGGGCCACTGAGTAGAACCCGCTCATCCTATGACTCGTCCGCCGGTGTCGTGTCCCTGTCCAATGAGGCGATGCGCCGTTCCAGCCTTCGCAGACGAGATCCCAGCGCGGCGAGATAGATAAACAAACCCAGCCAGATAATCAGCGTGACAGCCATGACGGTCATCGGGTGAGTCATTGAGACATCTCCTTAATCTTCATTTCCATGAGCGCCAACTTCACAGCCAGCTCCATCATCCATGCAAAAACCCCCGAGAATCCCAGTACGGAAGCCCAGAACAGCAGCCTGACCGGACGGTCGCTTCCTCCGCCCATCATCGCGTCGTTCGGGTGCAGAGAAAAGCCAATTCGGGGGAGAATAAACATCAGCAGTACGGCGCTGATGAAACCAATGACTGTGTACACGGCGCACAGTCGATGCCGCCGGTCCGGGTTTGGCGTGGAGGACCGGAGGGAAAAGTATGCGGCGTAGATGAGCAGGACAACGAAGATACTCGTCTGTTTTGGGTCCCAGCTCCAGAAAGTTCCCCAGTTTGCCTTCGACCACATCGCGCCCGTGACGGTGGCAAGGAAGCAGAACAGAAGTCCCACCTCCGCTGCTTTGGATGACTTCACGTCGTGGATCGGGTCATTCCACCTCAAGTACCGGAGACCGTGGATCATGGCAACAAGAAAAGCAATGAACGTGACAATGGCAATAGGAGGATGAAAATAAGCGATCGGATGCCCCACAAGTCCCCTTATTTCGGGCAAGGCGAAGGCCTCGTAGATGACGGCGGACATCCAGATGCCCAGCATTGCGTACCAGGCTTTCATACGCGGTGACTCACTTTCTATCTCGCCAGATGTAGTCGAACAGAAGAAATCCGAGTGTCAACATGACAATGTCGAATACAAAAAGCATCCGGATAACGGGAGCAATTTCCCCGACCTGCCGGACGGCGTCCATGGACAGAAGGGTGGCCCTCACTGCAGTAAATAGCAACGGAATCAGTACAGGAAAAGAAAGAACCGCAAACAGGCCCGCCTGCATGCTGGTCTGCGCCACAATCGCCGCCATGAGTGTGGCCACGGCAGACAGACCTATGTTACCTGCGAAGAGAACCACTGTAAAGAACAAAGGCGCGTCCACCGATACCGCCCAGAAGATCAACGACAGCGGAACGACCACCGCCTCAACGCAGAGAAGCAGCACGCAGTTGAACGCGAACTTCCCCAAAAAAACCGACTCGGCAGGCGCAGTTAGGCGGAGAGCATCGGCAGTTCCGCTCTCCTCTTCGCGAACAAAGGAGCGGGCGAGACCGGTCATCGCCGAGAAGAAGATCACAATCCACAACAGCGCAGACTGCGCCTCCTTGGTGAGGGGCGTCCTCGCTGTCGAAAAACTGACGATGGTCAACGACGTTACTGAGAAAAGAAGCAGTGTATTCACCGCGAACCGTGTGCGAAGCTCGGACGCAAGGTCCTTCCCGAAGATCGCGCCGATGGATCGCCAGAAAGAGGGATTCCTCTTACGCCCTGAGAGCGACGATTTCGTCACCGAGCGTCAACTCCTTTGGGTCATTGGTGGCGATAATCGTCATCCCTCGTTTCCGCTGGATCTCCACCATTCCGCTGAGGGACTCTCGTCCACGCTCATCCAGGTTTGCTCCCGGTTCATCCAGCAGTAGCAGCGAAGGGTGATGAGCCAAAGCGCAAATCAGTTTGACCCGCTGTTTCATCCCGGATGAAAAATTCCCGACGGGATCATCTCTGCGCGCGTCCAGCCCTACGCGTCGCAGCCAATGCGCAGCCTCGGCCTCGTCCCACTCCAATCCGCGAACCGTATGGAAGAACTTCAGGTTTTCCACGGGTGTCAGCTCCGGGTAGACGTGGACTTCGGGAGTGACAAAACCCACTTCGCGCCTTCTCTCATCGAAGTCTACCACAGTGCCGTCGATCTCGAGACTCGCCGCTCCGCTGGTCGGGAGCATCAATCCGGAGAGGATGCGCATCAGAGTGGTCTTACCCGATCCGTTGGGGCCTGTGACGACCAGCGCGTGTCCATTTGCGACGCTAAAGGAAACGTTTCGCAGGACGACGCGGTGCTCAAACTGCTTGCATAGATTGGTGACGGTGAGCGATGTACTCATGCCTTTGATCACGTGGCATAATAGCACGGTTATGGGCCGGTGTAAATGCAGACCCGCCTACCGTTCAGGGCGGCCACATTGGCGCTTCGTTTGTGCAGATGGTCGGCCATTCAGAAGGGGTTGTGCTATAATTCCCGTCGCGCACGCGGAATACGCGAGGATTCTCTCTGGAGGTGATGTGTCGAATGCCAACACTAAAGCGGAAGTTGAAGATGGGACAGGTGGGAGGAGGTCCGGGCGCCTTCATCGGCGCGGTGCACCGCAAGGCGGCGGCGCTGGACGGTCAGATTGACCTCGTCGCAGGCTGCTTCGCGTCAACGGCGGCCAAGTCGAAGGAAACGGGAAAGGAGCTTCTACTGGACCCGAAGAGGGTCTACGGTTCATACACGCAGATGATCGAGAAGGAGAAGGCGCTACCCAAGGGGGAGCGAATTGATTTCGTCTCCATTGTGACGCCCAATCATGTTCACCATCCTGTCGCGCAGGCCTTCATGGAGGCAGGATTCAACGTGGTGTGCGACAAGCCAATGACCATCACCGTCGCGGAAGCGGAGCATTTGTGCGACACAGTCAAGCGAACGGGATCGGTGTTCGCTCTAACTCACAATTACACGGGCTATCCCATGGTCAAGGAAGCTCGCGAGCTTGTGCGGCAGGGCGAGTTGGGCGAACTCCGCAAAGTGGTTGTCGAGTATCCGCAGGGCTGGCTGGCGACCGCTCTGGAAACAGAAGGCGCCAAACAGGCGGTGTGGCGCACCGATCCAAAGACCTCCGGAGCGTCGGGTTGCATCGGTGATATCGGTTCACACTGCGAGAATCTGGTGCACTACGTCACAGGTTTGTCGATGGCAGAAATCTGCGCCGACCTGACGATCTTCGTGCCTGGCAGAAAACTTGACGATGATGGGAACATCCTTGTGCGCTACACCAACGGAGCGCGCGGCGTGCTCTACGCCTCACAGATTTCCGTGGGGGACGAGAACGGACTTACCATTCGAGTGTACGGCACCAAGGCAGGCCTGGAGTGGCATCAGGAAGAACCCAACTACCTCCGTGTCAAGTACCCGGACGGTCCGGAGAAGGTCTACAAGCGGGGCAACGGTTATCTCTCGCCCATCACGCAACACAACTCGCGCTTGCCGTTCGGGCACCCGGAGGCATTTATCGAGGCATTTGCCAACATCTATGTGAACGTAGCCAACACAATCCGCGCCAAGCTGGAGAAACGGGAACCCGGCGAATTTGATCTGGACTTCCCGACCGTTCAGGACGGCGCACGGGGGGTACACTTCATCAACAAAGCGGTGGAAAGCGCGCAGAATGGCGCCGTGTGGGTCAGCGCAGAATACACGCCGCCTTCGTAGCTTCCGGGATGGGGATGAGAAGAAATCGACGGGCAGGTGTCATGCGATACTGCACCTGCCCGTTTTCGCGACAGTAATCGGGCGTGACTACCGCGGCGGGATGTCGACGTCGTCCTCGGGGAGTCCGGACTCTTGCCAGAGTCGTCGGAATTGCCGCTTTCGGCGCCACCGTGCAATCGCCTCAAAAGGACCAAAGGACCGCGTTCCCGGGCGACCAGATCGGGCGGCTGATCGATGAGATGCTGGGAAGAGGGCATCTGCCCAAGGAATGCCCTTGACCCAATAGAGAGCGGCGACAGGTCCGGTTAACGCGAGTAGGCCATAGGCGGGGTGTTGCTGTCCGAAGTGGAACACGACAAAGGCCATGGTGATCCACGCGAGATGTCGAGCCTGAAGTGGAAGGACGAAGAAGAAGTACACGACAGCGCCTGGGTTGAGGTAGCACCACGCCACCGTCAGTCCGCTGAGTGGAAGAAACAGTCCCGCCGTAGCGACGGACGCTCGTGTGATAAGGAACCCGATCCACAACCCGACGGCGGAGACGGCGGTGATGGCGAGGAAGAACTTTATGAAGTATCGCGTCGACCACGACCGCTCCAGACTGCCACCCACAACCCACAACCAGTAGCAGATAAGCAAAAGGAAGAATGGATTGGCAGTCGAGCTTAAAACGGGATAGGTCAATAGCGTCCACGGACGCGCATACCATGACGATGGATCAAAAAAGAGCAGCGCGGTGAGTCTGTCGACGCGCAGAAACGCAAGAGTCAGGACGTTCGCAAGGATGATCCCTCGCGTTGCAGCATCTCCGCTGTGCCTGAGGAGACTTGAGTAGGACGGTAATGGCGAACGCAAGGACATTGCTTTGGAACCCCGTTAAAGGCGGCTTGCAGGTGGCCGCGATTCTATCACTTGGATGGACCCGATGCCAAGTGGGGTCAGGGAGGCGCAGCCGTTCGGCCCGCCCTCCGTCGGTTGACGCGTCTCCCCACGACCCGTCCCTTTGCTTCCACCAGCGCCGCGAAGTTGAAGTGGAGGAATTCCAGAAGCTCCGCGTCTCTACGTCGGGTCTCAAGGTAGGATTGCACCGACGGCTCGATCCTTTTATCGTAGGCTTTCCTGGAAGAACCGTGAGCATACTTGCCGCCTGTCAAGCGTCGAACATCTCCATTGAAGTCTGGGTTGATATGATACAGCTCGTGGAAGATGGTTTTCAGCTTCTGGTCGAAACTCAGATCGCAGAAACGGGGAAGGTAGAAAGTGATGATGTACAGGATTTCGTGTTCCCCGTCAAACAGAGGTTGACGCGTCACACGAATACCGCGGTGGGTGGTTTCACGCGCTCCGTTCTCAAAACGCAGGGGGAGTACGCTCGCGTAGGTTCCGTGCACACCGGAAGTTCTGCACTGAGCAATCGCCACCCACACCTGGCGAGGGTGGATGTGCGCGAACTCCGGACAGGATTCGGCGATATCGGCGATGACTTGGCTGAGGGCGGCACTGTAGTCAAACAAGGTGGGCAACCTTTGATGAGGTTCCGAACAATAGAAAAAAAGACGAGACCCCAATGTCTCGGGGCCTCGTTGCCATACTGGTTCTCCAACGGAGAACAAGGATCTGCTCTTAGTCAGAGCCACCCGTGGCGGGCGCCGCCTTTTCGGCGGGAGCCGGGGCTTCGCCCTCGGCCGGTGCCGCGGTTTCGCCCTCAGCCGGCGCTTCAGGCGCAGGAGTTGCACCCTCCTCAGGTGCAGGCGCAGGCGCTTCTGGCGGCGGCGGCGGCGGCGGCGGCGGCATCTCACCCATGGGCGGTGCCTCGGGAGCCTTTTTGGCGCAGCCGACGAGTAACATCACAGAGGCCACAGTCGACGCCAGCACGCTCCACAGACTTTTTCGCATTTGGATACCTCCCTTCGATTGTGATATCGATACCCGTTACTTCCAACCAAAACGCAGTCATTCTAACGTTCGCACTGTCGATTGTCAACACGAAAACGCGATATTCCTACGGAAAACATTGTGCGTCTGCCACCGCTGTTTCCACCCATGCCGGTTCGGACATCGCGGTCGCTTGACTTATTGGGCATCCTTGTCTACAATCCAACAGAAGCAACTCAAGGGATGAAATGATGGATTCAAAGAAAGCACCGATGACCGCGAGCGAACGGACAGAAACCGATCGTGTCCGTGAGTTCGCATGCCGGAGTTGCGGCGCGACGCTGGTGTACCACGCCGGCACGCGAGACCTCAAATGCGAATATTGTGGGACAGAGCAATCCATCGACACCTCGGCGGTGTCCGCAGAGGAACACGAACTGGATGAGCTTCAGAAGAAACCGCACGCCGTAGGTTTTGGGCTGGAGACCAGAAGCTTCAAGTGTGACAACTGTGGCGCGACGACTGCTTGCCCGGCAAACATTGTTTCCACCAAGTGTGTTTTTTGTGGTTCGTCGTATGTGTTGACCGGGGATCACCCTCCGGACATTATCCGCCCGGAGACACTCATTCCGTTCCAGGTTGACAAGGATTCCGCTATCGGGAAATTCCGATCGTGGATACGCGGACTGTGGTTTCGCCCCAACGACCTGAAGCGCATCTCACGCCTCTCCGACATCACCGGGGTCTACACGCCTTTCTGGACGTTCGACAGTAACGCAAGCTCCAACTGGACGGCGGACGCGGGCTACTACTATTACGAGACTGAAACCTACACGGCCCATGAGAACGGCCGATCTGTCACCAAGACGCGACAGGTTCAGAGGACGCGGTGGGTTCCCTCTTCGGGTGCACACACCGCGTTCTACGATGATGAGTTGATATGTGCTTCCGCTGGCATTTACTTCGAGATGATGCAGCGCGTTTATCCGTTTGATCTGAAGGCGCTGACGCCCTACCAGCCGGAGCTCCTGTCGGGATGGCTGGCCGAAGAGTATAATGTCGAGCCTCTTCCGGCTTGGGAAATCGCCAGCAAGAATATCAACAACAAGGAGTATCGCGCTTGCGCAATCCAGGTCCCCGGCGACACCCACCGGAATCTGCGCGTCAATACCACGCACGACAGCATCACCTGGAAACACGTATTGCTGCCCGTCTGGCTCGCAGCCTATCAGTACAGGGCGAAGACCTATCGCTTTCTGGTGAACGGCCAAACGGGACTGATACAGGGCGACGCCCCGTGGAGTTGGTGGAAAATCGGGTTTGCAGTGGCAGCGGCCCTCGCCCTTGCGACCCTCGGGTACTACTTCTTCCAGGGCGGGCCCTGAGACGCCATCCCAGTCCATCAAACCTCGCGATGCAGCTATTGCTTGTTCGACATGGAGAGACTAACTGGAACGCCGAGAACCGATTCCAGGGACACGCAGACCCTCCCTTGAACGCGTCCGGGGAGGCCCAAATACGATCGCTCGCGGAACGCCTGAAGGGATGCCCCATCGATGTCGCGTATGCAAGCGACCTGCAACGCGCCCATGAGAGTGCTCGGATTATCGTTTGTCAGCGAGAAATTCCCCATTGCTGCGATTCCAGACTGCGGGAGAGGAGCTTCGGAAAGTGGGAGGGTCTGACTCGACAGGAAGTCGGCAGGGAATACCCCGACTCATACGAACAATGGAAACAATATCCGGCGCGGCATGTCCCACCCGATGGGGAGTCGCTTGAGGATCTGCACATTCGGGTGAACGCATTCCTGCGTTTCTTGGTGGTTCACCACGGTTGCGGCAATGTATTGATCGTCGCCCATGGTGGCTCGCTGCGAGGATTGGTCTGTGCGGCGCTTGGCGCTCCTGTGTCGTCGCACCGCAGCATGCGGGTGAACAACGGGAGCCTGTCAATATTGGCGCACGGGAACCAGGGCTTTCAGCTATTGCGCTTGAACGATACATCTCACTTGCGAAACGGGCAGGGGATCTCGCAGTTGGGGTCAACCTGACCGGCCGCGGAGGAAAGACGGAATGTCCAAATCGTCCTCGTCAATCGTGGGGGCGGCATCTTCACGTTTCACCTGAAACGTTGTCTTGGATTCCTGCCGCTTGGTAGCGCTTCCCTGTTTTGGATGGAACCCCGTGGCCACCACGGTAATCCGCACGTCCTGCTGTAGCTGAGAGTCCAGCGCGAGTCCCATGAACACGTCGGCGTCATCGGCTGCCGCGTTCCGGATAATCTCCACCGCTTCCTGAAGCTCATCCTGAGTCAAGTCATAACCTGCGGTAATATTGATGAGCACCTCCTTGGCGCCCTCGATGGACTCCTCAACAAGCGGGCTGGAAACAGCCTTGTTGGCGGCTTCAGAGGCACGCTCATCGCCAGTGCCTTCGCCAATCCCCATCAGGGCAGACCCTGCATCCTGCATGACCGACTTCACATCTGCGAAGTCCACATTGATGATACCCGGGACGGTGATGAGGTCGCTGATTCCCTGGACACCCTGACGCAGAATATCGTCGGCGGCCCGGAACGCCTCAAGGATGGGAGTCTTCCTCTCCAGTACCTCAAGGAGTCGATCATTCGGGATGGTAATCAGCGTGTCAACCGACTGGCGCAGCGCCTCGATACCCGCGCCCGCGAGTTGCCCTCGCATGGGGCCCTCAAACCCGAAGGGGCGCGTCACCACACCCACTGTCAGCGCTCCCGCCTGCTTGGAGATTTCGGCGACAATCGGCGCGGCGCCTGTTCCGGTGCCGCCTCCCATGCCGGTAGTGATGAAGACCATGTCCGGCCGCTCGAGAGCATCAGCGATTTCCTCGCGACTCTCTTCCGCGGACTGTCGACCGATCTCCGGATTGCCCCCTGCCCCAAGTCCATGGGTGATCATGTCGCCAAGCTGAATCTTGCGTTCAGCCGGGCAGAGGTCCAGCGCCTGACGATCCGTATTCAGGGCAATAAACTCCACCCCTCTGACACCCGCCTCGATCATGCGACTGACCGCGTTGCTGCCTCCGCCACCCACGCCCAAGACCTTAATGTTGACGTTTCCGCCGGGCGATTTCATCTGCGCCGCCTCCTTGAGGTCATTTGTAGGACACGCGGATAGAGCGGAATGGGGCATCGCATTCCGGTGTGAAACCTCGTCCCAACATTCCGCTTGTCCATCGTCCCACAATTTCATCTGCAAATTGAACGTCATTATAGGCAAATAGAATGGGCATGTCAAACGGAAACGCGAATTGCTGATCCGGGCGCAGGCCCGCAACGCCGCAAAAACAGTTGCCGCCCCACCGCTATTGTGGAAGACTACCCACCCATCCCGGGGACCTGCAAGCCACCTTCAGCGTCCTCCGACAGATCTGACGCAACGCGGACTGTCCTCGATGGTGGCGGACTTCTCAACACCTGTTATATCTGTTTCGCAGCGCGTTTCCTCAACTCACTCACGGCCTGACGCACATCCTGTACGCGACCCTTCGGCGCAACGAGCACCGCATCCTCTGCCACCACGATCACAAGTTCCTCGACCCCAATGGCCGCCACCGCCATCTTCTCCGCACCCGCCTCGTTGTAGACGATGCACCCTTCGGCGTCGATCAGCACCGGGTCCCCGAAGACCACATTGCCTTTGTCGTCATGCGGACGGGACCGATCCAGAGAATCCCACGAGCCCAGGTCGTCCCAGGGGAAATCGCCCTCAACCATGACAACGTTACGCGTGTGCTCCATCAACGCGAAATCGATGGAGATGTCGTCCATTTGTTCGAAGGCATTCTGGAGCGCCTGGTCATCTCCTCGGCTCAAAGCTGCAGCCATTTCGTGGATCGAGCGCACGATCTCCGGATTCACCCTACCCAACTCAAAGAGGAACGTTCCGAGTTTCCAGAAGAACATCCCGCTGTTCCAGTAGAAACGTCCCGTTGCGATGAAGTCTTCCGCCGTCTCGCGGTTGGGCTTTTCCCGGAACCGCTCCACTCGGTAAACCTGTGGCGCGCCGGAAGCACCATGGTTGGGTATCGCGCCGCGCGGAATCTCGATGTACCCGAAACCCGTTTCCGGTCGCGTGGGCTTGATGCCCACAATGCCAAGACAGTCCTCGCGCTCCACTGCTTCCAGGGCAGTGAGAATCGTTCGACGAAACTCGTCATCATCGCCGATACGATGGTCGGCGGTCGTGATGGCGAGGGTGATGTCGGGAGCGCTGTCGCCAAACCGGTGCAGACAACAGGCAGATACATACGCCAGGCACCCGGCAGTGTTCCGTTTGAAAGGCTCAGTCAGAACATTCTCTGACGGGATCGAGAGACGGTACTCCATGACCGCGTTGTGCAACACCTTGTTCGTTGCGAGGAACAGCCGGTCGGGCGGAATGAGTGGCAGCAGACGATCCAGAGCTTCCTCCAGCAGATTGCGGCGATCACTCGCCAGCCGGAGGAGCTGCTTGGGGCGCTTCAGCCGTGACAGCGGCCAGAACCGTTCACCGGAACCGCCCGCCATAACCACTCCGATACGCATGAGAACACCTTTCTAATCTCTGATATTGGTTTCCGTCGGTACAGGCTCTTCACCGGTTGCTTAACCTGCTTGGTCCGTTCGCGCTTCTAAAGCAACCTGTCGGGAACTTGGCTGTGACCGATGTTCACCAAGTCGCTTAAGCAGTGAACACCAGTATTCCCCATTCCTCCTGCCGGTGGAAATTGCAGACGGCGTGCGGGGATGTCGAGGACAAAGTTGGCGCCGGCAGACCGCGAGTATGATCGTAACGGCTGAAGGAGAAAAGCCATTCGCTTCCTTCCTCCGCCGTTCCACGCTCGACGAGGAAGGAGAAGGGCAGCGCAGCAACGACTTCCCATCGGTTTCTCTCTTGGGCGATTCTGGTCTGACTCTCGATGACCGGCGTGTAGAACTTGCACGACTCCAAGGGATCGCCCTCGCCTTTGCGGCCTTTGAGGGACTGGAAAAACGCTCCGGACTCGAAGCGAAGCTGGAATTTCTGATTCATCGGCGTGACGTGAATCTCGAAGTACGCGTCCTGTTGGCGGGGGCGGAGGAACACCTCGAAGGCGTCGCCTTCGGTAAACGCCTGTTCGTTGAATGTTGTTACAGGATTGAAGATGTCCAAGTCCGAGAGCTCGGCGTAGACGATGAGCGCGTCGCAAGTCCAGCCCACGCGGGCTGTCGCCGGCTGAAAAAGCTCCGACGGCTCATCCAGCCAATACTGCCGGTACTCGCAAGGCTCGGTGTCGCGCAACGCCTCGCGCACAGCGTCCCAATTCGCGATATCCAATTCTGCGAGTCGACGGCATTGAATAATGGAAGGTTGTTGTTGCTCCATTTGATCTCCTCAACGCTGCTCCATGATGTCCACGAAGTGACGGCAAACTCTTCGCAGATTGCCACCATCCGTACAAGAGATGTGAAATTGGGCAGGCCCGGGATCCCTCGTGCATCGTTTTGGAAGTTCCCCCACAAAAGGACGCCGGATCGCTTCAGCGTCCGGTAGCTCACACAGGCAGCTACACGATGGAGGCTACCCTCCTTTT